>CAZLGA010000019.1:0-32000 GCA_964559225.1 uncultured bacterium | reverse complement strand
AAGTATAACTAATATTCATGTCCAAGTCAAATGGGGAGCATTCCAGGGGATATAATCCTATTTCCTAATTTTAACAAGCGAAAAGTGAGGAGGACTCAGACTCAATAATTATTGACAAGATTGAATAATTATGTATGATATCAGTATGTTTAAGTTATTGCAGAAAGACCGTAATACGAAGGCAAGATTAGGCCTTTTGAAAACAAGACATTTCGAAGTCAAAACACCAAATTTTATGCCCGTGGCAACCCAGGGTTGTGTAAAGATGATTTCGCCTGATGAGTTAAAAAAAATTGGGGTTGAGATAATTGTCTGTAATACATATCATTTGATGCAAAGACCGGGGACTGCACTTGTAAAAAAACTTGGAGGTATACATAAATTTATGAGTTGGGAAAGGGCAATCCTGACTGATTCAGGGGGATTCCAGGCATATTCGTTGAGCGAATTAAGAAATGTTGATGATAATGGATTGACATTTTTTTCACATATTGATGGTAGTCGTATTCATTTAACCCCGGAAAAAGCGATTGAGGTTCAACGCGACTTAGGAACCAATATTGCAATGTGTCTTGATTTTTTCACACCTTATCCTTCAGAGTTCATTGAGGCACGTATTGCTGTGGAAAGAACGGTAAACTGGGCAGAGCGGAGTTTAAAAGTAAAAAAAAACCCCGTATATTTGCAATTATCCAGGGTGGTACTTTCAAAGAACTTAGAAGAGAATGTACCTATCGCCTACTTGAATTGAAATTTCCAGGTTATGGAATTGGAGGATTGATGATAGGTGAACCATCACACTTAACTATGGAAATGGTAAATGTAGTTAATGAAATCATACCAGAAAATAAACTCAGATACTTAATGGGCTGTGGTTATCCCGAGGATATTCTTGAGGCGGTGAGACTCGGTGTTGACCTTTTTGATTGTGTCCTTCCAACCCGTAATGGTAGAACTGGAATGGCATTTACATCAGAGGGTAAGTTGATTATAAAAAGCAGTCGGTATACCAGAGATGATTCCCCACTCGATAAAAATTGTAGTTGTTATACCTGCAGAAACTTCAGCCGTGCATATATCAGACACCTTTTTAATGCAGGTGAGGCACTTGCGGGTCGTCTTGTTAGTTATCATAATATAATGTTTTATACACAGCTTATGAGAGAAATTAGATTTCATATCAAAAAAGGGGATTTGGATAAATTCTTACTCGAATCGAAAAAATCGTTTAATTTTCGTTCAGTAGGTAAAAATAATGAATTTGGCTCTTGACATTCCGTTAATTATATATATAATATTCAAATTTAATCTATTAGGGGGTAAAGTCCCATTTGGAGTTTGTGTAGAATTTAGTAAAAGAGCAAAGGAGTGAATATGTTTGGAAAAAAGAAAAAAGTAGTTGGTCTTGATATAGGGTCAAGTCAAACAAAGGTCGTCGAACTTTTGCCCGGTAAGACCAAAAGACTAATAAATTACGGGATCTCTAAGATATTGCCGGATGCAATTGTTGAGGGGGAAATTATTGACCGGGAAGCAGTCCTGGACTCAATTAGAACTCTTTTTGAATCCCGCAATATCACAACCAAGGATGTCGTAATCGGTCTTGCGGGAAGGGATGTGATAATAAAACGGATTGTTATGGACCGTTTGAGCGAGGCAGAAACGAAAGAACAAATAAAGTGGGAGGCAGAACAATATGTACCATTTGATATCAACGAAGTCTCCCTGGATTTTGATGTAGTGAATCCCAACTACGGCGAGAATCAACAGGAAGTTGTTCTTGTTGCAGCAAAAAATGAATTGATAAATAATCTGACCGTCCTTCTGAAAGAACTAAACCTCAACCCGATTATCATTGATACCTCTGCCTTTGCTCTGCAAAATGCATTTGAATATAATTATCAGCCAAGTCCGGATGAAGCAATTGCATTGGTAAATATTGGCGCAGGAATGACAATAATAAATGTGATTAAAGGTGGTTCGTCTTTACTCGCACGAGATGTGTACTACGGTGTCAATTCCTATATAAATAAATTACAAAAAGAGATCGGCTTCAATTATGAAGATGCAGCAAATGCAGTTAAAGGAACAATCCCGGTTGGTGCATCTCAGGATTCAATTCACGGTGTTTTTGAATCGTTTGTTAATGATCTTAGCACACAGATTGAAAGAAGTCTCCAGTTTCTCTCTACGGTAACGGGTGAAGAAAGAGTGAGCAAAATGTATATCACGGGTGGGGGTGCATTGATTTCAAATATGGTTGATTATCTAAAACGACGCTTGAATGTAGGTGTAGAAATATTTAACCCTTTCAAAAATATTCTTTATGACCCTTCAATTTTCGCACCTGAAGGGGTTGAAATGATTGGTCCAGTTTTAACCCAGGCAGTTGGCCTTGCATTAAGGGGGGACTAATGATAAAAATAAATCTATCGCCCAGCCTTAAGAAGGCAAAGGCACCGAAAGCAAAAGCCGCAAAACCAGGTGCACCGCCGATTAAATTGCCTTCTATCAAATTAGGTGCACTTTATATTTTAGGAATTGCGGTGGTTGTCATCATTATTGCCCTTTTCCTGATAATTCAAAGTACGAAAATTGGTGGACTCAATCGTAATATAAATCAATTACAAACACGTCTTGATGAACTAAAAATTTATGTCGCAACTGTTGATAGTTTGAAGCAAAGGGAAAAAGATTTGATGACTCTAATTAGTCCGATTAAGGAACTCAATAAAAATCGTTTTCTTATTGCACACATCCTTGACGAAATTTCAGCGCGGATTCCGGAATTTACATGGTTAACAATGCTCAATGTATCAACGCAGAATATTGATATCAAGGGTACAACAGCCTCAAATCTTCTTGTTGCTGAATTTATGAATCGACTTGAAGAATCGCCTTATATTGGTGATGTAGATTTGACTGTTTTGGAAAAAAGGACTGTTGAAAAACAGGAAATGATGGAATTTACACTTACCGCAAATGTTAGAATTGATTCAATTGGAGGTACGAGATGAATCTAAAAGAATCAAAAACCCAGCAGACAATTGTATTTTTTATCCTCATAATACTGGTGTTAATTCTATTTTTTAGGTTTCCTTATACCTCAAATCAAAATAAGATAAAGGCTCTTGAGGAAAAAAGGAATTCACTCCAGATCAAAGTTCAGGAAGCAGAGGCAGCTAAGGCGCGCCTACCTGAACTCCAGGCAAGGATAGCAAGACTTGAAGCCGAATGGGAAATTGCTAAGGAAATGCTCCCTCAGGAAAAGGAGATTCCAAAATTGATTCAGCAAATCTCAAATTCCGGTACAAAAGCGGGTGTGAGTTTTTTGCTCTTTAAACCGAGTGGTCCTGTTCCCAAACAAAATTATTCAGAAATTCCGGTTCAGATCAAAGTCGCTTGTGGTTATCATCAACTTGGAAAATTTTTATCTAATATCGGCAATCTATCCAGGATTGTAAATGTCCCATCGATAAGAATTAACCCAGGCAAAGACCGCAGCACTGAAGCTGATTTACAGGCGATCACTTATACTGTTATAAAAAAACAGGAGGTGCCAAGTGGTGCTCCACGCCATCGGTAGTATTCTTACTTTAATAGTAATTCTAAACCAGATTCCAACTGCTGATTCTCTATTTCCTGTAGAAAGATATGATTATGAACCTGCAGGACGTAGAGACCCATTTGTTCCATTATTGGGGTTGGAATTGGGTGGTGGTAAGACTGGTCATTTGAGTCCTGAAAACCTTCGTCTCATTGGTATTCTCTGGGGAGATCGTGGTTATTATGCCCTTGTCAAGGATGGCCAGGATAACGGTTACATTTTAAAACGTGGTGACCGCGTTGCTGGTGGTCATGTAAGTGAAATAAAGCGCCAGGCAATAATTTTTGAAATTATGCATGCAGGAGTTATAACAAAATATGAACTAAGACTCCAAGAGGGAAAAGAAAGGAGGTAAATTATGAGATTTTTGTTTACAATTCTCTCAATACTCTCAATAATGAATGGTGTGGTTATTAAAGATATAGTTGTAAAATCTGAGGGAGTAAATACAAAATTAATAATTGAAGCGGATGGACCATTTATCGTCAATGCCTTTAGCCTTAAAGACCCTTCAAGGATTGTTATTGACTGCTCCAGGGTATCCAGCAATCTCACAGGAAGACATTATATTCTCAATACAGGCGGTATCAAAGATATTTCTATCACGGGATTTACTGGACAACCCGATTTATTAAGAGTTGTAGCAAAATTGAATCAAGATTACTCATTCTTGACAACAACTGAAGGCAACAATTTTGTTGTAACATTGCTGACCGGTTTAACTGCTCCAATATCTACATGGCAGGCATTAACCACTCAAGCAGCAGCCCCGGTTGCACCTGAGGCACCGCCTCCAGCGGTTCCGAGTTCCAGACCCCCGGTCAGTATAACCGGAAGGCCCATTAGTATTGATCTTGAGAATGCGGATATTCTCACTGTATTAAGGGCGCTTTCTGAATATGCGGGTGTTAATATTGTTGCAGGAAAAGATGTAAAAGGAACGGTTACAGTAAGACTCCATAATGTTCCCTGGAAGCAGGCATTAGAGATTATTTTACGTGCTGCTGGTTATGCCTATCGTGAAGACCCTGGTGTAATAAGGGTTGATACGGCGGAAAATCTTGATAAACAGGATTTTGATTTACCTCTTATTTCCAATATTTATAAACTTGAATTTGCAAGCCCTTCTGAAATGTTGACTAAAATTCAGGCAATGCTTTCGCCAAAGGGTAAAGCAAATGTTGATGAAAGAACAAATTCCGTAGTAGTTACGGATGTAGAACCTATTCATGATAAGATTAAACAACTTGTAAAATTGCTTGATACACCAACGCCGCAGGTAGAGATAATGGCAAAGGTTGTTGATGTAGATGCATCTCATTCCCAGGGACTCGGTATCAACTGGACATTAAAAGGACTTGAGAGTAGATTATTAAGAGTTGATGTTACAAGCAATCCAACACCAACAATCGCAGGATATGGAGTATTCAATATTGGAACTATCCCATCTCTTGCACAGGTAAGTGCGACAATCAATTTATTAGAAGAAAAAGGTAAAGCAAACACAATTTCTGCACCACGGGTATCGGCAGTGGATAACAAAAAAGCATCAATCCTTGGTGGACAAAGGTTTGGCATTCCTACTAGGGACATGGCCGGCAATACTGTGATACAATTCTACACCGTAGGTACAAAACTTGAAGTTACGCCACATATAAACTCTCTAGAAGAAATTACGATGGAGATTCATGCTGAGGTGAGTGAACTTGACCGTGCATCCGCATTGGCAGGCAGACCAATTATTACCACCTCTGAGGCGGATACAAGGGTTCTTGTAAAAGATGGTAATACTGTTGTGATTGGTGGTTTTATTAGAAAGAAAGAGACAAAAAGTGTACGGGGTATACCGATATTGAAAAGCATTCCTCTCATAGGTGCACTCTTCCGTGAAACAGCAACGACTTATGAAGACAGGGAGTTATTGATATTCATCACCCCGACGATAATAAAGTAATATAGAGAAATTCACAAAATAATCAAACAACCCCGGAGCACAAAATGTGCTTCGGGGTTCATTCAATAATAATGAGGATTCTTACCGGTTCGTATAAAGGCAAAAAACTTAAAGTTGGGAAAAGCGGTATCAGACCCACCAGGGCGATTGTACGTTCAGCAATATTTAATATTTTGGGAGAGAAGGTTAATGATGCCTTGGTCTTAGATATGTTTGCCGGGACCGGTGCAATGGGAATTGAGGCATTATCAAGAGGTGCCCACTTTTGTATATTTATGGAAAAAAATCCCACCGCACTTTTAAAGAATATTAAGGCGCTCGATCTCAATGATAGAATAAAAGTGATAAAATTGGATTTTCGCCCGGGATTAAAAAAATTGCGCGGTATGAAATTTGATTTAGTATTTATTGACCCACCTTACCGAACAGAATACCTTAATGAAGCTCTGGAACTTTTATATTTTTATCATCTGCTCAAAGAAGAATCCACAATTGTTATTGAGTATTCACATTTCAATCCTTGTTCCATTATTAAAGAGTATGAAATTATAAAAGAAAAACAATATGGCGATACAATTGTATCTTTTTTAAAATTAAAAAGGAGTTAAGAATGAAAAAGGCAGTTTATGCAGGCACCTTTGATCCGATAACCTATGGACATATTGATGTGATAAATCGGGCAACAAAGATCTTTGATAAGATAATTATTGGTGTTAGTGCCCGTCCTAAAAAGACGTTATTTACTCTTGATGAGAGAATTAAGATGATAGATGAAGTATTTAAGAATAATCACAAAGTTATAGTAAAAGGATTCTCTTCATTACTCGTTGAATTTGTAGAGTCGGTTTCAGCTAATGTAATTATTCGTGGTATCCGTGCAGTATCAGATTTTGACTTTGAATTTCAGCTTGCCTTAATGAACAGAAAATTAAAACCGCAGATTGAAACGATCTTTCTTATGCCTTCAGAAAATTATATCTTTATCAGTTCATCTTTGGCTAAAGAGATTGCATCATTAGGTGGTGATATTTCAAACTTCGTGCCACCAGTTGTAGAGAAAAACCTGAATAAAAAATTTAACGTTAAACTTTAATACTCTGCTCAATAAACATATGCCGTTTTATCTTCTGGGTTGTGGTTTTAGGAAATTCATCTTCGCGGATCTCAAACTTTGTGATACGTTTGTAAACCGGTAAATTTTCATTAATTTTTCTTATCTCATCTCTGATTATTTTTTCTATTTCAGAAAATTCTAATTTGACATTATGGGCAATACTATACTTTTCTAACAATTCATAATCAGGATAAACCAATGCGCAAATTTCTTCATTTTTAGTTTGGGGATCAATTCTGGGAACGACGAGAACTTCTTTTATCCATTTACTTGTAAGCAATTTTTCCTCTAATTCTTCAGGTATTATATTCTTTCCCGTTGGAGTCACAATGAGACTTTTTTTTCTACCCGTGATATGTATATATCCTTCATCATCAATATAACCAAGATCACCAGTATAAAGCCATCCGTCTTTTATGACTTCGTTTGTTGCCCTTTCGTTATTATAGTACCCAAGCATTATATTGGGACCCCTTACAATGATCTCACCGATTCCATTCTCATCTGGTTCAGAGATTTTGACTTCCACTCCGGGTATTGGTTTTCCAACAGTGTCATTTTTGGGACGAGACATAGGATTCACTGATACAACCGGTGCGGCCTCGGTCAATCCATAACCCTGGAATATCGGAATATCAAGTAATGCAAGTCCCTGAGCGACCTTTGCCGATAATGCTGCACCTCCCGAAACAGCAATGCGCAAATTTTCTAAACCCATTTCCTTTCTGACCTTACTGAAAAGTGGCTTTCGTAAAAATTTAAAGACTGAAGCCATTCCGCTGATCGTTGTAAATATCAGTTTTGTAGGAACAGATGCAGTGGCGATTTTTCGCTGGATACCCGCAAGAAATTTTGCAAATAGAAGGGGAACCGCGACCAAACAGGTTATCTTCGCCTCTTTAAATGTAGCGATCAAATCGTTTGGTTTAAGGCTTGGGGGATAGAATATTGATACTCCACGATACAGGGGATATAGAAAGCCACAGGTTGCTTCAAATGTATGGTGCATAGGAATTATTGATACAAAGCTGTCTGTATGATAAAGAGGGAGAACTTTTTCTATTGCCTGGAGATTTGAAATGATATTTTTATGGCTCAACATTACTGCCTTAGCAAGGCCAGTCGTTCCTGATGTAAATATTAAGACTGCAAGGGATTCAGGTTTTATTTCTACTTTTTTCTCATTTTTAGTAGAAGGTAATTCACGGATTTTTTTCATATTTATCAACCATTGCAAATTCTTTAGTTCACCTTTGATCGATTCAATTTTGTAAAGATGGCCTTCCGAACATAACACACCCCTTGCGGTGCTTTCTCTTAAGATATGGATTAATTCAGCTTCAGAAAGCAGCGCATCCAGTGGAACACAGATTAATCCGGCACGTATTATTCCAAGATAACTGATTGCCCATTCTGGACTATTCTCGCCGAGGACTCCGAATCGGTCGCCGGGCTTCAACCCCAAACTATATAAATACTGTTTTACTGCCAGCACTCTATCTTTTAAATCCCCATAGGTATAAACATTATTACCTTTTTTTAAAGCAACCTTTTCAGGATATTTTATAAACGATTCTTCAAAAATCTCACCGATTGTCTTCATTATTCCCTCCTAAAGTTATGATGTTATCCTTTGCTTTCTTTAATAATATCGGAACTAACTCATCTACATTATACTTATCGCGCAATAAGAAAAATTCAAGAAGCATTGGTAAATTGATACCGCAGAGGATTTTTAAATTTTTATTTTCCTTTAAGAGATTCAAGCATGAAATCGCACAGCTTCCCCCCGGAAGGTCAACAAATATTATTTTTTCTTGATTATTAGGAGTCATTGATTTCTTCAAAATTTCTGTCAGTGAATCACAGGATAAATTTTCATTTGAAATCACATCAACCATTTTCTGTTTACCCAATATTTTCTCAACCGTATTTAGTAATGCCTGGCTAAAATTACCATGTCCAATAATAATACCTTTAATCATTCTATATCCTCATCAAAATGAACACTGGGAATTTCCTTTTTAAAAATTACCCTGCATAATTCATTATTGTATTCTTTAGCAACATTTACTCCTCTTAATTCTAACAGATAGTTCATTGCAACAACTTCGGAAATCACTGAGATATTCTTCCCGGGGGTCAGGGGTAGTTTAATATAAGGGATTTTAATACCGAGAATTTTCTTCGTTTTTTTGGTCAATCCAAGCCTTTCATATTCACCCTTTGTATCCTCCCAGTAAACAAGTTCAATCACTATCTCAATGCGTTTACGCAGACGAACGGCCTTAACACCAAAAATTCTAAATATATCAACTATCCCAACACCGCGAATTTCAAGGTGATGTTTTAGTTTATCGCTCTTTTCCGCACCCATCCCTATTAGCATCTCCCCACGACGTACAATCTTTACTAGATCATCAGCCACGAGACGGTGTCCTCTTTCTACTAAGTCTAATGCACACTCACTTTTTCCAATGCCGGGTTTACCCAAAAATAGAACACCTACCCCGTAGATATCAATTAATGTGCCATGCAAATATAATGTTGGTGCCAGTTTATAATCAAGATATGTTGAAAGGGAATGGATAAATGGTGTTGTTGATAAAGGCGTCCTTAAAATTGGAATTTTTTGTCTGTTTGCTTCATTAATAAATTTTTCATCAATCTTTAGTTTTTTGGTTACAATAACACAGGGAGTGCCAAGTTTCATTATTGTGGCAATTCGTCTTGTCTTTGTATGTTTATCAAGTGTTTTTAAATAAGAGGTCTCTGTCTTTCCAATTATCATTATCCTTTCACTCAAAAAATACCCGGTGTAGCCGGCGAGAGCAAGTCCGGGTCTAAATATATCACAACTTGTTATTACTCTTTTATGTAGATGTTCTGCGCCGGTGATTATCTCAAAAGAAAAGTCTTTTTTCTTTTCTTCATACAAAATTTTTGCGGTGATTTTATTCATATCCTTTTTGTTTTTGCGGCAATTCTTTTTCTTTCTTTAAATTTATCTTCATATTTCTGTAATTGTCGTTCTGCCTTTTTTGCTACATCAATGATACCCTGATATATATCTTGAGTATCCACCTTGCAGTTAATCGTGGAATGTTTCACACGGAGGGTGAGTTCTACCACACTTATTGATTTATCTTTTTCAAGAATAAGATTGCCATCGATTATGACGCGTTCAAATCTCTTTAATTTTGCAAATTTTTTTCCAGCAAATTCAGTCATTGCATCGGTCAATGTGAAATTCCTTGCCGATATTGTTATATTCATTTGTACCTCCTTAATGCTTAATTATATAAAAAAAATAAAACATCTCAAGCCCTTTTTGTTAATGATTGTAAATTTTTTTTTAGGTTGCCTTCAAATAGATAGGATGCAATTGCAATACCATCAGCACCCGCCTTTAAAACCATTTTATGATTTTTATTATTTATCCCCCCGATGGCAATGATTGGAATGTTGATTTTACTCTTAAGTTTCCGAATCAAATCCAGACCACAAACCCACGCATCTTTTTTTGTTTCCGTCGGGAATACGGCACCAACTCCAAGATAATCCGCGCCATTCTCCTGGGCTCTTAATGCCTCTTTCAAATTATGGGTCGAAACGCCGATGATAAATTTTTCTCCAAGTATCTCTCTTGCACTTCTCAAGGGTAAATCTTCCTGACCAAGATGAACCCCATCCGCATTTACCGCCAATGCAATATCAAGACGATCATTGATAATAAATTTCAATTCTGGATTGGTTATCAACTTCTTTATTTTTTCTCCATAATAATAAAATTTTTTATCTGGCAGGTTCTTGATGCGTAATTGTATCATTGTCGTGCCGTTATTTTGAAGGATATTTAACATTTCATATAATGGCAATTTATCAATATATTTTTCATCAATGATTACATATAATCTTGGATCAAATCTCTTGGGAATCTTCTGCAAGACAATTTTTTCAAGATCATATATTTGAAACCTTATTTTTTTGATAATCCTACTCAACGATTTATTCCTCTGTCGCAAAATTTCTTCAATTATGCGGGCAGATTCCTTTGCCCTTGAGAAATTTGCCAGAATTAAATCAATATCCTTCCGGCGCGGAATTGAATCAAATTGATAATTTCTACCTGGGTCAATCTCACTCCGTCGATAAGCAACCAAATCAACTATAGGCAGGGATTTTTTTAAAACAAAAAATGTGTTTCTCAATTTTCTTATTTTTTCAAGGATAAAAACTTCTTTAATTGTAAATCTAATATAATCTTCAGCGAATTTAAGGGATTCGGTAAGACGATTAAGATTTACATCCAGAATACATTGCCACTGCACAAAGAATTATATAAAAATAAAATGAGGTGTCAAGTAATTTTTTATTTTCTCATTTTCTTTCTCATTTTATTAATATACATCAAATGGTCAGCCTTTTTTAAAAGACTTTTGATGCTTTCGGGATGCTTAGGGTTATAATATGACCATCCAGCACTCAATGAAATCCTAAAAGGTAGTTGTCCTGATTGATTAAATACCCCCAGGCTTTTATGTAAACGTTCATAGAATATTTCACCTTTTGTTTTTTGTATTTCCAATGTTAGAATAACGAACTCATCACCGCCGATGCGGGCAATTATGTCAGAACCCCGGAATGTCTTTTTTAAAATTTTTGTTGTCCAGATGAGTGCCTGGTCTCCCATTGGATGTCCAAATTCATCATTTATATCCTTTAAATTGTCCATGTCTATAAATAATAGCAACATCGGTTTGTTCGTACGTTGTGCAATTTTGATTTGATGTTCAGCAAGGGTCATAAATCCCCTCCGGTTATATAAACCTGTCAGTTCATCTGTGAAAGAAAGTGCCTGCAGGGTTTCAGTCATCTGTTTTCGCTCGGTTACATCTTCAATGACACCATCTATCCATTTTATATAACCACTTTCATCATAATGTGCCTTGGCATATACAGAAGCCCAGAATGTTGAGCCATCTTTCCTTTTCATCTCTAATTCTTTATCCCGTACCTCTCCATTTTTGATTAATTCTTTCAAAAGCTGAATTCTGTCTTTCGGATTTTTGTAAAATTTTTCTGCGGGAATATGTAAAATCTGTTTCATTGATTCATATCCAAATAGCTTTAAAAATGCTGGATTAGCCTGAATCACATAACCAGGTTGTTTAGCAGAGGAACGGTAAACACCTAAATTTACATTGTTCACAATTGCACGGAATTTTTTTTCACTCTCCTCGAGTGCCAAGAGTGCCATTTTCTGAGGGGTAATATCTTGGGTAATGGTCACGACATGTTCAACTTTGCTACGGTTATTTTTTATTGCATAATAATACTGGGCAATCCATTTATCAAATTTTGTTTTGGGGTCAATTACATGGATTTCTGGTATGTATATCTCACCACCTTTATCAAATATCTTTTGAACCCTTGATGCGTATTTTTTGAGATACGGGTAGCGCTTTTTTACAGTCCAACCGCGACATTTTTTTTCATTCTCAAGTATCTTGCGGTAGGTAAGATTCCAGATTCTCTTCCACGCCTTGTTATAAGACACAAGTTCGCCAGAACCAAGCCGCACAGTTATACCAACAGGAGAATGTTCAAAGACCGCCTTATTCAATACGCGGTGTTCGCGTAATTTATTCTGTAATATTTTTAATTGTGTCTTTAAACGAACAACTTCCTCCAACAATCTTGCTCTAAAAGTTTCTCTGTTTTTTCTTTTCTTCATTTATTGCCTTAAATCATAAAAATTATACAGAAATAATCTTTGATGTCAATGCCCAGATGAATACTTGACAGACATACAGGTGTTTAATATAATTATCCATGAAAAATTTGATATTACTATTTCTGTTGATTTTGTTCTTTTGTTCTAATAAAGAAAAAGTTGTTGAAGTAGTAGATGGAGATACATTCAAAACCGATAAAGGAAAAACTGTTCGTCTCTTAGGAATCAATGCACCTGAAATGCTGGATCCGGGTGGAGATCTGGCTAAAGAATTTTTAATGAATATGGTTCTTGGTAAAACCGTGGTGTTGAAAAAAGACATAACAGAAAAGGATAATTATGGTAGATACTTATATTATGTCTATCTTGATGGAAAGTTCGTTAACGATGAAATGATTCGCGTCGGTCTTGCTGAGACAAGGTTTTATCCGCCTGATACACTATTTAAAAATGAATTCCAAAATACAGAAAAAATTGCCATTAGAAACCGAAGAGGTTTATGGTCATTCCCCGTTTTTCAAATCCCTGATACAACGGGGATTTTCAGCAAAGAAATCACTTCATTCAAAGCGTCCAATGAAATAATCCCATATCTTGATGCACATAAATATTATGGTAAGACTAAAACAATAGAAGGCATAATTGTCCTTACAAAAAATACTGGCAAGGTCTGTTTTTTAAATTTTCATAAAGACTGGAAACGTCATTTTACCGCAGTAATATTTGCCAGTGATTTTGATAAATTCCCGAAAAATCCAGAAGATTATTATCTCAATAAAAAAGTAAGGGTATCAGGGCTAATAAAAGAATATAATGGCAAACCCGAAATTATCGTAAAAAGCCCATCTCAGATTCAGATAATAAAATAAATTTATTTCAAAAAAATTTGTGGTATATTTTTTTCAGGATGGATGATTACTTCTGTCTCAACACCGTAAACATCCATGAGTAATTCTTTATCAATTATCATTTCTGGCGTGCCAATTTTATAAATTCTACCTCGGTGTAAGAGAACGAGTTTCTCGCAGAATTGACTTGCTACATTTAAATCGTGATTTACAATTACTATCGTCATTCCGTGTTGATTTAAATCTTTTAACAATTTCATTATCGCTACCTGGTGTTGAATATCAAGATGACTTGTCGGTTCATCAAGCAGAAGGATCTGGGGTTTTTGAACAAGGGCACGCCCGATAACGACCATCTGCCTTTCCCCTGAGGAAATGGAATTCACCGGTCTTTTTCTTAATTCATTCAACCCGGATTTTGCAATTGCCCACTCCACCGTTTCTATATCCTCTTTTTTAAAATGCTGGAAAGGTTCAAGATAAGGATACCTTCCCATTGAAATAATGTCTTCAACCAAATAGTTGTGCTGAAAATGCGTCTCCTGGGGAACAAATCCCACTATCTGTGCTAATTCTCTTTGTCTAATTGTTTTTATATCTCTTCCCATTATGCGAAGACTACCGCTGAATTTCTTTAGAATACCTGCAACTATTCTTAAAATGGTTGATTTACCCGCACCATTAGGTCCGATGATTCCAATAAATTCACCTGTTTCAATAATCAAATTTATATCCTGCAAAACATTTTTCACGTTGTACGAAAAATTTATATTTGATAATTCTATAACCTTCATCGCCTATTTCAAACGATATAAATAGATAAAGAAAGGAACACCAATTAATGAGGTGATTATACCAGTTGGTAATTCATAGAAAGTAAGTGAACGGGCGAGTGCATCTGCAAACAATACAAAAGCAGAGCCCAAAAATAGAGAACCCGTAAGATTTTTAATATGTTTAGGACCGAGCAAAATTCTTGAAATATGGGGAATGACAAGCCCGACAAAACCTATGGCACCGACGATTGATACAACAAAGCTCACAAGGAGTGTTACGATTAGAAATACCTCAATTGAAAATCTCTGTATATCTATTCCAAGTGCAATCGCTGATTCTGTGCCAGTAGATATAATATCAAATTCACGGTAGAACCTATAAAGATAGAAGAGTAGAATTATTGATATTACAGCAATGATTATTATCATTATTCTGTTTTGAGGTGTGATTACAATCCCTAAATATCCCATTAATAGATAGAGTATTTCATACAATTCTTTTCTCCCAGTAATCATTATTATCATTACCAGAGAACTGCATAAAAAGCTCATAACGACACCGGATAGTATCAATCTGTCTCGTAATAATCCCCCTTCAACACGCGCAATGGTGAATACCAATACCCCAATCAAAAGAGCACCACCAAAAGAAAATGCAGGATGCGCATAGCCAAACATAACAATACCTAACGATGCACCGAGTGCGGCACCGGATGCAGTACCCAGTGTATACGGTTCAACAAGGGGATTACCAAACAGTCCCTGGAGAACATTGCCACAAAACGCCAATATACTGCCTGCAAATATCCCGAGCACTACTCTGTAAATTCGCAATTGTATTATTTCGGAATTTAATTCTCCGGGGCCAATAGACAATTCAAGAATAATACTGAACAATAATATAAAAATCAACAGGAGTATTTTATTCAAAAATCTTCTCCAGTTGTTCAAAACCAAGCACGAGCCTCGGACCAGGACGTAGAATCCAGTCCAAGTTTAAATCTCTATAAACCCGTTGATTTTTAATGGCATTAACTCTGTTCCAGCCTATGCGATTCTTGATATCTTCTGGATGCAGAACAATTATGATTTCGGGGTTTCGCATAATGACCTCTTCTTGATTGACAACTGGGTAGTCCTTATTAATATCCGAAAATATATTTTCACCTCCAGCCATTGCTATTAGTTCATTTAAGTATGATTTGCCACCGATCGTAATCGGTGGTCTGGCACTAAGTTCAATGTAGACTTTTTTCTTCACTCGGAACAGCGGTTTAATATTTGCCTTCATATAATTTATTAGGGAATCTGCCTGTTTCTGTTTTTTTATGAGATTTCCAAGTGCAGATATTTCGTTATAAATATCTTCAAGTTTTTCCGGAGAAGTAACAAATATTTTTAATCCATATTTTTCAAGTTGATTTTTTATTCTTGATTGCTCAGGAAGATTTACAATAACAAGATTGGGTTTAAGACTGATAATCCTCTCAAGCGTTGGATTTGAAAAATCACCAACCTTGTAAATCTTTTTTGCTGAATCGGGAAAATCACAATAGGTAGTTGTGCCAACAAGATGACTTTCTGCACCGAGCGCAAAGATTATTTCGGTCATCGCCGGTGATAGAGATACAATTCTAAGGTCATTAAAATAAGAAGATTTTTCACAAGTCACATTGAGAAGGAATATAAGATAGACTAACTTCTTCCCCATATTTTTAGATTATATTCAATTGAAAGAAAAAATCAATAATTTAGCAACCCCGTTGACTTTTGAATTGTTTGGTGTATTATTCTATATGGAAGAGCGCCTTAATAAATTAAATAAATTAAAAGAACTAAATATCAACCCTTATCCATACAGATTTGATAGAACTCATACCTTTAGTGAAATAAAACAGAATTTTGAAAGACTATCCATGGCTGAAACTGTTGTTAAGACTGCGGGGAGAATAATTGCAATAAGAGGGCATGGTAAAACTATATTTGCAACACTTAATGATGAAAGCGATAAGATTCAAATCTATCTTAGACAACAGGATCTTGGAGAAAAATTTGCGGTTTTTGATAATTTTGATATCGGTGATTTTATCGGCGTGGAAGGAAGGGTATTCAAAACGAAGACTGGCGAAATAACGATACTTGTTGAAAAATTCGTCCTTCTTACAAAATCCTTGAGACCACTACCGGAAAAATGGCATGGATTAAAGGATATTGAGATTAGATACCGCAAAAGATATCTTGATCTAATTGCAAACACAGAAGTGAGGGAAATATTCAAAAATCGTTCAAAAGTAATTTCTCTATTACGAGAGTTCTTTGATTCAAAAGGATTTCTTGAGGTAGAGACTCCGATCTTACAACCAATATATGGTGGTGCTGCAGCAAGACCTTTTAAAACTTTCTATAATGCCCTGAATCAGGAGATGTATCTGCGTATTGCTGATGAACTTTATCTGAAAAGATTAATTGTAGGTGGTTATGAAAAGGTCTGGGAACTATGCAAAGATTTTAGAAACGAAGGGTTGGATAGATTTCATAATCCTGAATTTACAATGATTGAGGCATATCAAGCATATACAGATTATTTCGGTGTAATGGAATTGGTAGAAGAACTCTTTGAATTTCTTGTAAAAAATCTTTATTCAGAAAATTGTATCACATTTCAGGATAGAACCGTTGAAATTAAGAGACCTTTTAAAAGAATCAAATATACTGCGGCACTCACAGAAAGATTGGGTGTAGATATTCTTGAAATTTCTGAAAAAGAACTTGATGAATTATGTATGAAATTCGGGGTTAAAGCCGAAGGACAAACAATTGGTTATAAGATCGATAAGCTGTTCAGTGAACTTATTCAGAAAAATCTGGTAGAGCCAACATTTGTTATTGACCATCCCAAGATTATTTCGCCGCTTGCTAAGCAACACCGCAATCACCCCGAACTTGTTGAAAGATTTGAGTTAATCATTTTCGGACTGGAGGTTGCCAATGCATTTAGTGAATTAAATGATCCGATTGATCAGAGAAAGAGGTTTGATCAGCAGTTAGCTCAAAAAGAAGAAGGCATCGGTGAGATAGACTATGATTATCTTGAGGCACTTGAATATGGCATGCCACCGACCGGCGGATTGGGGATAGGGATTGACCGCTTATGTATGGTACTTTTAAATCAGCCTTCAATACGGGATGTGATACTATTTCCACAATTGAGGAGAGAGGATGCTCGCTGAATTATTTGTTGCCCGTAGATATCTGCGCTCCCGACACCGAAGATTCTTTTCTCTGTCCACTGTTATAGGGATTGGTGGTATATTTGTGGGTGTAAGTGCACTCCTTATCACCCTTTCCATAATGAATGGTTTTCAAAATGAACTGAGACGGCGCATCCTTGGCGGGACACCGCATATAGTAGTGCGAAGATTTTTTAATGAACCGTTAGAAAATTATCAGGAGATTATGGAAAAACTTGAGGGTTTGTCATTCATTAAGGCAAAAGCACCTTTCATCATTACCAAATCGTTGATTCGAAACAAGAAAAATGTGGATGGGGTTGTGATTAGGGGTGTAATACCTGAATTAGAAAAGAATGTAACCGAAGTAAATGAGCACATTATTGATGGTGTATTTGACCTTGAAAACGGTTGTGTGATCGGGATTGAACTTGCACATAACCTGAAAGCAAGTGTTGGTGACACAATCATTATTACATCTCCTTTTACCGAACAGATCGGACTTTTGCCTCGTTCCCGGAGGTTGATCCTTAAAGGAATTTTTGATCTTGGTGTTTATGATTTTAATGCTACGACCGTTTATATGCATCTTAAAGATGTTCAATCTTTATTTGAAATTGGTGACGCAGTGAGTGCGATTGAATTAAAAGTAGATAATGTTTATAAAACACCTAAATATTCAAAATTGATTGAAGAAAAGGTTGGTTATCCATTTCGAGTTCAGGACTGGATAGAATCAAACCATTCGGTATTCGCGGCATTAAAATTAGAAAAAATTGTTACATTCATTGTGTTGACTTTGATTATAATTGTTGCTGGATTTAATATTGTTGGCACTCTGGTTAACATTGTAAAGAAAAAGACAAAAGAAATCGGTATTTTGCGTTCTTATGGTTTTACCAGAAGGCAGATTATGCGTGTTTTTATATTGCTGGGTAGTATAATGGGTATCATTGGAACAATTTTAGGGATAGGGTTTTCAATTATTGCCTGCTATCTTTTAAATAAGTATCAATTTGTAAACCTCCCGGGAGATGTATATTTTATTCAAACCCTGCCCGTGGAAATGTCATTTAATGATTTTGTTGCAGTCTCAATTGCTGCAATATTGATAACTTTTCTTGCAACGATTTATCCTGCATTTCGTGCAGCAAGCCTTGTAACCGTGGAGGCATTACGAAATGAATGAGATATTGATTGCTGAGAATATTGAAAAAATATATTATCTGAAAAATGAAACAATAACTGTTCTCCGCGGTATTGATCTCAAAGTAGAGAAGGGAAAGTTTGTAGTAATATTTGGTCCTTCAGGAAGTGGGAAATCCACCCTACTCAATATTCTGGGAAGCCTTGACTGTCCTACAAAGGGGAGAGTATTATTTAACAATATTGACCTATTCAAGAATGATGATGAATCGCTGTCAAAGATAAGAAATAAACACATAGGTTTTGTTTTTCAATTCCATCACCTCTTACCGGAGTTCACGGTTTTGGAGAACATTATGCTTCCTGCGTATCTCAATGGCGAGAATATAAAATCTGCTCGGGAAAGAGCATTTGAGATTCTTGATATTCTTGGAATGAATGATAAAAAATCACGATTACCCGATGAACTGTCAGGTGGAGAGAGGCAAAGGGTGGCAATCGCCCGTGCCTTGATAAATAATCCACTTTTAATCCTTGCAGATGAACCCACAGGTAATCTTGATTATGAAAATACCAATAAACTAATGGATATGTTTATTCATCTAAAAAATAAAGAACGGACAATAATTCTGGTGACGCATTCAATGGATATTGCAAAATTAGGTGATGTTGTGTATAACCTAAGAGAAGGAAGGTTATATGCTTTGTGATGATTGCAAAAAGAAGCCAGCCAGTATTTTTTTCAAAGATGTATCAGGTGGGCAAATAAAAGAAGCGCATCTTTGTGATGAGTGCGCCAGAAAAAAGGGGATTTTTAGTGAGAAAAAATTATCACCTATGGAAGTTCTCCAGAAATTACTAAAAAATATAAGTCACGAAGATGAAAAAGTGGTCTGTCCAATATGTTTCTTGAATCTGGCTGAATTCAAGACGGTCGGAAGATTTGGATGTGCAAATTGTCTTAATGTTTTTGAACCATATATCAAGACAATGATTAAAGAAATTCAGAATAGTGAAAAACATATTGGAAGAAGGGCACAGCCAGGAGGTAGAAGGGCGATAGAGGTCTTCAGATTAAGAGAAGAATTAAGGCGTGCCCTTGAAAAAGAGGCTTATGAAGATGCTGCTCAGATAAGAGACAAATTAAAAACATTAGGGGTTGAGAATGTTTGATAATATTAAGTGGCTAATTGCCCCTGAATTTACTCAGGAGTGCGAAGAAAAGGAAATAGTTGTTTCAACCCGGATAAGGGTAGCAAGGAATATTGAGGGGATTCCATTTGAAAAAAAGATGAAAAATCAGGATGCAGAAAAGATTGTTGAGATTGTAAAGTCCGCAGTAGAGATGAACTTTAAAGGAAAGTATCTGGATTTAAACAAGATGAAACCGCTTGAGAAAGAGTCCCTTTTTGAATCCCATTTAATTTCACTTGCGATAATAAGAAAAGAACAACCGACTGCGGTCTTCATAAGTGAAAAAGGGAATGTCACATTGATGGTGAATGAAGAAGACCATCTGAGAATTCAGGGTTTATCCTGTGGATTGAATTTGACAAATACCGCAAGTGCAGTATATGAATTTGAAGAAATCCTGGGACGGGAGATTGGCTATGCATACAATGAAAATTATGGATTCATTACTTCCTGCCCAACTAATCTTGGAACCGGGCTAAGGGCATCGGTTTTATTCCACTTACCGGGGCTTGTCTACACAAATGAAATTGATAAAATTTTGAAGAGTACATACAGTCTTGGAATGACGGTTCGTGGATTATATGGCGAAGGAACAGAAATAAGAGGTAATCTATTCCAGATATCAAATCAACACACCCTTGGATTTAAGGAGGATGAACTGATAGAAAAGATAAACAAATTTGCGCGGATGTTAATAGATCTTGAAAAAAAGGCAAGGGATGTAATAATTAAACGTGCCAGATTTGAACTTGAAGATAAGGTATATCGAAGTATCGCAATATTGCGTTCTGCAAGAGTTATAAACAGCGATGAGGTTTTAAATCTTCTTTCCGCTGTAAGACTTGGCATAGGATTAGGAATAATAAAGGATATGGGCATAGATATCCTGAATGAGATAATGCTCATTACAAGACCCGGTAATATACAATTATATTATAGCGAAATCCTTGAAGAACAGGAAAGGGATATAAGAAGGGCAGAATATATCAGAAACCGTTTTGCAAAAATAGAAACTACAGCAGTTTAGCACAAATTTTGTGCACCAATTACCAAATTTTATGCATCAAATTTATAACCTCCTGAGATTTCAACACAAATCCAGGCACAAATTTTGCTTTATAAATAGATGAAAGGAGTTGAGTATGAAAAAGTTGATGATTATCTTTTTAATGATATTTGTAACAGGCTATGCATTAAAGATTGAAACCGTGCCAAAACAAAAAGAAGATGAAGTATTGATAAAAGGTCCTGTTGATAAGGGCGGATTTGGTGGATTAACATTTAAATTTACTGAATTGAATGACCAATTTGCGATGCTAATGGGTGTAAGGGGTGGTATCACATTTAATCGTACTTTAGGAATAGGCGGTGGTCTATATGGAATGGTGAACAGAATGGATGTGAATACCAATTATCCAATGAGGAAATTCAATATGGATTTTGGATATGGCGGCATTATACTTGAATTGGTATTTGGTTCAAGAAGATTGATTCATTTTGGAACACATACCCTCATTGGTGGTGGTTCTGTACAATATAAACATCCATTAAATGTCGAACCATGGTATGAAGATTTCTTTTTTGTTTTAGAACCATCTGCAGAAATGACAATTAATATCACAAGGGTTTTTCGAATTGATGTTGGAGGTTCTTATCGTTATATTTATGGAACCGAACTTGACGGAATAAGCGATAGGGGTCTGAGAGGTGCGACAGGGCACATAACCCTTAAACTGGGAAAGTTTTGATGTTTTTCGTTCTCAGAATTTAAAGTCCTCTTACTTTCCGTCTTTTCAATTCTTTTTTAATAAATTCACAGAATTTTGGATTCATACCAAGATATTCAGGCGGGATTATACCAAATTGAGGATAATCTTTTATACATCGGGCAATGATTGCACACGAATATGCGGTCATCCTTGCCATTGAGGTAATCTTATTCTTTCTGTCGTAGTAATCAATGATACAATATTTCTTCTTTTTTGCACCGGACTGCATTTGAATGATCAAAATAGTAATATCATAGTCCGGCCCTTTACTCAATTTTTCTTTAAGATATTTGAACATAAATTCGTAACAGGGAATTTTAATGTCGTTAAACTTTACCTCGTTGTTTGAAAAAAATCCGCAGTCAATTAAAGTTTTAAAGATTGTCGCATGTCCCGCATACCGAATCGTCTTCTCTTCCATATTTCTCACTTTATACATAGTCTTCAACAATGTGCGCAGACCATCGGTATAAAATGCCTCCAGTCTGCCGATGTTAGGGATATAAAACTCTTCTACTCCAGTTAGGGCGGGTACGGTTATCACCTTGTAATTTTTATAAATCCTTGCGGGTCTTGTGTACTCTTCAATCAAATCACCCGGTGACCAGGTAATGCGATAATTGAATGGTGGAATTGGTTTTTGTGGAATTCCTCCCACCATTATCTTTAAATTGTCTAATTTTTTCATATGGATATATGCTTCACCCACAAGGATATTACTCAAACCCGGCGCATAACCTGCATCGGGCACGATCCTTATCCCTGCCTTTTTTGCCTCCTGGTCAAGTAAAAATGGGTCTTCTGATGAATATGACATATCAACCATATCAATTCCGGATTCTATTGCACACTCCATTGAGTAAAAACCAAATCGCGCTGGCAGGGCACCAATAATTAAATCATAATCGCTCATCAATCTTATCAATTTTTTACGATCTCTTATATCAAATATTATCTTTTTAATTTTATTAGAATACAAATTTTTGAGGTTATTCTCATCAATATCAAGGATGGTAATTTCAGAATAATAATTTATTAAATCTCTTGCTACAATTCTGCCTTGCATTCCACAACCAAGAATCAGTATTTTCATACCATCCTCCTGAATTTTCCAAACCTGAACTTCATTGTCAAAATTCTCTCTGATGAAAAGATTTTTGTGGCGAGGAAAAGCACGATGACTGCAAAGAAAAACAGATAGAAATTCCCCAGTATGACAGGGAATCTCTGTCCAAGGAGCAGAAATTTAAAGGCAAAAAAAGTGTGAGAGAATGGAATTAAAAATGTGAATATCTTTAAACCCAAACTCATTGTACCGGGGTCAAATGTCAGGGTAAAGAAATATGGAATCAGTATCATTATCGTGAGTGGCATAATCGTCACTTGGGCATCTTTGACATCTTGGGCAAATAATGCTAAAAGTGTTGCTAAGGCAAGGGCATTAGCGATTGATAAAAATATGCTCAGTCCTAATAAAATTTTGCCATAGATATCAAGACTGAGATTTATACCCGAACTTAATTTCTGAAAATCAGGAGAGGCACTCGTTTGTATGCCACCAAATGAAGACATATAACTGCCCATTGCTAAGACAAAGAAAAGTGCAAAGCATATCGCAAGGACTACAGACGCAAGCATCTTGGCAAAGAAGATGGTAAATCTTGAAACTGGTACTGAAAGGATTGTCTCAAGGGTCTTGTTTTCCTTTTCCTGGGCAATTGATGAAGCAATCATTGTGCCGGTTATTATGATTAACATTAGGAGAGCAACGGGTACGATAACTGTTTGCGTTGAAATGTAGGTGATGATGAAAGCAGCGCTTCCCGGTTGAATAATATCTTTTAAAACGACAAATTCTTTTGTTTTAATAGGTTCACGTAGCATATCCACATTGAAATCCGGATTTATTTCTTTTATAAACGATTCTGCAGCTTCCTGATTGACCGTTCTTAAAAAAGCTCTTATATTTGCTCGCTGTGCAGAGGATGCTATGCTCAATGAAGTTATAATTGAATAAACTTTGATTTCTGTGCTCATATTATTTTTTAGATTTGATTCATAACCTTCGGGGATTATCACAACCATAGAAAGGTTCTGCTTCTTTGCGATTGTTACCGCCTCAATATCATTTTCTGCAGAAATAATGGTGATTATATTTTGTGAACTTTTTAGACCCTCAATCAATGACAGGGATAAATTCGTTTTGTCCTTATCTATGATACCAATATCAATTGGTTTAATTGCCTTGACTACTTCGCGTTGCATGAGTTTACCAATAAAGAAAAGCATAAATATGGAGATTAAAAACGGCAGTATCATCCTTAGGGTCAAAAGGTCTTTTATTTCTTTCTGGAAAATATTTAAAAATTTCTTCATAACTTATCTATGTGACTTAAACTCTTCACAAAAACCTGCTCAAGGTTTTCGGCCCTATATTTATTGCGTAGTCCTGATGGGGGACCGGATTCAACTATTCTACCTTGATGGATGAATGCGACCCTGTTTGATAAAAACTCAACCTCAAGCATATTGTGGGAAGAAACAATGACCGTTGTTCCGGTTTTTGCATAATCAATGATTAATTTTCGGACCTCAAGAGAGTTTATTACATCAAGTCCTGAGGTAGGTTCATCAAGGATTACAAGTTTTGGATTATGCATAAGGGCACGGGCAAGGAGCAATTTTCTTACCATTCCCTTACTGTAGTTTCTGATCGGATCATTCAGCCTTTCTCCAAGTTTTGCTATTTCAATCGCCCTTTCTATTATGTGTTTTTTTTCTTGATTATCTTTTGCATAAAACCCTGCCATAAATTTGAGATAATCAATCCCTTTAAGATTTTTATATGCACCTGCTTCTTCAGGAAGATAACTTATCATTTCTCTTATCCTCGTGCCTTGCTTTAATAGATTTAATCCAAATACTTCTATCGTTCCTGCTGTGGGTTGTAAAAGCGTTGCAATCATCCTTAAGGTTGTGGTCTTCCCTGCACCATTTGGTCCGATCAAACCAAAGATTTCACCTTCTTCTATCTGAAACGAGATACCATCAACCGCCTTAATTTTTCCAAAATTCTTGTATAAATCTCTAACTATGATTGCAGGCATAGATGATTATTATATTTAAAACTTTATCAGAGTCAAGTTAATGCTAAAAATTACTTTACAAAAAATGATTTATGTATATAATAATTCAATGGTAAGGGTGGTTGTTTTAATCCTTGATGGTGTAGGAGTGGGTGCACTACCTGATGCATATAACTACAATGACGAAAAGAGTAATACCCTGGGTAATCTCTCAAAGGCAGTAGGAGGTTTGAAATTACCATTCCTTGAGAATCTTGGGCTTGGCAACATTATTGAGATTCAGGGAGTAAAAAGGATTGAAAATCCAAAGGCATTTTTTGGTAAGATGGCGGAAATTTCTCCGGGAAAAGATTCAACGACCGGGCACTGGGAATTGATGGGTGTGATACTTAAAAAACCATTTCCAACCTACCCCGAAGGTTTTCCTGAAGAAATTATAAAAGAATTTGAAGAAAGCATTGGTTATAAAACACTGGGAAATTATCCTGCCTCAGGCACTGAAATTATAAAGGAACTTGGCGAAGAACATATTGCAAAAAAAATGCCGATAGTTTATACCTCGGCAGATAGCGTATTCCAGATTGCCTGTCACATTGATGTCTTCAGTCTTAATGAGTTATATAGATTCTGCGAAATTGCGCGTGATTTATTAAAGGGAGAACATGGGGTTGCACGTGTTATTGCCCGTCCATTCGCTGGAAAATCGCCTAATTTTTATCGCACCAAAGATAGAAAGGATTTTTCTCTAAAACCACCCGAGCCCACGCTTCTTGATTATGCAAAAGAGAGCGGATTTGATGTCATTGCAATTGGCAAGGTAGATGATATATTTGCTAAACAGGGCTATACAAAATCCTTTCATTCTGTCAATAATCTTCAGTGTGTAGATTTTGTTATAAAATCATTAGGAGAAATGGACCAAGGATTGATTGTAGCGAATTTTGTTCAATTTGATATGGATTGGGGACATCGTAATGATATATTGAATTTTGCACGGGGGTTGGAAGAAATGGATACTGGAATTGAAAAGATTGTGAGAAATCTGAAAGAAGATGATTTATTATTTATCACGGCTGACCATGGGAATGATCCAACTACGCCATCAACTGATCATTCAAGAGAATATGTACCAATAATCACTTATTATAATGCCAAGAGGGGAAAAGAGATTGGAATAAGGGATACTTTTGCTGATCTTGCCCGAACGATTGCACGGTATATGGAAATAGACGGTTTGAAAAATGGTAAGGACTTTCTTGATATTGTAATGGCGTAAAGGAACTAAAATGAAGATATCTAGATTCCTGATAAAAAAACTTAAAGAGACGGTAAAATATGCCTATGCTCCGTATTCAAAAATTCAGGTGGGCGCTCTATTATATTGTCCGGATGGAAAGATATATACTGGAACAAATATTGAAAATAGCTCTTATTCACTTACAATCTGCGCAGAAAGAGTTGCGGTTTTTAAAGGTATCTCTGAAGGCGTAAAGAAATTTTCATTATTACTTATATACTCACCCCAGTATGATTTTATCCTTCCTTGTGGTGCCTGCTTGCAGGTGCTTAATGAGTTTACCCCCAAGATAATTGTTGCAACTATGAATAAAAACGAAGAATTCAAATTTTTCCCATTGTTCACTTTATTAAAACAACCATTTAAAATCAGGAGTTAAATATGTATTACATTGGAATTCTCATCAGAGATTTAAAGAAAAAGCAATTTCATAATTTTATTGAAGACCTGAAGCGATTTGGTTCAAAAATTGAACCGCCCGAGAAACATTTACTTGTTTTTTCCATTGACGATATAAATATAGTTAACTGCCTGTTTAAGCTTAAGGGAATATATCCAGAGATTCGTGCGGGCATATCTCAATACATAGGAATTGCTAAGGGACTGGCACGCATTGCCCAGATTGGCGAAATACTCACATCCGCAGATACCGAGCCGGTGATTCTTGAAAATTTCGACATCACCTCATTGGGAATGCTTACGATAGAAGGCATGAAGACAGAAATTCTTGTCTGTCGTATTGATAATCCAAAAGGAAAAGAAAAATTTCCTGAATTTAAAAAACATTCAAAGATTATTCCACGTTCTTTAATGATTGATGCCTTTAAAAATTTTCTTAATGTTACAAAATCTGCCTTGATATTTGCACCAGATGGAACAGGCAAAACGATATTCATCGATCAATTAGCTAAAGAATTTGGACAGGAAAAAGAAATTTTGAGAACAACGGCGCCTGCCTATCTTTCCAATATAACATTGAAACCGATATGTGACTTATTAACACAGTTATTCAAAATTCAAATAGATTTTACCCTTGAAGAAAAGCAAAAGGTAATTGAAAGTAAATTAAAGGAAATCGGCATAAGGGACATCCGCACAAGTTATTTAGCAATCATTGATTTTTTAAATATTGGCGAAGAAGAAACGATATTAAGAAAGATGGAGCCAAAAGTTCGAATTGAGTTGATTATAAATACAATCTGTGATGTGATGGCGAAGCTATCTCATTTAAAACCTCTGATTATTATTGTTGAAGATGTAGAAAATCTTGACCCATCTTCAATAAATTTTCTACAGCATTTTATCGTAAAATTGTCTGACGAGAATGTTACATTTATCTTTACTTCCAATCGTGCCCAGGTAAATCTAAAAGGGATAAAGGAATTTGAACTAATAGAGATTGACCGTTCGCAGATAGAGGAATATTTATTTAACGAAATCGGAGAGAAAATAAATTTCCCATCCACAACTATCTTTAATATTGCTCAATATCTTGCCATATATTATGAAGAGCAGGTTGATTACTTTTATTCGCTTTACAGTGGTGAAAATCCTCTTGTCAATTTCAGCCTGCCATTTACTGACTACAAGACAATCGTTAAACGCCGGGTAGAATTGCTTGAGGAAAATAAAGAATTATTGTATGCCCTTGCTGCCCTCGGTTATGAAATTAATCCACAGGATATCCCTATTGCAGAGAATATCCAGGAACATATCGAATATCTTATAGACCATAATTTTTTAAAAAAAATAGAGGGAAGATATTTCTTTACTTCGCCTTTACTCCACGAAGCTATTTATGACCTTATTCCGGATAAAAATGCACGCCATACGCGGCTTGCAGATTATTATCGCCGGCGTGAAGGATATGAGGAGTATACTTTGTTTCACTATATGAAATCGGAAAATTATAAACGGACAATGGAATACTTGCTGAAAGCCAGCAAAATTGCGGTAGAAAAAGGCGGTTATGAATCAGCCATAAACTATTATCTGCAGGCATTAGAATTATGCCGAAGAGAAAAAGATCTTGCTGATCTTGAGACAGTGATTGTAATAAACGAAGGGTTGGCTGATATCTATCGGGCTATGGGGGATGAGGAACAGGCGATGAAATATTATAAGGTGGTTCTTGATAGTTATAAAGAAATCCTGAAAGAATAGTTTTCGGGGTAAAAGTTGGAATGATGGTATTAAAGAGTTAGTTCCAAAATAAATGATTTTTTTTCTTATACTCCAACTAAATAATGATTCACTCCATTCCGATAGTCTAAATATCGTTAATTATTCAGCAATGATAATAAATTATAATCTTGATAGTGCAATCGTGATTTTAAATGATTCAGCATATATATCGTATCGTGATATACAATTATTTTCTGATAGTGCCTATTACTACATAGACACAAAAACACTTGAGGCATTTGGCTTATGCCGTTTAAGACAGATGAGTGATTCTATAAAAGGAACGCATTTAAAATACAATCTTGATACAAAAAAAGCAATGATGGATACTGGGAGGACCCAGATTCAAAAGGGCTTCATTGAGGGAAAAAAAATCTACTGGGTTGAAGAAAAGGTTGTTAATGCCTATGAGGGTAAATATACAACTTGCAGCGATTCACCGCCACATTACTATTTTTATGCACCGCGAATGAAAGTATTTCTGGGTGATATGGTCATTGCCCGACCTATTTATCTATGTATATATGATATGCCGGTTATTGCAGCGCCTTTCTGGTTTGTGCCGATATCGTCAAAGCGGAAATCAGGATTATTGCCATTCAAGGTTGGAAATTCACGCGCATATGGAAAATTTATAAGGGGTTTTGCTTATTACTATGTCATCTCTGATTATGCCGACATAACCCTTCAGATAGATGCATTGGAGAAGAAAGGGATGATGCCCCATTTGGAAGGTGTATGGGATTATAGTCCTTATTCAACAGGAAATTTTCATATTAATTATATAAAAGAGATTGATACACGATTGACAAGGTACAGTATTGAAACGAGAAATAGCTCACTAAACTTTCTTTTTGGTTCCAATTTCAATTGTGATGTAAAATATATAAGTGATAATAAATATCGCTCTGATTATGCTGAGACTACAATCATCTGGGCGGATAAAGAAATAACATCTCAGGCTACAATCAATCGGGATTTTGGTGAAATTAGAAACAACATTACTATTGAAAGAAAAGTTGATTTTGGTGATACGACAACCCTTGAAAAGATTCCATACTACACCGTTACAACCCCTTCAAGGCAATTATTTTCTTTTCTGACCTACTCTTTATCTGGACACATTAGCTATGAACGAAAATTTTATCCCAGCGAAAAAGTTGAGGCAGGTGGTGCAAATATTCATACGAGTCCCTCTTTCAAACAGAATGTTTTTGATGCTTTCTCAGTCTCTCCGGGTCTTGATATAGATTTTGCAATTTTCAAAGAAGATACTGCTGGCAATAAATACCCGTCACGCCTCGGTTATTCATTTTTTACCAATGCCAGCACAAATTTATACCGGGTATTTACTCTTGAAATATTTGGAATAAAAGGAGTCCTTCATAAGGTGATGCCGGGTATTTCCTATAATTATACACCAGATTTCAATTTCGGCAGATTTCCATCGGTATATGGTATTCCAGGTTATAAGCATGCGCATAATATCGGTCTTGGTATAAATCAGGAATTTGAGGCAAAGGTTGGAGAAAAAAACGAAAAGAAAAATTTTGCTCAAATTGCTTTAAATAGTGGATATAATTTAATAAATGATACAATTTCACCGATAAATTTTTCTATCAATCTGCCACTGAATCCATTTCCCAAACCAATAACTGCATTCAGTACTCGTTTTGGTGGCTCTTATAATTTGTATACAAGAGAATACATATATACAATGGACCAAGGAACATCTATACAGATGGAAAATTTTAAGGTAAATATAAACCAGAGCTATACAAAAGGAGGTAAATATCAGGTGAGCTTTGTAGGTGAGATAAAACCAACACAGAACTGGTCTGTTTCTTACAGTGGAAGATATGATTATGAATTAAAGAGATTTGTTAATTATAGTTTAACATTAACGAGAAATCTTCATTGTTGGGAAGGAGTATTCAGTTTCTCGCAGTTTGAAAATGACTGGCGCTACGATTTCAAAGTGCGAATAAAAGAAATACCAGAAGTCGCCATAGGCAGGGGCTTACTGGGATATCTTATAGAGTAAAAATTTTAAAAAATAATTGGAGTTGCGCAATTGATTAAAATCCCTTTAGGATTTTAATCAATGACTACAGCCTTTAGATATTTTTCGAACTTTAAATTGTTTTCGTTTCTCAGACTCATTCTAATAAAATAGACACCAGCAGGTAAATTCTGTATCTTAGTTTCATGATAACCAGGTTGTTTCAACCCAGCATCTAATTCCTTTATCATTCTGCCGACAGCATCGTAGATTATAAATTGCACATATACCCTCGTATTTATTTTGTAATCAAACCTTAATTTACGCATTGGATTGGATGACAAAAATATTTTATTATCAAGACTTTCTTTTGAAATCTCTGCAATGCCGGTATAGATATAGTATTTACATAAAATCCAAGTATTTGGGTCAAATTTGATTGAGTCAACACTCTGACTTACCACTAATTCAATATGTGTGGGCGAATTGGTTATTGGAATGTTCAATAATGTATCAGCGTTTCCCATAAATAATTTAATCTGAACCGGAATGTGAAATACCGGTGGTGCATTCGTTTGAACCTGATGGATATTTGCGACAAAACGGTAATTGTTTCCCGAAGGCTCACAACCCCAGTAGATATTGTAAATCGGATAACCCTGCCCATAAACCCATTCATCAAAGAACCAGATTAAATCCATCCCGTAGACTTGATTAAATATCCGTTTTAAATCTTCGGTACTGGCACATCCATATTCAAATGAGTCGCGGTAGACCGCCAGGGCGTTGAAAAACTGTTGGGGATTCAAGTATCTGAGCATATGCAGAACCCAGGATGCCTTGCAATATATGTGTCCCCAATTAAACAATTGACTTAATGGTGGATTATAGATTGGATAGCGCCACTGGGCATCCGCAGTAAAATAGTCATTTGCCCGATTTTTCATTGTGGTGATGAAATTATTATATCCGAAACGATACCAATTATAATTAGCATCGCTGTATGTAGCAAACCCTTCATTGAGCCAGATATCTCTGAAATCAACACAGGTGACCATATTGCCCCACCATTGATGGGCAAGTTCATGCGCCATACCATTTTCTGAACTATTTATTATCCACCAGCGATGGATTGTGGTCTGGGTCTGGTGCTCCATTCCACCCCAGGCAAATGGATAGACCGCATCCTGTCCATAACGGCTAAATGGATAATCGCCATACAGAGAATCAAATAGATACATTGCATCCGGAAGATACTGGAATGCAATTACGGATTGGGTTGAATCCTGGGGCCAGATAAAGTGTCTGATTTCAATTGAATCTCCGTCAGAATCACGGAACCATTGAGACCATTTTGCAAATCTTGATACACCAAAGTGCATGAGATAGGTTGCTATAGGTCTTGTCTCTTCATAGGTCCAGGTTCTCGTATTATTTGGATTATTTACTACACTCACCAACTGACCATTAGCACAGACTACAAATGTATCGGGTGCTGTTACTTTTATAATACAGCCCTGGTCCGCCTTATCAAATGGTTCATCATAGCAGGGCATCCATCTTCTTGCATCCCAAGGTTCGTTAAGGGTGTAGGCAAGTGAATGCAATGTATAAATGTTATAATTTTTAGGCCAGTAGCAAAAACCGGTCTGGGAGCTCGTTACACTCCATGAACCATGGTAGTAGATTGTGATATTGAACGAATCGCCATAATTGAATGTCTGGGGTAGGTCAATATACAAGGTTTCATTTGACGCTGAATATGTGGAACTAATGCCATTGACCTTAATAGTATCAATTATCAAGCCATAAGAATGCAATGTAGCAATATTCAATCCATTTGTATTACTTCGGCATTTTATCTGATTAAAAGCCTGGATTGAGCGTGAAGTCATTGGTAGATTCACCTCCAGTTGATACTTCAAGACATCAAAAGAATGCAGAGATTCGGCGAATACAAATTGTCTCTGTGGCAAAGAACAGAGCCATTTAGCTTCGGTTCCATCAGAACCCCATTGCATAAATAAAAAAAAGAAAAATATCATTTATACCTCCT
>CAZLGA010000018.1:0-32651 GCA_964559225.1 uncultured bacterium | reverse complement strand
AAGTAAGGGATTGGGAGATGGTGATTGCCGGGTCAAGAAAAAATTCCTGACCCGGCTTTTTATTTACTTGACTTGAATTGGCTTTTGCGTATAATAACTATATGGAGGTAAAATGCGAAAAATAATCTGGATTATCCCCGTTATTTTTTTTATTATTACCTGTGCTAGTGATGATGTGTTTGTAACTTTGAATAACGAGAAATTTACTGTAAAGGAACTTAATGATTTCTATCAGTTTTCACCCAATGATGATTCATTGCGCAGGGTCAAGGTAATAGATGATTTTGTAAATCAACAGTTAGCAATTGTGGAGGCAAAATCAAAGGGTTATGCCGATGATCCAGTGGTAAAGGCTTCAATGGAGACAAACAGGAGGGATATAATTATTCGTGGTTATTATCAATCTAAGGTTATTGATAAGATTAATGTCAAGGAGAGTGAAGTTAGAAAATTGTATGATAAGTTAACCAGTCAGTACCATCTTGCTGAGATTGTAGTTGACAGTGATTCACTTGCACAATTTATCAAAAAAGAGTTTAAAAAAGGGGTTCCTTTTGAATCCTTGCTTATGTATTCTCTGGATACGATAAGTCCGGGCGGAGATATAGGAATGATCTCTGAATTTTCAATACCAAACGAGGTATCGAAAATATTGAAGAGGACAAAGGTAGGGGATGTTGCGGGTCCTGTAAAGATAGGGGATTACATCTATTTTTTGAAAGTGATAGAACATAAGAAATTGGACTCACCAAAATATGAAGATGTGAGGCAAAACATTAAGGACAATTTGATGAGACAAAAGATTATGGATGTTGGTGAGAAGTTCGTTGATCGGATTATTAAGCAAGCAAAGATAGAATATAACCAGGAAGGGCTCGACTTATTGTTGAAACCAGAATCGACATTGACTGAAAATGAATTGAATAAATGGGTAGTAAAAAAATATGATACAAATTTTGTAAGAGTTAAAACGGTAATCAATGCAGTGCAGGTACATTTAAAAAGGGCACCGGATCTTGACCCTAAGTTCTTGATTGAAAGAGAACTTGTTCCTGATCTTGTTTATGACTTGGCGATAAGAGAGAGAGCTGAGAAAATACCCAAGGTAAAACACGAATTAAACAAAGCTTTGAACGCACTCATCTATCAGAAATATTATTCTGATAATGTTTTGGAAAAAGTGAAGGTTGATTCACAGAGCGTTGCTGCTTACTTTAATCAACATAAAGCAGATTATCCCGACAAAAAATTGAGTGATGTTTATGGTCTTATTTTTGCTAAACTCCGTGATGATAGAATCAGTCAATTGAGAGACAGTCTGTTTACAGTTTTGAGAGAAAAATATCAACCACAATTAAATCAAAAAGTATATGCAATGTTATTGAAAGGAGCAAAAAAATGAACTTTTTTAAAAAAACCAACAAAAATTATAGATGGTTGTCCATATTTATGTTTTTCCTTCTGGTCGTGCTGACTATTACAATTTCGAACTGTGCTAAAAGAGAAAAAAATGTTCTGGTTAGAGTGAACGGTTCGATACTCACACTTGAAGAATTTCAGAAATATATACCTGAGTCGGAATATAAAAATCTACCCGAAGAAACCTTATCTGAGATTTTAAATAACTGGGCGAATCAAGAAATACTTTATCTCGAGGCCAAGAAGAAAGGGATTGATAAGGAAGATTCAGTTAGATTGCTTGTTGAGCAGTACACAAAAAATCTAATGGCAATGGCATTGATCCGCCGTTCATTTGGTACTGCAACAATTGGTGAAATGGAAATTTTAAACTATTTCACTACCCATCAGGAAGAGTTTACATATGCCGTGAAACTTGCTCAGATTGTCCTTCCTAGTTATGAAACCGCAATGGTTACCTACAATGAAATAATGGCAGGTGCGGATTTTATGAAGCTGGCAAAAGAAAGATCCCTAACCAGAGTGGAAAATCCTGAAAATCCAAGGATCGTTACCGAATATCTACCACGTGGAAGGATTGGAGATTTTACAACCGAAGAAGTGATCTTCAAACTTAAAGTGAATGAAGTGTCTCAACCGATTTCTTATATTCAGGGAACTTATTTGATTGTAAAACTGTTGGATAAGAAAAAGATTTTAGCAAAGGCTGAATTGAATGATGAATTAAGAGGACAAATTTACAACTATCTCATTTCAAAGAAATATCAGGAATTTTTCCAGAAATTTTTGGACAGCCTTAAAACCGTTTATAAGGTGACTACTGATTTAGAACTTTTAAAGAAATGAGTATATTTCTGCTCTTCGTATTATCAGCCCTTGCGGACAGAATTGTCGCGGTAGTTAATGATGATATTATTTTGGAAAGCGAAGTCAGCGAATATACCTCATTTATTTCTGCTGACCCGGTCATGCAGAGAAATTTTTCCAGCTACGAAGAGATAAGAACCAATGTAATAAACGGTTTGGTTTCCAGAAGACTTTTACTGATGCAGGCAGAAAAAGAATCAATTTCGGTTTCAAGGGAAGAAGTTGTAAAGCGCGTCGAAGAAAGGCTTGAACTTGTAAAACAAAGATTCCCTTCCGAAGCAGACTTTTATAAGGCGCTTGAATCACAGGGACTTACTATTAATGAATTGAAGAGGAATTACGAAGATAGTATAAGAACAGAAATTTTGATGCAGCAGTTAGTCCAGAAGAAACTGGCAGCGAAGATTATGGTTTCTCCGATCGCGGTTAAAAAATTTTACGAAGAAAACAAAGACTCCATTGCTGTTCTGCCGGGTAGAATTAAACTTGCTCATATTTTACTTTCGATAAGACCCAGTGAGGATTCTTTAAAAAAGGGATTTGAAAGAGCGGTTGAGGTTTATCAATTATTAATGGGCGGTGCTGATTTTGCTACAATTGCCCGGGAATTCTCTGATGATGCAAATTCAAAAAAGAATGGCGGAATGCTTGGAAGGGTCAAAAAGGGTGAAACAATCGAAGAATTTGAGCGGGTTGTTTTTGCCCTTAAACCCGGTGTAATTTCCCAACCATTCCCAACCCGATTTGGATATCACATTGTGGAGGTTTTAAATAAAGGCAGTGATTGGGTTCTTGCGAGGCAGATATTGCTAAAAGTTCTGCCAACAAAGGTTGATACATTGAGATGCGAGAAAATTGCCGAGAAAATAAAGAATCAGATCAGGCAGGGTGCAGATTTTGATAGTCTTGCTAAGATTTATTCGGTTGTTCCGGAGACAGATATTGGAGAGTTTTTTATTAACCAATTTACACCACCCTATGATGAAGTAATAAAGAATCTTGAATCGGGTGAGGTGAGTGAACCGATATTAACATCCGACGGCTATCATTTACTTTATGCACGGGAAAAGATTCCTGAAAAAATGATGACCTTTGATGAAATGAGAGAACAGATACATCAATACCTTTACTGGCAGGAATTACAGAATTTATATCGCAACTATATTGAGGAGATTGAGTCGAGAATATTTGTAGAAATTTTTTATTGATAGATTTATTTAGTTGGTATACTTTAAGATATTCAATTATCCTTCATCTTTATTAATTTTTGATAGTAAATATTGAAAAATGCAAGAGGCAAAACATCTTGCTAAAAAACCCCTGAAATTTCATTAGTTTTTTGCTATTTAGAGTGCATTTTCCCCCTTGACAAATTGTAAATAATATGTAAAATGGGATGAAATGGGGAAAAATGGGAAATATTAGATTCAGGGGATTTTTTAAACATATAATTGACGACCGGAAAAGGCTTGCCATTCCGAGCCAGTTTCGGACGGTTTTGATTGTTGAGTCTGAAGGCAGGGTTGTTATGACACCGGGTTATGATAGCGAGATTGCTGTTTATGCTTTGAAGACCTGGCAGGAGTTTGAAGAAAAAGAATTATTATCGCTTTCAATGGATAAACTCCAGGCAAGAAGATATCGTCGTCATTTTACTTTCGGCATCAAAGAAGACCACCTTGATGCACAGGGAAGGATTTTGATTCCTGATTTTTTACTTGAGTATTCCGGAATAACAAAAGATGTGATAGTCGTTGGTGAGATTGATTATTTTAGTCTATGGACACCAGAAAATTATCAAAAGATTAAAGAACAAATAGATAAACATTATATTGAAGATGCCGAGTCCATTGAAAAAATAAGGAGGTATAATGAAAGTCCAAATCGTTGAAGCAATAAAAAATAAAAGGGTCTCATTCTTTCTCCCTAACGGTGAGATCAACGAAGGGGAGTTTGAGACAATGGCAGAGAAGTTAAAGAGTATGATTGAATCAGGCGAATTCAATGTCATTATCGATCTTTCAAGGGTCACACACATAAACTACAAGATTGTTGGTGATCTGATTGAGTTTCAGAAGAAATTTAAAGAATATGGTGGTGATATTAAACTCGTCAATGTTTCGCCTTATCTCTATAATATTTTGAGACTCTATGGTTTCTATCCATTTGAAATCTATCCATCGCGTCGTGCGGCATTGAAAAGTTTTCAATAACTATTTGATGTGGATAAATTCCACGCGCCGGTACTCGTCAACGAGGTTATTTCCTATATGGAATTAAAAGAAAATGGTATTTATTGTGATTGCACGGTTGGAGGCGGTGGGCATCTCTTTATGATGCTTAAAAAAACACATAATACCCGGTTTATTGGAATTGACCAGGACCCAGAAGCGTTGGATTTTGTCCGTGCCAATCTGGGTGATTTTAAAGAAAGGGTCACCCTTCGTGAAGACAATTTTACCAATTTAGATAAAATAATCAACGAGTTAAATATCAAAGGATTGGATGGGATACTTTTTGATCTCGGTGCATCACTTCATCAACTTACCACACCCGAACGGGGTTTCAGCTTTAATCGCAATGGAAGGTTATTGATGCAAATGTCTCCGAATTCCGTACCACTCTATAAAAAATTGCGTGCTGCCAGTAAAGAAGAGATATTTAATGTCTTAAAAATTTATGGTGATGTTCCGCATGCACGAATCCTAACACAAATTATATTTGAAAATCGCCATAACTTAAATACAACATTAGATTTGCGGCAATTAGTAGAAACAAAATTTTCAGGCAGATTTTTGAAGAAGAATCTCCATCGGGTATTTCAGGCGTTTCGCATCTGGACAAATGAAGAATTGAAAAATTTGAAAGAAGGGCTTATCAAGGCAATAAATCTCCTTTTTCCCGGGCGACGATTGATTGTAATTTCATACCATTCGGGTGAAGACAGGATTGTGAAGAATGTATTCCGGGATTTTGAAAAGCAAAAATTGATAAGGCGATTGAACAAAAAAATAATAAGTCCCCAATCCGAGGAAATTCGTGAAAATCCTGCAGCAAGAAGTGCTCGAATGAGGGTGGTAGAAAGATGCGCTTCCTGTTAATATTTTTGCTTGTTATATTATACCTTTTTGGCATTGTTTATATTGAGAGTGAATTAGTTAAATTCAACATTAGGAAAGAGAATTTGAAAAACCAGATCCAGGAATTAAAGAATGAGAAAGCAAATTTGATGGCTAAGGTTGTTTCTCTATCTAACCTCGCCCGGATTGAAACTGAGGCAAAAAAACACGATTTTATATTTCCGACCAAGGACGATATTCTTGGTGTGATAAAATGAAAAAGATAAAGATTTTTAATGCACTACTCTTTTCTGTTTCGTTTATTTTCTTCGGTTATATTTTCTTTATTCAGTGTATCAAATATAAACATTACCAGGATGTATCCAGACGTGAGCATCAAAAGAAAATAGTATTTTGTGGGACAAGGGGTAATATCTATGACCGCAATGGTTTGCCCCTCGCACTTTCCGAACCTTGTTTTTCCATTTTCTGCACGCCGATTTATTCCCCCAATAAGAATAAACTCGCAAGAGGAATTGCGGAAGTTTCTGAGCGTCCGTTAAATGAGATTAAATCACTGATTAAGAAAAACAAATTTTTCTGGATAGAAAGAAAAGTGAGTATAAAAAAACGCGATGAATATTTAAAACTTAATGACCCGAGCATTGGATTCACCCATGATTTAAACAGAATATATAATATGCCTGAAATATTCGGCAGTTTGATTGGTAAATGTAGTATAGATAACCGTGGTTTAGAAGGGCTGGAATTGTTATTTGATAATATTCTTACGGGCAAGAGCGGATTTATAGTTTATCAAAAGGAACCGGATGGAGATATATTTCCATATTATAAATATCCTGAAAAAGAGCCAATGCCCGGACAGGATTTATACATTACAATTGATCTACAACTGCAAACAATCCTGTACACAAACCTCTTAGAATGTATGAAAAAAGAGGAGGCAAGAGCTGCCGCAGGTTTGGTAATCAATCCCAAAACAGGTGAAATTCTTGCGTTGGTTAATATTTGTTCCGAAAATAAACAAAGAAATTTCGTCATCTGTGATGAATTTGAACCAGGGTCTACATTCAAACTGTTAGGACTTGTATACGCCCTGCAAAGTGGCATAAAAGAAAATGAAAGATTTGACACCCACGGCGGTAAGATAAAAATAGACGGACATACTATTAATGACTCTAAAAATTATGGCACATTAACGCTGCGTCAGGCAATTGCCCATTCCAGTAATGTTGTAATGGCTGAACTTTCAAAAAATTTTGAAAAAGAGAATTTTCTGTTTTTAATCAAAGATTTCGGTTTTACCCAGATTACAGGGATTGAATTTCCGGGTGAAGCACGGGGTAGATTAATGAAGGAAAAGAAACTGAATAATATTGAATTTGCGACATTACTATTTGGACAGGGAATAACCTGTAATCTTTTACAGTTAACTTTTGCCTACCAGTCAGTTGCCAATGGAGGCATTTTAAATAAACCTTTTCTGGTTCAGAAAATAATGAATAAAAACTGCATAACTTATCAAGCAAAGGCTTTAAAAATACGACGTGTAATAGATGAAGAGATCGCGCGCCGGGTGACTGATATATTATGCAGTGTTATTGAAGATGGCAGTGGAATAGAAGCAAAAATTGACGGTATGAGAATTGCTGGAAAAACCGGTACTGCACAAAAGGTTATTGATGGAAAATATTCTGATTCTGCAGTAATTACGACATTTATTGGCTACTTTCCGGCTGAGGAATCTGAGTATCTTGTTGCCCTACTTATTGATGAACCCAAAAAAGGAATGTGGGCAGGCAATGTAGTTGCTCCCTTATTTAAAAAGGTTGCCCAGAGTATTTGTCAGGCAACGAATTTACAATATGCGATTAAGTGAACTCATAGCAGGTCTAACCTGTCGGATCTATAATTTCAGAGATGTCAGGATTGAATCGCTTGAATTTGATTCCCGGCGCGTTAAGCCAGGTACCCTCTTTATTGCGATTAAAGGATATAACTATGATGGTCATAGATTCATAAAACAGGTGGAAGAACTCGGTGCAGTTGCACTTGCAACTCAAGAAAAGGTTGATAGTTTACTTCCTCAAATTGTTTTTGATGATACAAGAAAATATATGGGAAGGATTGCAAAAAATTTTTATGGTGATTTTTCAACCCTGAAAATTATTGGTGTAACAGGCACCAATGGAAAGACCACAACGACATTCTTGATACATTCAATATTAAAAACAGCTGGATTTGAACCAGGTTTGATAGGAACAATTTATTATATAGGGAAAAATAGGATAAAGGCGGATAGAACGACTCCAGAAAGTCTTGAGATATTCAAATTAATTGATAGTTTCCAAAAAGGTGGTGCAAAGAGTATTGTAATGGAAGTTTCATCTCATGCCCTGGCATTGAAAAGAGTAGAGGAACTCAAATTTCATATTGCAATATTTACAAATCTTTCACAGGATCACCTTGATTTTCATAAAACAATGGATGATTATAAAAATGCAAAGTTGCACATTTTCGATCTCTTAGAATCTAATGGGTACGCGATCTATAATCAAGATGACCCGGTTGCTGAAGATATAAAAAAATTGAATATAAAAAATACTCTGAACTATGGCTTTGATAAAGGTGCAACCATAAGAGGAGAAATCAACAATGATTCTCTTTCTGGTTTGCAGATGAATATTTTTTACCGAGATAAAAAATGTGAAATTAATTCAAAATTGATAGGGACTTTTAACGCCTATAATATTTTATCAAGTTTTGCGGCGGGTGTGGCACTTGGGTTTGATTTTGATACAATCAAAAATGGCATAGAATCACTTGAAGGTGTGAGGGGAAGAATGGAATGTGTCTATGATAACATCTTTGTTGATTTTGCCCATACGCCGGTTGCCATTGGCAATCTATTAAAATCTCTGCGCAAATATACATCTGGAAAGCTCATAATAATTTTTGGATGTGGGGGAGACCGGGATAAGAAAAAACGTCCGGAGATGGGTAGGATCGCAAGCGAGAATGCAGATTTTGTTATCCTCACTTCGGATAATCCACGAACCGAGGACCCGGAAAATATTATTAAAGATATTCTATCAGGAACAAAGGGCGATAATTTTACAATCATTTCAGACCGGAAAGAGGCTATTGCATATGGAATCAAAATAAAAAACCCTGATGATATCCTAATTATTGCTGGAAAGGGTCATGAGGAATATCAGCTTATCAAAGATAAAGTCATACCATTTGATGATGTCAAAGTAGTGAAAAATATTTTGGGGTTAAAAGATTATGCATAATGAAATAATATTGAACAAAGCAGTGAAGATTATGCGCGGTGTATATAAAGGTAATAATAATGAATTAATCCGAGGTGTGAGCATTGATTCCCGGACACTCAAACCCGGGGAATTATTTTTTGCCTTGAAAGGAGAGAATACCGATGGCCATAATTATACAAAAGAAGCATTAAATAAAGGTGCGGTAGGCATTGTTGTTCAGAATAAAACCGGAACTGCAAATGAAATTTTAGTAAATGATACACTTTTTGCATTGGGAGAACTTGCTCATTATTACCGCAATAATTTTAACATACCAATCATTGGCATTACCGGTACAAACGGAAAGACTACGGTAAAGAACTTGATTGCCAGTATATTGTCTACAAAATTCAGGGTATTGTGGACGAAGAAGAGCTATAACTCCCTTATTGGTCTTCCATTGATGCTCTTTGAAATTTCCGGAGAGGAAGACTATGTGGTTCTTGAAATGGGAACGAGTAATGAAGGAGATATAAAAAGACTCTGTGAAATCGCCCATCCTTTTATAGGCGTGATTACCAATGTCGGTCCCGGTCATCTTAAAGGACTCGGGTCGATTGAAGGTGTCAGAAAAGAAAAACTTACATTAATTGAATCGTTGCCCGCCAATGGAATTGGTTTTATTGGACCGGGTGTAAATGGAATAAAAAAGACCAATGTTTCACAATTTTCTTTTGATGAAATAAAAGATGTTAAAATAACTGAGTATGGTTCTTCATTTGTCTATAAAGAAATGGAGTTCTTCACACCCCTTCTTGGTTACAATAATGTATGTAATTGTTTTACTGCAATTAAAGTTACCGCCGCATTAGGGGTTGATGTAGAAAATCAAAAGATAGCGATAAAGAAGATAGCACCTGAGAAGGGTAGAATGGAACCAATAAAAATCAATGACTTGCTTATAATAAATGATAGCTATAATGCAAATCCGGCTTCTATGAGATCAGCAATAGATTTTATCAGTCATATAAAACGAAGCAAGATTTTAATACTCGGTGATATGTTTGAGTTAGGGGATGAGGCAGAAAAATACCATAATGAAATCGGTATCTATGCAAGGGAACACAGTGATAAAGTTCTGACTTTTGGTGCGCATGCAAAAACCTATGGTGGTATACATTTTGATGACGTAGATAAACTTATCAATTATCTATTCAAAATTTTGAAAGGCGATGAAGTCATTCTTGTCAAGGCTTCAAGGGCAATGAAGTTTGAAGAAATTGTTGTTAAGATATTAAGGAGATTGTAAATGCTTTACTTACTTTTATATCCATTAAAAGAAATTTTTGGTCCATTTAGATTATTTGGCTATATTACATTCCGGGCTGCTTATGCAGCGGTTCTTGCGATATTGATTGTTCTTTTGGTTGGAAATTATTTCACAAATTATTTAAGGAACAAATCTATTACCCAAAGGGTAAGAGAAGAAGTACCCAAACATCATAAAGCGAAAGAGGGTACTCCATCAATGGGTGGTTTGCTCATTCTTATCGCACTTCTAATATCAACCATTTTATTTGCCGATCTGACTAATTCCAATATTATAATTTTGATAATCGCCACCCTCTGGTTCGGTACACTCGGATTTGTCGATGATTATATTAAAATCTTTAAAAATAAGCCCAGGGGATTATCCATAAAGACAAAACTTTTATTTCAGATTATTTTTGGCATCGCTCTCGGTATATATTTATACTTTTATGGTCCTGAAGGATATGCGACGAAGACAAATCTTTTGTTCTTAAAAAATTATGTAATAAATTTTGGAATTTTTTATCCATTGTTTGTCGCATTGGTTGCGGTCGGCACATCAAATGGTGTAAATCTAACTGACGGGCTTGATGGATTGGCAATTGGACTATTAGGTATCAGCGCACTGGCATATGCGGCTTTATCTTATGCGAGTGGTCATAGCGGAATAAGCAATTATCTTAATATCATTTTCATTAAGAATGGCGGCGAAGTAACAGTATTCTGTGCTGCACTTGTTGGTGCAGGACTTGGTTTTTTGTGGTTTAATGCTTATCCTGCACAAATCTTTATGGGAGATACCGGTTCGCTCAGTTTGGGTGCAATACTGGGCACAGTGGCAATCTTAATCAAACAGGAATTCTTACTTGTTTTCATTGGTGGAGTTTTTGTCGTTGAGGTAATTTCGGTATTACTCCAGATTCTCTATTTTCGCAGGACAAAAGGGAAAAGATTGTTTTTGATGGCGCCAATCCATCACCATTACGAATTAAAGGGACTTGCTGAACCAAAGATTGTTGTTCGTTTCTGGATCGTGGGAATAATCTTTTTGATGATTGCCCTTTCTACCTTGAAGATAAGATGAAAGTATTACTTTTAGGACTTGGTCGTGCTAACCTCAATGTAGCACGATATCTAATAGAAAAAGGAGATGATATCTATCTTTATGAGGAGAATTTGAACGGTTTAAGTGGAGAATCTAAAATGCTGGTTGATAGCGGTAGGATAAAAAAATATCAGGAGATTAATTATGACCTTGTTATATGTTCACCAGGTTTTCCTGATTCCAAGCCAATCCTCCAGACTATGCGTACGAAGGGATTTGATATAATTGATGAAACCGAATTTACATACAATACTTTAAGTAATCCACAAGTTATTGCTGTAACCGGAACAAATGGTAAAAGCACAACTGCCGCATTGATAAGCGGTATCTTAGACAAAGCAGGAATAAAAAATTTCCTGGGTGGAAATATTGCACCGGGAAGGCCTTTTTCTTCAGCGTTATTCGAAAAACCCTATGATTATTATGTCATCGAAATGTCTTCTTTCCAGTTGATGCGAACAAAAAAATTCCATCCGCGAATTGCCATTTTGACTAATATCGCCATTGACCATTTAAACTGGCATAGGGATTTAAACGAATATATTAATGCCAAGAAAAGAATTTTTATGAATCAAACTAAAGAAGATTATGCAATATTAAACTATGATGACGAAAAAATTCGTTTGCTTGAGAAAGAAATTAATGCCCGTATCATATTTTTTGGAACGAACTGTTATAGTGGAGCATGGTTGGATGGTATGCTACATTTCCAAAATGATGAGATAATCCATACGGATGAGATAACTCTTTTAGGATTTCATAATCGTATGAATATCTTGGCTGCAATTGCAGTTGCCCGGGTTCTGAATATTTCTAATGAAGATATAAAAATGGGTATTAAAAATTTCAAGCCATTACCTCATCGACTTGAAGATTTGGGGGTGATTAATGGTATTCGTTATGTCAACAATTCTATGAGCACAAATGAGGCATCCGCAATTGCTTCGTTCAGGGCGGTTCCCGGGAATAAAATTATCATTGTTGGAGGAAGGATAAAGGGAGATCGTTGTGAAAATTATTTAAAACTATTAGCCGATAAGGCTAAGGCGGTTGTTATACTTGGTGAAAATGCAGAAGATATTGCCAGATTTTTTGATAATATACAATATAAAAACTATGTCATTGCCCAGGATATGGATGAGGCTATAGCCGGTGCAAGAAAATTCGCCCGCCCAGGTGATATTATAATGCTGAATCCTGGTTTTGCATCATTCGGTCATTTTAGAGATTTTCAGGAAAGAGGAGAGGCATTTAAAAATGGCATCCTCAAAAATTGACCATATACTTTTAATTACTCTTGCAATTTTAATATTGCTTGGTTCTGTTTTTGTGTTTTCGTCTTCTTATTATCAGGCAATGCGTGAAGGGGAAAATACTCTCTATTACCTAATCGGTCATATCAAAAGGCTTTTGATTGCAATCTTATTTTTCATTGCGGGACTATTTATTCCTTACGAAAAATTTAGGAAACTGATATTACCAACCTTCTTTTTTATCCTTTTTATTTTAATAGTTACGCTTATTATAGGGAAGGTTCAGTATGGAGCAAAACGAAGTATTTTGATTTCTTCATTTGGCATTCAAATATCAGAATTTGTGAGGGTCTGGGTTGTTTTATTTCTTGCTAACTTTTTTGCAAATCATCCTGATACAGCAAATACTCGAGGCGGAATTTTGATTGCAACTTTCCTACCTTTGTTGCTGATAATTCTGGTTGCAGTTCAGCCATCAATTTCAGTTGCAATTATAACATTTGTAGCCCTGATAAGTATGTTGATTTATAGTGAAGCAAAGATTAAAGTTTTAACACCGATTTTTTTAATAGGAATCTGTCTTTTTATAATTGCGGTATTTGTCTTTCCTCATGTGCGAGTTAGATTATTCAGTTTTATATCACAACCTATCTATCAGGTACAGCAATCGCTAATTGCCATAGGTGGTGGTGGTCCATTGGGTCGGGGTATTGGTGCTGGAATACAAAAATTTTTATTCCTGCCGCGCATTCACAATGATTTTATCTTTGCACATATTGCTGAAGAAACGGGTTTTATTGGGACATTAATAATATTCTTTCTTTACTGGGAAATATTTTTAAGGGGGCTATCAATTGTTCAATCTGTTAATGATGAATTTGCGAGGCTCGTTGTTATGGGATTGAATACTACAATATTTGTGATTTTTCTTATTCATGTTGGGGTAAGTATAGGTTTGCTTCCGCCGACCGGTATTCCACTTCCATTTATTTCTTACGGTGGATGGTCACTCTGCGCGAATCTTTTTTCAATGGGGCTGATTCTCCAGATATCAAGGATGAGGTATTGAGATGGGTAAGTTTCTTATAATTATATCAGGGATTGGAACTGGTGGACATTATTTTCCGGCATTGGTTGTGGCCAATGAATTTATGAAACGCAATATAGCGACAATATTTTTGGTACGCAAAGGATTTCCTGAAGATGAAATAGCGCAGAAATATAGGCTGAAGGCTTTTTATATTGAACCCAAGCCATATTACGGAAAATCATTTTGGAATAAATTAATTGCCCTGTGGAAGGTTCTTAAATCTGTGCTCGCATTAAACAAAATAACAAAAAAATGTGTAGGCATTTCATTTGGTGGATTTGGCTCGTTGCCTTTGATTTTATCCTGTATGATAAATCGTCAATCCTTTTTCTTATTTGAACCGAATTGTATTCCGGGTAGAACGACAAGAATGTTTTCAAGATTTGCGAAAAAGGTATTTCTTGGGTTGCCAAGTGCAATAAGACTTAAAGGGAATACTTTACTTACCGGTATTCCTGTAAGAAAGGAATTCAAAAGATTTGTCAGCCCGACAAATTCTTTTGAAAAAAAGACAATACTCTTTATGGGCGGTAGCCAGGGTGCAAAGCACTTAAATGAGATTGCAATAAAATTTCAGCGGATATTGCCTCAGGATTACAGAATAATAATAATTAGTGGCAGGAGGGATTTTGAATGGGTAAACAAAGAAAAGGATTATAGAACAGAGGTTATTTCTTTCACCATGGAACCCTGGAATCTAATTGCCCAGGCAGATGTTGTTATTTCCCGTGCGGGTGCCCTCAGTGGTTACGAACTTCTAACAATGAAAAAATCAGTGATATTCGTTCCTTTCCCGTATGCAGTTGATAATCATCAGTATTACAACGCAGAATTTTTTGCGAAAATGCCAAATGTAAAAATGATTCTGGAGAAAGATCTTAATGAAAAAAATCTTTGTGAAATGGTGATGGAACTGTTGCACGCAAGAAAAACCGAGAAGATTCAAGAGACGAAGATGTTATTTGAAGCCGAAAAGGTAATTGTGAATACCGTGCTCAAGGAGTTGAGATGAAAAGGATTTTAGGAAGGACAAGCCATATTCATTTTATCGGAATAGGTGGTATCGGTATGAGCGGTCTGGCACTAATCTTTCACAATCTTGGATTTAAAATATCAGGATCCGATATTAAACGCTCAACGGTAATAGATGGGTTGAAGAAATCAGGAATAAATGTTAAATTAGGGCACAGAAAAGAAAATATAAAAGGAGCAGATGTCGTTGTTTACTCAACAGCAATAAAAGAGGACAACTGCGAAATCATGGAGGCGCGGAGGTTGGATATACCGGTAATACACAGAAGTGAACTTCTTGCCGAATTGACAAGAATCAAAAATTCAATCTGCATTTCTGGAACACACGGCAAAACTACGACTTCATCTATGGTGGGCGCGGTTTTAGAAAAATCAGGATTACGACCAACAACGATCATTGGCGGCATTGTAAAAGGAAAGAGTCAGGCAAGTTATGGCCGGGGTGATTATCTGGTATGTGAGGCGGATGAATCGGATAAATCTTTTTTGCGTCTCCTGCCTTCATATGCAATTATAACCAATATTGAGCCCGAACACTTAGAATATTATAAAGACTTAAGGGAAATTGAAGATAATTTTGTGTATTTTGCCAACCGTGTTCCGTTCTGGGGATGTGTATTTCTGTGTGCTGACTCTCCGAGTAATTTGAACATCAAGGATTGCGTAAAAAGAAGGGTTATTTTGTATGGATTTAACGATATTGCCCATTTACGTGCAGATAACTTTGAACGAGTTAATTTTGGTACAAGTTTTAAGGTTTCCTGGAATGGAAAGTCTCTTGGAAGTCTTGAAATAAAGGTGCCTGGCAGGCATAATGTTTTAAATAGCCTTGCAGCTATAGGAATCGGTCTGGAACTGGGGATTGAATTTTCAAAAATTAAAGATGCCCTGAAAAAATTCAAAGGCGTGCATAGGAGAATAGAACTTTGCGGGAAAGTTAATCGGGTTATGATCTTTGAGGATTATGGGCACCATCCTACTGAAATTGGTGTGACACTTCAGACACTGAAAGAATATTTTCCGGATAAACGAATAATTTCTGTATTTCAGCCCCATCGTTATACAAGAACATATTATCTGTTTGATCAGTTCAGCAGGGCATTTATATTTGCAAATATTGTAATTGTGACTGAGATATATTCTGCTCATGAGATTCCGATTCCAGGAATTAATGGTGAAGCCCTTGCACGGAGAATAGGCAAGGAACAAGAAAATGTATATTTTATTGATTCCTTTGGCCGTATTGTGAGTTATTTAAAACAGATTGTACAGCCCGGGGATATAATTGTTGTTCAGGGCGCGGGTGATATTAATCGTATTATACCTTTGTTATTAAAGGAATTAAGATGAAGAAAATCTTTAATGGACTAAAAGGAATAAAAGTTTTTGAAAATGTGCCACTTAAAGATTATTGTTCATTGCGCATTGGTGGTAATGTTCGTTACTTAATAAAGGTTTACAAGCAAAGGGCATTGTTAGAGACATTAGGGTTGATAAAAAAATGGGGATTAAAATTTATAGTTATCGGTGAAGGTACTAACATATTATTTCCTGATAAAGGCTATAATGGTGTCGTTATTAAACTTATGGGTGAATTCAGAAAAATAGAGAGAACAAACAATACCTTTTTATGCGGAGGAGGGGCATTAATAAAAAACTTTATAAATAAAGCGGCTGAATTAGGATATGGCGGTATGGAATTTCTTGCTGGTATTCCGGGAACAATCGGTGGTGCGATAAAAGGAAATGCTGGTGCATTTGGAAAGTCCATTTCCGAGATTGTCAGACAGGTAACTTTGCTTGACTTAAAAACAGGAATTAAAATAATGGATCGTGAGAAGATTAAATTTGACTATCGATTCTCCAGCATTCCAAACAATTCTATTATCATTGAAGCCGAGTTTAAATTAAAAAAGGCTAAAAAGATTATTATAAAAAGAAGGATTACAGAATTTTTACGAATGCGATGGCAAAAGCAACCAAAAGGATTTTCCGCCGGTTCATTTTTTAAAAATCCAAGGCCCTTGGCTGCAGGAAAATTAATTGAAGAGTGTGGTTTGAAGGGTTTCCGGGTCGGTGATGCTGCGGTCAGTAAGAAACATGCCAATTTTATCATCAATCTGGGCAGGGCAAAGGCTAAAGATGTGCTAAAACTGGTAAGGCTTGTGAAAAGGCGGGTAAAAGAGATAAAGGGTATTGAACTTGAGCCAGAGGTGAGGATTGTACAATGATTAAGTTTGTGATGGTAATAGTAATATCATTTTTATTTATTTTCTTCATAGTGCAATTCTTTTTGGTATCGCAGGTGGAAGAAAAAGGTAAATATATAACTCTGGATGAGGTGATTCCCGAGGCACGTATAATTTCTGAGACCGAAGGTATAATTGAATACAATGGAAAGAAATTTCTACTTGGGTTGGCCGATTTGAGTAGAAAAAGAGAACTTATAAATCTGCTGCGATTGGATACAATCAGTGGTTATACAGTTGTTGATATGCGATTTAGAAGGCAGATAATAGTGAGGTAGGATGTTTTTTTTAAATATTTTAAATAGAAAAATTTGGTTATTGAGCACTCCAGGGGGTGTACATGGCAAAAAAAGAACGAATCGTAGGCGTTGATCTTGGAACAACTAAAGTGGCGGCAATCATTGCTGAGGTTGAAGATAATGAACTGAAGATAGTGGGGGTTGGTTCAACACCGTCCTATGGGATGAAAAGGGGAGTTATTGTAAACTTGGAGAAGGCGATAGCATCAATTAAGAAAGCAATTGAAGAGGCTTCAAAAATGGCGGGCGTGAAGGTTGACTCTTGTTATGCTGGCATCTCGGGTTCTCATATTGAAAGTATTAATGCCCATGCAATGATAGCCACATCAAGAACCGGGGGAATAATCACCAAGCGTGATATTGAGCGGGTCATCGAGCAGGCAAAGGCAATAATTCTGCCGATGGACCGTGAAATTATTCACGCAATTCCCATTGAATATATTGTAGATAACGAAAGAGGAATAAAGGATCCTATTGGAATGAGTGGTGTAAAACTTGAGGCAGAAGTTCATATTGTAACGGCTGCGATTGCCTCTGCACAGAATATTTATACTGCACTCCATCGTGCAGGATTGAAGGTGAAAGACCTCGTACTACAACCACTGGCATCTTCATATGCTGTGCTACAACCTGATGAACTTGACTTGGGTGTATGTTTACTTGATATTGGTGGTGGAACTACTGACCTGGCAATATTTTATGATGGTTCAATCCGTTATTCACAGGTAATTCCACTGGGTGGTGAATATATAACAAATGATATTGCGATAGGTATAAGAACTCCGCATAATCAGGCTGAAGCAATAAAGAAAAAATACGCAACATTGACTTTGAAAGAAGAAGAGAAACACCAAGAGATAAAAGTACCTGGAATCGGTGGTCGGGAAGACAGGGTTATAAGCAAAGAAACATTGTATAATATTATTAGTCCGAGAGTAGAAGAAATTTTAATGATCGCAAACCGGGAAATAAAGAAGAGTGGATATGCTGATGTCCTTGGTGCAGGTGTTGTCATTACAGGAGGCACAGCAAGGCTTGGGAGTCTTGACCGATTTGCTGAAGAAATTTTTAATCTACCAGTGAAAATCGGAATACCAAGAAAGATTGGTGGTCTTACTGATATCATTCTTGACCCGATTTATGCTACCGGTGTAGGGTTGATACTCTATGGTTTTGAAAAGAAGAATGTTTCACTCATTCAGCGCGAAAAAGGTATGAGTATCATTGAAGCAATAAAAAAAAGGTTTGAGGACCTGTTTAACAAATATTTTTGAAAGGAGGCATTATGTTAGGTTTAGTCCAGGAACCAAAATTTTGTGCTAAAATAAAACTCATTGGCGTTGGAGGGGCTGGGTGCAATACTGTAAGTTTTGCCCATGCCTTTGGTATTGAGGGTGTTGAACTGGTGGCTATTAATACCGATGCCCAGCATCTTCAATATTATTGCCAGGCTTCGGAAAAGATTCAGATTGGAATAAATTTGACCCGAGGACTTGGTGCTGGTGGTGATCCGGAGATAGGGCGTAAAGCAGCAGAGGAATCACGAGAAGAGATAAAAAATATTATTAAGGATGCAGATATGGTTTTCATTGCCTGCGGAGAAGGCGGTGGAACCGGAACCGGTGCATCTCCAGTAATTGCTAAGGAAGCGAAAGATGGTGGCGCTCTTGTCATCGCTGTGGTAACGAAACCCTGGAGTCATGAAGCACCAAGGAAATTGAAGATAGCAGAAAGAGGTATAGAGGAACTCGGTGAAATTGTTGATACATTGATCTGTATACCCAATGATAAAATCAATATGGTATTCCCTCAGGATCAGAATGCAGTTGATACACTGAAGGCGGGAAATATTGTACTCTTTAATGCAATAAAAGGGATTGCAGAACTGATAACAAAACCAGGTATTATGAACCTTGATTTTGCTGATGTTCGTGCGGTAATGACTGAAAAAGGCAAGGCAATACTCGGACTTGGCATAAGCGAGGGCGAAAATCGTGCAACCCAGGCGGCGCAGGCAGCAATTTCTTCACCATTGTTGGATAATATTTCAATCAGTAGTGCAAGGGGTATCTTGATAAACATCAGTGGTTCTGATGTTAAGATGAAGGAAGTTACTGAAGCAGCAAATATGATAATGGGTGCGGTCAATAATGCTGATGTTAACGCCAAAATTGGACTCGTGGTTGATGAAACTATGAATAATAAGGTTCAAATACTCGTTGTTGCAACGGGCATTGCCGAAGAGATTTCTGAATCAAAGATTGATGTTGGAATTCGTGCTGAGAATTACGATTGGCCAACTTTTAAACGTCGTGAAATCAAGAAAGAAACCAAAGAAAAAGTGTATAATACTAACGATCTTGATATACCGACTTTCTTGAGAAGGCAGGTGGATTAAAATTAGAAGGTAAAATTTGATTTATTGTTCCGATATAGAACTAAATTATGAATAATAAGATATATGATTTAATAATTATTGGAGCAGGCCCAGCAGGCTTGACTGCAGGTATTTATGGAGCCAGGGCAGGATTGAATACAGTGCTCATTGAAAAAGGCATACCAGGTGGTATTATGACGACTACAGATTTGATTGAAAATTTTCCTGGATTTCCCGATGGCGTAACCGGAAGTCAACTTAGTGATTTAATGAAAAGGCATTGTCAACGCTTTGGTGTTGAGATGATACAGGGAGAAGTAAAGGGTATAAAAAAAGAAAATGGGATATTCTATACTTACTTAGATGGTACGGAAATTTTATCACGGACTATTATCATTGCAACTGGCTCTTCACCACGTAAATTGAATGTGTTAGGGGAGGAAAAATTTTTAGGTAGAGGCGTGAGTTATTGTGCAACCTGCGATGGTCCCCTTTTTAAAAAACAGGATATTGCTATCATTGGCTGTGGAAATTCAGGACTTCAGGAAGGGCGTTTCCTTTTAAAATTTGTCCGTTCCATTACATTTGTTGAAATTTTACCCAAAATAACGGCTGACAGGATTTTATACGATTATTTTGCTAATAACGAAAATGTCAAATTTCTCCTTAACTATGAAGTTGTAGGCATTGATGGTGAGACACGCGTTGAATCAATAAAAGTTAAGAATCGCACAACCGGTGAAGAAGTGAATATTAAAGTAGGCGGGATATTTATCTATGTTGGATTAATACCAAATTCACAGTTTATAAAAGATATTTTGAAGACCGATGGAAACGGGTTTATTATTACAAACGAAAATTATGAAACATCTGTAAGGGGAATTTTTGCAGCCGGAGATGTGCGGGCAAAGGGGATTCGTCAGGTTGTTGTAGCATGTAGCGAAGGAGCCCAGGCAGCAATAAATGCCTATCATTATCTGGAAAAAAACATCTTAGGTTAACAATCTGTATCTACAAGTAACCGCGCGATAGGTTGTGCCATATCCGATTCCATATAGTAAAGCTTGATGTATCTTGCTTGATTTTGTTGGATAACTATATATAATTCTGTAGAATGGACAGAATATTAATTTATATTGCAATTGCTATTTTACTAATCTTTCTTATCATTTCAAAAATTTTCTCGCCATTGTGGTTATTGTTGCTGGTTGTGTTTATTTTATGGCCATACCGTAGAGCAGGAGATGTTCGCCCATTGTTTCTCGTTTCAATTTTTCTATTGTGCGCCTATGTCGTTATTCGCTATTTTCCAATAATGGTGCCTTTTATTATTGGTACAGGGATTGCCTATATTATTGGTCCACTGGTTGACTTGCTGGAAAGGAAAAAATTGCCACGGACAGTTGCAATATTAATCATTCTTTTGCCATTAATCGCTATTGTTCCGCTGATTTTGTTTTTGCTGACGATAAATCTTGTTAATGAATTGAAATTCCTTGTTGCCAAAATTCCAGAGTTTGTTAACCGCAGTAAATTGTTGATAGACGCGGTATCACAATGGTTAGATGCAGTTGGCATTCATCTCGACCAAGAGGTCATTTTGAATACATTAAGTAACTATCTTGGAACGATTGTAAGTAGTATTATGCAGACAATAAATCAGGTTGGACAGGGGGTCAGAGGTATTATTTTATTAGTATATAATTTCATTCTTATTCCGCTCGTTGCTTATATTTTTCTTGCTGATCGCCAAAGGATTGCCCAATGGGTCAAAAATTTATTACCTGAAGAAGAGCAGCAAGGATTTAATAATTTTATCAAAAAATTGAATATTAGTTTTTCGCGGTATTTTCGTGGACAATTTATTTTAATGATTGTTGTTGGTTTTATTATAGGTTTTATGTTATGGCTCTTAGGAGTACGATATTATGTATTTTTAGGTATTATTGCTGGACTATGTAATATGATTCCTAATGTAGGTTTTGTGTTAAGTCTAATCATCGCTATTCTCATAGGATTTTTAACACCTCCACCAATGATAACATTAATAAAAATATTAATAATTTATTTGGGTGAACAGTTGTTGGAAAATTTTATTCTGGGACCGATTATTATTGGCGAGGCTGCGCGTTTAAATCCGGCGATTGTTATCCTTGCCCTTATTCTGGGAGGGACAATTGCTGGATTTTGGGGACTAATCCTTGCTGTTCCAGTTATTATATTCCTACGGGAATTTTTTAATCACTTCTTTGGTTTGCGACTATAAGGTTAAATTAAACTACTGTTGAAAAACATTATCCTGCTTCAACCTCGACTGATTTTTCATCAACCAATTCTATGTTCTGGAATTTTTTGAATCCGGTTCCGGCCGGGATTATTCTTCCAACAATAACATTTTCTTTCAAACCTTCAAGATTGTCAACTTTTCCTTCAACTGATGCGTCAGCAAGAACTTTGGCTGTTTCCTGGAATGAAGCAGCAGAGAAGAAAGATTCGCTGGAGAGAGCAGCCCTGGTTATTCCCAAGAGCTGCGGACTGTATGTTGCGGGTTTGACATTTTCACCCTCAGTGGCTATTAATTTTTGATTGATTTCCATTACCCTTCTTTTGTCAACGATTTCACCACTGACAAAAGGTGTAGAGCCTGGATCATCAATTTTTACTTTCTGAAGCATCTGACGCACAATTACTTCAATATGCTTATCATCAATCTTTACATCTTGAATTCTATAGACCTCAAGGATTTCGTTAACTAAAAATCTTTGTGTCTCCATTGGTCCTTTGATTCTCAAAATATCGTGAGGGTCTATCGGTCCTACACACAATGGGTCGCCTGCCTTTATTTGTTCTCCTGAATGGACTTTTAGAAATCTTGATGTTGGTATTTTATAAACCTTTTTATCTCCAGCCTCAGGGGTTACGGTAATTATCCAGGTTCCTTTTTCTTCTTCAATATCTACAATTCCATCTATTTCCGAAACCACAGCCGCGTCTTTTACATATTTTGCTTCAAAAAGCTCTTCAACCCTGGGGAGTCCACCAGTTATATCTTTACTTTTGCCAATTTCCTTTGGAATACGCGCAATTAAGGTTCCTGGGGTTATCGTTTCGTCCTTTTTTACCATAAGATATGCCCCTGCAGGGATTGAAAAACTTTTAATTTCTTTTTCATTTTTCGAGTCATAAATAAGTATTTTGGGATGGAGCTTACGCATACGGTCTTCAACAATAATCGCCTGCTTACCTCCGGATCTTTCGTCTACCCAGTTTTCCTGAAGCGTTAAGTTGGGTTCTATGTCTTTATATTTTACCTTGCCTCCGACGGGCGATACAATAGGAATAGAATAAGGGTCCCACTCAAATAAAATTTCACCTTCTTTGACGATTTGTTTGTCTTTTACATAGATTGTAGCACCAATTGGGATATTATAGGTTGTTTTGCGTGCCTTTGCTTTTGATGTTTCTTTATCCTTTGAAATTTCTTTTAGAATTATCTTTCCCTTGTCATTTAGACTAACAAGTTTTCCTGCAGCGTTTTCAACTACTGAAATTTTTTCAAACAAAATTTCGCCGTCAAAATCAGCAGCGCGCTCTGTACTTTCTGCAATTCTTAGTGCCGCTCCACCAACATGGAATGTTCTTAAGGTAAGCTGGGTACCTGGCTCACCAATTGATTGGGCAGCTATAATTCCTACGGCTTCACCGAGTTCCGCCATTCTGCCAGTGGCAAGATTTCTTCCATAGCATTTAACACAGAGTCCAACCAGTGCCTCACAGGTCAAGATGGACCGAACTTTAACACTACTGATGCCTCTTTTCTCTATCTTTTCTGCAGTCTCATCATCTATTTCTTCGCCCGCCTTCACCATAATTTCGTTTGTGGTTGGATCAACAATGTCGATTAAAGCAACGCGTCCTTTAATTCTTTCGTTCAATGGTTCAACTATTTTCTCGCCTTCTTTTAGAGCAGTGATTTCCTGTCCCAAAATCGTTCCACAATCTTCAATGGTTATCGTAACATTCTGGGCTACATCAACAAGCCTCCGTGTCAGATAACCAGCATCTGCAGTTTTTAAAGCAGTATCTGCTAATCCTTTTCTTGCACCGTGGGTTGATATAAAATATTCAAGAACAGTGAGTCCTTCTTTACAGGAAGATTTTATGGGGGTTTCAATTATTTGAACTGCACTTACCTTACGTTGGGGCTTAGACATCAAACCCCGTAAACCACATATTTGATTTGCCTGATTCCTTGAGCCCCTTGCACCTGATTCTACCATCATATACAAGGGATTGAATCCATTACGATTCTGACCTAATTCTTTAATCAATTCCTCTTCTATATCACTTGCTACTTTTGTCCATGTATCTATTACTTTATTGTATCTCTCAGTTTCCGATATTAGTCCTCTTTTGTGCGCATTATTAATCTCTGTGATCTCTTTTAAACCTTCATTCCATAATTTTTCTTTATCTCTCGGGCTTATCATATCATCAATACCTATGGTCAACCCTGAACGGGTTGCATATTCAAAACCCAGTATTTTTATATTATCAAGAAGTTCAACCGTTTTTGTAATATCAAATTTGTTTAGACACTCATCAACGATTGCAGCAATTTTTTTCTTGGTTAATGTTTCATTTTTAAAACGCATTTCTTCGGGTAAGAATTGGTTGAAAATTACTCTTCCCGGTGTGGTTTCAATTTTTTTATCTTTGAATTTATATATTATCGGGTCATGGAGAGAAAGATATTTATTTTCTAATGAGAAGTTAATTTCATCAATATCATCATATAATTTTACCGGTTTTTTATTGCTGTGCATCTTTGTTAGATAATGTAGCCCAATGACTATATCTTGGGTGGGAATCATCATCGCTTTGCCGTTTGCTGGACTTCTGATATTATGGATGGAAAGCATAAGCAGATATGATTCCATTATAGCCTCTGGTGATAGTGGTATATGAACACTCATTGTATCTCCATCAAAGTCGGCGTTATATGGAACACATACAAGTGGGTGAATGGCGATAGCGCGTCCTTCTTTTAAAACCGGTAAAAATGCCTGGATTGATACACGGTGGAGTGTCGGCGCCCTATTTAATAAAACAGGATGTTCCTTTATTACTTCTTCTAAGATCTCATAGACTTCAGCAGAACGGGAACGAACAAGTCTGCGTGCACTTCTTTCTGAGTCAACTACGCCTCTTTCTTCAAGTTTACGAATGATCATAGGTTTGAATAATTCAAGTGCCATTTCTTTCGGAATGCCACATTCGTACAATTTAAGATTCGGATCAACGACTATCACCGACCGTCCAGAATAATCTACTCTCTTACCCAGCAAATTTCTACGAAATCTTCCCTGTTTACCCTTTAATGCATCAGCAAGTGATTTTAATGGCCTGTTGCCTCTTCCTTTTATCGGTCTTGTCCTTCTTGAATTATCCAAAAGTGCATCAACCGCATCCTGTAGCATTCTTTTTTCATTGCGGACGATCACATCTGGTGTTTTAATTCCAGAAAGCAACTGCTTAACACGATTATTTCGGGTAATTACCCTTTTGTAAAGATCATTTAGATCACTGGTGGCATATCTACCCCCTTCAAGTGCTACTAGAGGTCTCAAATCTGGGGGAATGACAGGAATTCTTGTTAACATCATCCATTCCGGACGATTTTCAGAAAGTCTCAATGCTTCCACCAGTTTTAGTTTATTCAGCAGTTTGATCTTTCTGGCTTCAAGGGTTTCCTTTTCCAATTTAGTTCTAAGATCCGCGGCAAGATTCTCTAAATCTATTTCTTTCAATAGATCATAAATGGGCTGTCCACCGGTATCAGCCCTGAAGCCCTCATAATTTTTTGCTTTGGTTTCTTGATACTCTTCTTCATTGAGAATTCGTCCCTTTGGATAGGGTGAATTACCGGGTTCTACAACTATATAATCTTCGTAATTTAATATCCTTTCTAGTTGGTTTATTGTTAGATCTAAAAGTAAGCCAATTTTACTGGGTGGAATCTTGTAAAAGAAAATATGGGCAACAGGAACTGCAAGGTCGATATGTCCCATTCTTTCTCTGCGGACCGATGCTGGCTGGACTTCTACACCACATCGGTCACAGAGAGTCCCTCTGTACTTTGCCTTTTTATATTTTCCGCAAGCACATTCAAAATCTTTTACCGGTCCGAATATTTTTTCGCAGAATAATCCATCCTTTTCTGGCCTTTGAGTTCTATAATTTATAGTGTCAGCCCTCATGACTTCACCTTTTGACCAGGATAGAATTACCTCGGGCGACGCAAGACTTATCTTTATTCCAGTAAAATCTGTAAAATTAAATAACTCCGGAGGATTATGTTTCATTAGATTCCTCCTTTTTCACAAAACTTACATTGAGACATAGTCCTTGCAATTCTTTCAGTAATACATTGAAAGATGCAGGTGCTCGTGGTTTTGGCGGATTTTTACCACGAATAAGTGCTTCATACATTGAAGCCCTTCCATCTACATCATCTGATTTTACGGTCAGCATTTCCTGGAGTGTATATGCTGCGCCATAGGCCTCAAGTGCCCACACTTCCATTTCACCAAGTCTCTGACCACCAAATTGTGCTTTTCCACCTAATGGCTGTTGGGTGATGAGTGAATATGGACCACTGGAACGGGCATGCATTTTTTCATCCACCATATGAATCAATTTTAACATATACATATAGCCAACAGTAACTTCAGAATCAAATGGTAGCCCGGTCCGTCCGTCATATAGAGTAACTTGTCCAGATTCAGGCAACCCAGCCTCTTTTAATTTTTCTTTAATCTCTCCAACCGTGGCACCGTTGAAAACCGGTGAAAGGGCATAAAATTTCATTTTATTTGCTGCCCAGCCCAGATGGGTTTCAAGAATCTGTCCGACATTCATTCTTGAAGGAACACCAAGGGGATTCAAAACGATGTCGATCGGAGTTCCATCAGCAAGATATGGCATATCTTCTTCAGGTACGATTTTTGCAACAACACCTTTATTCCCGTGTCTCCCGGCCATTTTATCACCCACCGAAATCTTTCTTTTCTGAGCAATATATACCTTTACTATTTTTAAAACTCCATATGGCAGTTCATCTCCACGCAACAATTTATCCTTCTCAATTTTTTCGTCGGCTTTGAGTTGCTGAAAGGTTTCTTCATATTCTTTAATTATTTTCGTAATATTTTCGTGCAATTTTTCATTATCAACAAATTTATCATCAGCAGTGATTTTTTCAGTGGTTAGATTACTGAAAAATTCATCATCAAATTTTTGTCCTTTCTTTAAAATTACTCTTTCTTTATCATCGCGAATAGTTGACGAGGCGGTTTGTTCCTTTAATAATTGTTTTAATACTTCATTGCGCGTGCTACAAATTTCATTGTATGCCTGCATAAATTCCTGTCTAACTTTTTTCTCGCGTTCTTCCATTACTGCTTTTGCTAGAGGGTCTGTTGTCCGACGCGTCAAAACACGCACATCGATGACAACACCTTCAACGCCGGGTTCAACACGAAGCGATGTATCGCGCACATTTGTTGATTTTTCTACAAAGATTGCCCGCATCAACCGTTCTTCAGGTGTTAGTTCACTTTCTCCTTTTGGTGTTATCTTTCCTACAAGTATATCATCGGGTCCAACTTCGGCACCAATGCGCACTATTCCAAATTGATCAAGGTCTTTACACATCGATTCAGGAATACCTGGGATATCCCTGGTGATTTCCTCGGGTCCCAATTTTGTCTCCCTCACTTCGCAATCAAATTCAAGGATATGGATGGATGTAAAGGTATCGTCTTTCAATAATTTTTCACTCACAACAATTGCATCTTCAAAATTATATCCAAGATAAGGTAAAAAGGCTACAAGCACATTTTTGCCAAGCGCAAGCACACCTTCTTTGGTGGCATATCCATCAGCAAGGATTTGACCTTTTTTAATCGTATCACCAATCTGCACTAAAGGATGCTGATGAATACAGGTATTTTGATTGGAACGAATGAATTTGGCAAGATGATATTTAATTTTTCTTCCTTTATTATTTTTTACAACAATTTGATTTGCATCTACATAATCCACAATTCCATCATCATCTGCAATAAGTATCGTACCTGAGTCCCGGGCAACTTTGTTTTCCATATTAGTTTGAACAAGTGGTATATCAGGATTGATTAATGGGACAGCCTGCCGTTGCATATTTGAGCCCATCAAGGCTCTATCAGCATCGTCGTGCTCTAAGAATGGTATTAATGAAGCAGTTGGGCTGAATACCTGCTCTGGTGAAACATCCATATAATCCACTTCTTCTGGGGAAACCATCGGAAATTCGCCTTTCCTCCGGCAGAGAACACGGTCGGTTAAAATCCTACCATTTTTATCCACGGGCGTATTTGCTTGAGCAATTGTATACTTATCTTCTTCATCTGCCCGTAAATAGACAAATTTGTTCTTAACGACTCCATTTTTTACTTCCCAGTATGGTGTAACAATAAAACCGTATTCATCTATACGGGCATAACTGGCTAAACTTGAAATCAATCCAATATTGGGACCTTCGGGTGTTTCGATGGGACAGATACGACCGTAGTGAGAATAATGAACATCACGAACTTCAAATCCTGCGGTTTGTCGGGTGAGTCCCCCTTGACCCAGTGATGAGATGCGGCGTTTGTGCGTCATTTCTGATATTGGATTTGTCTGTTCCATAAATTGTGATAACTGGGATGTGGTAAAAAATTTCATTAATATATTGGATACAAGATGGGGATTAATAAGGTCCTGGGGTGAGAGGTCTTTTTCGTCCATCAAAGAAGCCTTCTCTTTTATACTCTGGATAAGCTGGGTTATTGCCTGTTTAAATTGAGTTTCTAACAGCTCGCCAACCCTTCTTACGCGTCGGTTCCCAAGATGGTCAATGTCGTCGGGTTCAAATTCTTTATTAGCAAATCTTAATAATTTCTTTAACACCTTGATTAAATCGTCTTTGGTAAAATTTGTATTCCTCAGATCTTTTTTGATATCCAGTTGCTGGTTAAGTTTAAAGCGACCGACCTCGCTAAGGTCAAAATAATTCTTGTTGAAAAGAAGGTCGTTTATATAATTTATCGCAAATTCCGGCGTCGGTGGTGGGATAGTTCTTAGCAACGAATAAATTTTTCTTGCTGCATCCTCTACATTTGTTATTGTCTCCGGATCTTTTTTAATTGTATTTGCCAGAATAGTGACGCCTGTATCATGAGCGTCTACGACCTTTACCTTTTTAACGGCATTGTTTTTCAATATATCATAATTTGTTTCGTCAATCAGGTCCAGGACCTCCAGTTTAACATCATTAAACTCAAATTTTTCTGCAAGAAAACAATTCTTTGCTGCATCTAAATCTATTATTTTTGTTGGGTAAAAAAGACTCACTATATCTTCATTTTTTATATACCCCAGACTTTTTAAAAAGAGTGTTCCGGATATTCTTTTCTTTCGGTCAAGGATAGCCCATAATATATTTTGTGGATCGACAATAAATTCAATCCATTGTCCATGATAAGGTATCACCATTGCGGAATAATTACCATTTTCTTCGCTAAAATACACACCGGGCGAGCGGTGAATTTGATTTACTATCACCCTTTCTACACCATTGATAATAAATGTTCCTCGGTGTGTCATCAGTGGTAGGTCGCATAGGTATATTTCCTGTTCCACAACCGAACGAAGAATATTGTCCTCCTTAGACAGCAGTTGAAAACTGACTCGCAACGGTAGAGAATATGTAACTCCCTTTTCAATCGCTTCCTGAACCGAGTATTTAGGAGAACCGAGGCGGTAACCAATATATCGCAATTCGTATTTATTGTGGATTCCACTTACAGGAAAAGCCTGGTTGAATATTCTATTTAAAGCAACATCGCGAAATTTTTTGAACGATTCAGTTTGAATCTCAAGAAGATGGGGCATTTCAAAGACCACTTTATTTTTTGAAAAATCAAGTATATTATTCATATGCCTCCTATTTATTAAATAGGTTTGTGGGTCGGGGTGCAGGAAATGCCATACTCAAGGCCCAACCCAATAACCATTTTTATTTTACTTCAACTGTTGCCCCGACTTCTTCAAGTTTGGTTTTGAAATTTTGTGCTTCTTCTTTTGTGGCTCCTTCTTTTATTACTTTTGGCGGGTTGTCAACGAGGTCTTTAGCCTCTTTTAGCCCTAAGCCAGTGAGTTCTCTTAACACTTTTAGAACCTGTATTTTCTTATCACCACTGGCGGTTAATGTTATTGTAAATTCGCTCTTTTCTTCTGTTGCTGCTTTTGCTGGTTCGTCACCAGAGACGGTTTGGGCAACCACTTGAACTGGTGCAGAAGCGGTAACACCAAACTTTTCTTGGAGCGACTTTACAAGTTCTGAGAGTTCAAGAACCGTAAGGTTGCTTATATCGTCAACCAATTCAGCAACGCTTCTTTTAGTTTTTGTTGTCATTTCTTACCCCCTTATTTAACTATTGATTTTGGTTTTAATTCCATCAATGGTATAAACTAAATTTTGTATAACACTATTTAATGTATTAACAAGATTGCCGAGTATATTAAGCGAACCAACAACGGATTGTAAAAGGACAAGTTTTGTTGGTATTTTTGCGAGCTCGGCAACCCCACCTGCGTCATAAACATTTCCTTCAACAAAAGCGCCTTTAATTTTTAATCCTTGGATATTCTTAAGAATCTTGGTTGGAACAAGAGGATCATCATATGCGATTGCTATACCGATTGGTCCATAAAATATTTTCTTTATTGAATCAATTTCATAGCCCAAGTTTTTCAAGGCCAAGAGTCCCAGGGTATTTTTGACCACAAGATAATTACATTGATTTTTTTTCAATTCCCGTCGTAAGTTTTCTAATTGCTGGACATTAAGTCCTGTGAACTCAGTAAAATAAAATGCCTTTCCATTCTTCATCATCTCCGTACTCTTTTTCAAGATTTCAATTTTTCTTTGCGATGGCATTTATTCCTCCCATTTGAAAGTTTTATTTAAACTTTATTTTGATTTTAGAAAGTCTTTTTCATTTAATTTAATTCCAGGTCCGAAAGTAGAGGAGATGGTTATAGATTTTATGAATTGACCTTTAGCTGTGGTTGGTTTGGCAGCAATGAGATCCTGCATAAATGCCTGGATATTAGCTTCAAGATGTTCAGATGGAAAGGATACTTTGCCTACCAGGGCATGAACGCAACCACCTTTGTCAGTCTTAAATTCAATTTTTCCTTTTTTTAATGCCTTTACTTGATTACCAACTTCAAATGTCACAGTTCCAGTTTTTGGAGATGGCATTAAACCTTTGGGACCGAGTATTTTACCAAGTTTACCCACTTCAGACATCGCATCGGGTGTTGCTATGATATTGTCAAAATCAATCCAGCCCGATTTAATTTTTTCTATATATTCCTCAAAACCAACATAGTCAGCACCCGCTTCCTTCGCTTCTTTTTCTTTTTCTCCCTTTGTGAGAACGAGTATTTTCTTTATTTTACCTGTACCATAAGGTAGATCAGAAGTTCCGCGAACCATCTGGTCCTGTTTCTTTATATTGATATTTAGCTTGACTGCGATATCCACAGATTCATTGCATTTCGCATTTGCAATGTTCTTTAAGGTTTCAATAGCTTCTTTTAAAGGATATTTCTTATTTTTGTCAATCTTTGATAATGCTTCTTTAAAACGTTTTGATCTCTTCATTCCTGCTCCACAATTATACCCATATTTCTTGCCGTTCCTTCAATTATTTGCATTGCCTTTTCAAGACTATCGCAATTAAGATCTTTTATTTTACGCTTAGCAATCTCCTCAAGTTGTTTCTTTGTGATTTTTCCGACTTTGTCGCGATTCGGCTGGGCAGAACCTTTGGCAATTCCTGCTGCCTGTTTTAAAAGAATTGATGCCGGCGGGCTTTTTAGAACATAAGTAAAGGAACGGTCGTTATAAATAGTAACAACTGCCGGAATGACAAGTCCTGTAAGGTTTTTGGTTTCAGCATTGAATGCCTTACAGAATTCCATAATATTCACGCCGTGTTGACCCAATGCCGGTCCTACTGGAGGTGCTGGTGTAGCACTGCCCCCTGGAATTTGTAATTTAACAACGGCAACGACTTTCTTCGCCATAAAACTCCTTTCAGAAGCTCTTCAATTGGTGAAAACCGAGTTCAATAGGTGTCGGTCTTCCAAATATTACTACCATCACTTTTACCTTTTCTCTTTCAGGATAAATTTCTTCTACCGTGCCAACAAAATCAGTAAACGGTCCATCTATTACAGTCACCCTTTCTCCTTTTGTAAAAGGTATTTTTGTGACAATCTTTTTTTTGGATTCTTCAACTTGCGCTAAAAGTGCATTAACTTCATCCTCTCCCAGTGGTATCGGTTTGTTTCTCGTGCCCAGAAAATGGGTGACTCCAGGTACCGAGTTAACAAGTTTTAATGCCTCATTCGTTGTTTCCATTTCAATAACAATATAACCAGGATAAAGCCTTCTTTCTTCCATTACTTTTTTCCCTTTTTTTATTTTAATAAGATTTTCAACAGGAATAATGATTTTTCCAAAAAGATTTTCCATTCCCTGTTCTTTTATTATCCTTTCTAATATTCTTTTTACCTTTTGTTCGTGTCCAGTTAATGTGTGTACAACATACCAGTTCATATTATTATCTAATGATTATACCTAACAGCGCCGTAAAAATACGATCCAGAACGAATATAATCAAAGCAACAAATATTGATATAAGAATAACAATAACCGTTGAACCAACAAGTTCCTTCCTCGTTGGCCAAGAGACCCTTCTCATTTCCAAATAAACACCTTTAATGTAATCAATTATTTTGTTAATCACTTTTTCTATATCCAGGCCTGGAGGGATTTGAACCCCCAACCCTCCGGTTTGGAGCCGGATGCTCTACCGTTGGAGCTACAGGCCTAAAAATTATAATAAACACCAAAGAGCTCAAAATGCCTAAATACCTAAAAACGAAATCAACAGGATTTTAAGGTATGCCAGATTATTGGAATCTCGCAGTGTCATTTTACTTCCTTGTGCACCGTGTGCTTCCGACAGAATTTACAGTACTTTTTAATCTCCAACCGCGCCTGTTTTTTCTTGTCCTTAGTCGTTGTATAATTTCTGTTGTTACAATTCGTGCAGGCAAGACTAATGATCATCCTCATATTATCCTTTTTGTTTTTTATTCAATTATCTGTGTTACCACGCCAGCACCGACAGTCTTACCACCTTCACGA
>CAZLGA010000017.1:0-34675 GCA_964559225.1 uncultured bacterium | reverse complement strand
TTCGCCTGAGAATCTTAATTCATTTTGGGTAAGATTTTATTTTGATGAAAGACGTAGGATAGATAACTGAGTCCTCCTCGCTTCTCGCTTGTTAAAATTAGGAAATAGGATTATATCCCCTTTATCATTCCAATACCATATTCTTTGTCATTCCAAGCCATCCCTTTTGCCATTCCAAACCATCACTTACTGTCATTCCGAACTTGTTTCGGAATCTAAAAAGATGCTTAACAACCTACCCAACCTATTGAGATGCTGAAACGAGTTCAGTGTGACATTCAATAATTTCTAAACCAAACCGGAAACCGCTTAACAATTTTCTTTTACCTTCCACAGATAGTATATTACTTGACTTTTTTCAAAAAATAGATTATATTAACAAATGCAGGTTTACATTGAAGATATTGGAAAACATGAAGGTAAAGAAGTAGAAATAAAAGGTTGGCTATATAATAAAAGGTCGTCAGGTAAAGTGCGATTTTTACTTATTCGCGATGGCACTGGCATAATACAATCGGTTATCAGTGCTGATGAGGCAAAACCCGAAATCTTTGAGGTTGCAGATAGAATAACCCAGGAATCTTCAGTTATTATAAAGGGATTTGTGCGTCAGGACAAACGGGCACCAGGTGGATATGAGATTGTTACAACGGATTTGAAGATTGTGCAAATAGTAGAGGATTATCCAATTACGCCCAAGGAACATTCGGTTGACTTTCTTTTGCCAATTCGCCATCTCTGGATTCGGTCTAAAAAACAAAACGCAATCTTGAGGATCAGACATACAGTGATAAAAGCAATCAGGGATTTTTTGGATAATCAAGGATTTATCAACGCAGATACGCCAATCTTAACTCCTGCCTCAGTTGAAGGAACAACGACTTTGTTTCCAGTTGATTACTACGGAGAAACCGTCTATTTGACCCAGAGTGGTCAGTTATATAATGAGGCAACCGCAGCAGCTCTGGGCAAGGTGTACTGTTTTGGTCCGACATTTCGTGCTGAAAAATCAAAGACACGTAGACACCTGACTGAATTCTGGATGGTTGAACCAGAGGTTGCATATCTTGAACTTGATGGTCTTATGGAGCTTGAAGAGGACTTTGTCCTCTATATTTTAGATAGGATTCTTGAACATAGGAAAGAGGAGTTAAAAGTCTTAGAAAGAGATATTACAACACTTGAGAATGTAAAAAAGCCGTTTCCAAGGTTAACTTACAAAGAAGCTGTAGATTTGATACATAAAAAAGACCCTGATTTTAAATATGGCGAAGACTTTGGAGCACCACAGGAGACATTGATTAGTGAGAGTTTTGATAGACCTGTTCTTATTCATCATTATCCTGCAAAGTGCAAGGCATTCTATATGAAGCGCGATCCAAATGATGATTCACTTTCTTTAAGTGTTGATATGCTCGCTCCAGAGGGATATGGTGAAATCATTGGTGGGGGCCAGCGAGAGGATGATTATCAAACCTTGTTCAAGAGAATAAAAGAAAATAATCTTCCCGAAGATGCATATAAATGGTATCTTGATTTAAGAAAGTTCGGAACCTGTCCACATAGTGGTTTTGGTTTGGGCATTGAGCGAACCGTTGCCTGGATATGTAAGATTCCTCATGTGCGGGAAACAATTCCGTTTCCGAGAATGCTTGAAAAAATTTATCCATAAAAGGAGATTATATGGTTTTTATGATAGTATTTTTATCAATCATTCCTTACCCGAATCAACCTAACTGGGAATCAATAGATTCGGATTACTCAACTGGTGGTGCGCTTGTTGATATAGATTTAGATGGTGACCTTGATTTTGTAACGGGCAATGGAAATGATATGGCACAGAATAGAAATAAAGTAAATTATAATTACAATGATACACTCCAGCGTGTTGCAGGATGGCAGTCTTCGGATGCAGGCTATAACGCCCATATCAGTTTAGGTGATATTAATTACGATGGTTATCCAGACCTTGCTGTAGCAAACTATGGAGACCCATATACCCCACAATATGACAAATTTTACTATAATCAATCCGGAATCTTCCAATCAACCTCTTCCTGGAGACCCCATGACCGTGATAATTCTTTTGCCTGTGCATTTGGTGATATGGATAGGGATGGAGATTTGGACCTTGCTGTTGCCTGCGGAGAAGCGTATGGTGGTAGTGCACAGAAGGCAAAGGTTTATTTGAATAATAATGGTATTCTTGATACCCTTCCTGCTTGGCAATCAAACATTACTTCTTATTTTTATGATGTCAGTTGGGTTGATATTGATAATGATGGTGATTTAGACCTTGGACTTGGTGCAGAACTTGGACCGAATTTGATATACCGCAATACGAATGGAATGTTGGAATCCACCCCTTACTGGCAGTCAGCGAATTCGCTAAATACCCTGAAAATTGCATTTGGTGATGTTGATAATGATGGAGACCTTGATATGGTCTGTGCTAATAATGGACAACTTGGTGGCGCGAGTAATTGTCAATTGTATTTAAACAATGGTACAAATCTTTCCCCAACGCCTGCGTGGACAAGCCAAAATCTCACATATTATTCTTGTGTTGCCTTGGGCGATGTTGATCAGGACGGAGATTTAGACCTCGCTGCCGGTGGCTGGTGGGAGTCGGTAAAGGTCTTTGAGAATAATAATGGAACATTCCCTCAGACACCAACCTGGCAATGGAGCCCGTCAAATCCATATCAACTGGTTTGTGAGAATATAATCTTTGGAGATGTTGATAATACACAGCCGGTATCAATCACGAATGAACCGCATATTGTGACACCCACAAATCGGGTTTTCTATCTTAATAAGCGCTGGATAAAGAATATTACCAGGGTGAGAAGGGCGGGAGGTGATTTGACAAGAGAACAGTATTGTTTTTGCTATCATGATGGCTGGATTTCAATCAAGAATATTATTTCTCAACCTGAGACAATCTGGGTTAACTATACATATTCAAGAAATCTTGATTTACTCGTTACAAACTGGCATCAATCCAGGGGCAATTTTCTGTTCTTGAATACAATGAGTCAGGATGTTGCGGAATACGAAAATAATGAATGTGTGTTTTTTGAATTTCCAAACCCCAATAAAGGGAATTTTGTGATTAAAACAAATTTAAGTGAACTGAAGATAAATATTTATGATATTTCAGGAAGACTTGTCCAACAACAGTCTGAAAAAAATATTGAAATAAGGAATCCCGGTGTCTATTTCCTGGAAATCTACTCAAATGGAAAGCGATTAAAGAGCGAAAAGCTGATTGTTGTGAGGTAGATTTTTTTGAATTGAAAACTATAGGCAGTTTTTTTCTTGACATAGGCTAAAAACTGGTCATCATATTCTATGAGTGTGGTTGTAATGGCAATAATTGAGGACTCAAGTCTTATAAATGGATTGCAAAAAGAGGAAAATAAAAAATCAACGATAGAATTGGAAATCAATAGTAAAAGGAATAATATAATGTGGTTAAGAGACATTTTATGGTGTTTTTGGTTTTGTTATTTGTTACACTGGCTCAATCTGAAAGGTTGAACTTAAGGTCTACAATATACTTGTTGCTTTAGTGTATTCAAATACGAAATTCTGTCAGAAGTGTGAATACAGAGAATCGGTTCCACTGGCAATACTGCCACAGGGAATATATTTCTTATTATTCGTTCTGACTGATAGAATCAAGCACCAGAAGATAATTCTTAATTAAGTAAGTAAAAAAACTGAGGGGCTCTTGCAGTGTTTTAACTGTTCAGGAGTTCCTTAAATCTTTTTTCAATCAAAATTAAAAACTTCAGAGAAATTGAATCTAAAACCTTCAGGATAGTATTCGCCCCGTTCCCTATCTAAGATATATTTACCTTTGTATTCTTTTTTTATGATTTTTTGTAGCATTTCTATCAAGGTATCTATCTCTGCCTTAGTATTATAGATACCAAAACTAATTCTTACTGTACCAGGAATTTCTGAACGGTCGCGATTTATGATCATCTGTTCAATCCTTTTTGCCTCTTCAGGATTAACATCAAGCAGACATTTTACATAAGGGTGGGCACAGAAACAGCCATTTCTTACTCCGATACCGCCTTCATAACTCAAGATTGCAGAAACTAATGCATGGTGCATTCCCTTGATATTAAATGCAATAACACCGAGTCTATTATGGGCATTCCTGGGTTTGCGGTCACCATAAATGATTATTTCAGGCAACTCATTCAACCTCTTCAAAGCATAGGCAGTGAGTTTAGTTTCATGTTTGATGATTTCATCAAATCCCACCTTCTGGATTAATTTAATCACTTCAGCAAGTGCAACTACGCCAATGATATCTGGTGTTCCTGCCTCTTCTCTTTCTGGTAAATCTTTCCAGTATGCGCTCTCTAAATCCACAATATCAGCAGTACCGCCACCTACATCATCGGGTGTACCGTACAAGAATGCTGATTTATCTCCAATTAAGACGCCAATTCCATAAGGTGCATACATCTTATGGGCAGAGAAAGAGAGATAGTCAATATGTTCAGGGTCATTTTTGGGCTTCATATCAATTGGTCGATGGGGTGCAAGTTGTGCAGCATCAACCGCAATTTGGGCACCTATCTCATGAGTTTTGCGGGCAAATTCATGAATGGGGTTTATATAACCAGTGACATTTGATGCCCCACTTATTGCAACGAGTTGTATTTTACCCGCGTATTTTTTCAGTTTTCCATAAAAGTCATTCTTATTTATTGTTCCATCAGGATTTAGTTCAACATGAATGACCTGTGCAACCTTACGCCAGGGTAATTCGTTGGAGTGGTGCTCCATAATCGTGGTAAGAACGACCGGTTTTTCTTTATCCAAGGCAGGGCACCGGAATCTGCTGGAAAGTTTATTTATAGCTTCAGTTGTGTTTTTGCAGAATATCACACAGCAATGGTCGTCTGCCTTTACGAAATCCGCAATAATTTTTCTTGCTTCTTCAAATATCCAGGAGGAAATTTGTGATTTGAATCCGGTTCCGCGATGGACATTTGAATACCACTTTAAAAATTCACCAATCTTTTTCTGAACTGGTAGAAGAGCGGGTGTGCTTGCGGCATTGTCAAAGTTTATGTATCTTTTCTTTGAGCCATCAAGGAGCACAACTTCTTCGTTAAGCCCAATTATTTGTTTTGCTAATTTTTTTAATGTCAGATTATAATTTTTGCCATACATCTTTATCTAAACTCCTGTATTGTATTGCTTCAGCAACATGCTGAACTTTTATATTCTCACTTGATTCTAAGTCTGCTATGGTTCTTGCAACCTTCAATATTTTATCATAGGCACGGGCTGAAAGCCCAAATTTTTCAATTGCAGTTTTGAGAAGATTTTGCGAGTCTTCATCAATAAGACAATATTTTCGTATATCCTTTGTTTCCATATGGGCATTGCAGAATATCTTTCTTTTTGTTTCTTTAAACCTGTTTAACTGTATTTCCCGTGCCTTTGTTACTCTTTTTTTTATCTCTTCAGATGATTCTCCAGGTTGGGCTGATTTCAATTCGTCATATTTAAGACCCGGAACTTCAATATGTATATCAATGCGGTCCAGGAGTGGTCCTGAGATCTTTGCCCGGTAATGCTGTATTTGAATTGGTGTGCATCTGCATTCATGATATGGGTCAGTAAAATAACCACAGGGGCAGGGGTTCATTGCCGCGGCAAGCATAAACCGTGCCGGGTAGGTAAGAGTCACTTTTGCCCTGCCTATCGTAACAGCACCATCCTCAAGCGGCTGGCGCAAAACCTCAAGAACATTTTTATGAAATTCAGGGAGTTCGTCAAGGAATAATACACCATTGTGTGCCAGTGAAACCTCACCGGGTTTTGGAACATGCCCACCACCTATTATCCCTGCATCTGAAATTGTATGGTGCGGTGAACGAAATGGTCTTGTGCCAATCAAGGATTCACCCGGTGGAAGGATTCCGACGACAGAATGAATCTTTGTTGTCTCAAGCGCTTCTTGCAGGGTCATTGGTGGAAGTATTGTAACAAGCCGGCGTGCGAGCATCGTCTTGCCTGTACCCGGTGGTCCAATCATTAATATATTATGGCCTCCCGCAGCCGCGATTTCCAATGCCCGCTTTGCATGATATTGCCCTTTTACTTCGGCGAAATCAATAGGGTATTTTGAAACAGACTTGAATATTGCATCTCTATCAACATTTACAGGATTTACCTGGAGTTCACCATTTAAAAATGCTACAACTTCAATTAGGTTATCAAACCCGTAGACATTTATACCTTCAACTATTGCAGCCTCTTTTGCATTTATTGATGGTAAGATTAAACCATCAAGCCTGTTTGAACGGGCAGCAAGTGAAATAGATATTGCACCCTTTATTGCTCTTAAAGAACCATCAAGCGATAATTCACCGAGAATTGCGTAGCGGTCAAGACTACCCGTGCGAATCGTCTGTGAGGCTGCAAGTATGCCTATGGCAATTGGTAGATCAAAACTTGACCCTTCTTTCTTTATATCAGCAGGTGCTAAATTTACCGTTATTCTTTTTGATGGAAAGAGAAATCCCGCATTTTTAATAGCCGCATACACACGGTCTTTTGACTCTTTGACTGCATTATCCGGAAGTCCAACTGTAGTAAATGCGGGTAGACCACCGGATAGGTCTACTTCCACATTTATTAAATATCCTTCAATACCGAAGGTAGCGCAGGACAAAACTCGTGAAAGCATAGATGGTTATAAAAAGAAATTTGTATCAATTGTTTGTGATAATTTATTTAAAATCTTCGGGTAATGCATCTATCACAAGTTGTATAGTAGTTCTCCTTGCGCGGGAATAATTGTTGTAACTTGAAAATTCATATTCACCAGGGTCTTTTGCAAGCCCACGGTTGACCGGCTGCATATGAATGTAATTAAGGTGTTCCTTTAGCTGAGACATATTTTCAATAAGCTCTGCATCGAAGCTTTGAGACCAGACCGTACCTTCTCTTTTTTTCACTTCATTGTATTTTCTCGCGAAGTTTCCTTTTATAAGTTTCATTATCTTGGAGATAGAAAACATTTTTCCGGGTTGTACTATAACATAGAAGGATTCAGGCATTATAAGATACCCAAAGATTTTATAGTTAAGCATATAACGATGGTAGCCGATAGATAATAAAAGAAATCTTGCCCAATGCGGGTCATTGAATATTTCAATACAATCCTTAGTTGTAGTCCAGATGTAGTAAATTGCCCCTTGTTTTATTACACGCCTTGACATTGTTCCTCCTATTTTAAAATTTGCTCCATTACCTCACGGTCTAAATTTTTTACAATCAGTATACTCAATTTAAGCAAATTTGCATAGTCTTCATACGAAATAATGCTTGAGGCTGAGTGGATATACCTTGTTGGAATGCCCAACACCAGACTGGGCACACCAAAATTTGTGAGGTGAATGGCACCTGTATCATATCCACCCTTGATTGACGTTAGATGATAAGGAATATTATTTGTTTCAGCAATTTCTATTACGAAATCCCTTAGACTTTTATGAGGTATCATTGTTCGGTCGTAAATCAGGATTGCTACACCCGCCCCAAGTTTTTCATTAGCGTCGCCGCCATTCCCTGGGGTATCACGGCAGATACTGACATCAAGCGCAAATGCAAAGTCGGGTTGTATCAGAGATGCAGATGTTTTGGCACCCCGCAATCCCACCTCTTCCTGGACCGTTCCCACGAGATAGACAGTGTTGGGATGTTCCATTGCAGATAATTCCTGTAGTATATCAACTAATAATGCACAACCGACCCTATCGTCCCATGCCTTGGCAAGCAATAGGTCACCGTTCGCCATCTGTTCAAATGTACCCACGGGCATAATTGGATCTCCGGGCTTTATTCCCAGTTTTTCTGAAACCGGAAAATTTTTGGTTGCACCCACATCAATATACATATGGTCGATTTCTGGTAGTTTTTTTCTGTCTTCCGGAGAAAGTTCATGGATGGGTTTCAATCCAATAACTCCGGGAATGAGTTCGCCTTTTTTATTTCTAATCCGCACCCGCATTCCAGGAAGAGTGCCATCCCACCATCCACCAATAGGAAGAAACTTAATAAAACCTTCTTTTGTCACTTCTTTGACCATAAATCCTATTTCATCCATATGTGCTGCGAACATAATCTTGGGCGTTTCACTTGTGCCATTTTTTTGTGCTATGATACTTCCAATCCGGTCCTTCAAAACCTTTGCATGTTTTCCAAATTTTCCCTTCAGTATCTCAACAATGTCGTCCTCATAACCTGAGATACCGAATGCCTCTGAAAGTTCTTTCAGATTCTGCAAATGATTCATCAATCCTCCTTAAACATCCAGATTTTCAACAAATTTTGCATTTTCTTCAATAAATTTTCTTCTCGGCTCAACTTCATCACCCATAAGTATTGAAAACAATCTATCCGCCTCTGCTGCATCTTCCATCGTTACCTTTTTTAGAATTCTTTTTTCTGGATCCATAGTTGTTTTCCAGAGTTGTTCGGGATTCATCTCACCCAGACCCTTATAACGCTGTATATCATATTTTTCTCCAGAGTGCTTTTTCAAAAATTTCTGTAATTCATCATCAGAATACATATATTCTTCTTTTTTATCGTAACGGATGCGATATAATGGCGGCTGGGCAATGTAAATTACACCCGCATCTATCAATTCCCTCATAAATCTGAAAAAGAAGGTAAGAAGCAAGGTTCTTATATGCGCACCATCAACATCGGCATCGGTCATAATTACAATCTTTTTATACCTCAACTTAGAAATATCAAAGTCATCTTCACCGATACCACAACCGATTGCCGAAATCAATGTTCTTATCTCTTCATTACTGAGAATTTTATTCAATCCGCTCTTCTCTACATTTATAATCTTACCCCTTAAAGGCAGTATCGCCTGAAATCTTCTATCCCTTCCCTGTTTTGCACTGCCACCTGCAGAATCACCCTCAACAACAAATATTTCAGCCTCATCTGGGTTTTCACTGGAACAGTCAGCAAGTTTGCCCGGCAGGAATTCGTTGTCAATCAATGATTTCCTACGGGTCAATTCTCTTGCCTTTCTTGCTGCCTCACGGGATTTTGCTGCAGTCAGGACTTTATTAACAATGACATTTGCAATCCTTGGATTTTCTTCAAGAAAGGCATAAAATTTTTCAGTCATTAAAGATTCAACCGCACCCTTTGCCTCAGGATTACCCAATTTTGTCTTGGTCTGTCCTTCAAACTGTGGCTCTTTTATCTTTATTGATACCACTGCGGTGAGCCCTTCGCGTGTGTCTTCACCGGTAAAGGCAAAGTCTTCTTTGAGTTGGTTGTGTTTTCTTGCGTATTCATTAAGGGTTCTTGTCAGTGCCGATTTGAATCCAATAAGATGTGTGCCCCCTTCATGGGTATTTATTGTATTAGCAAAGGTGAAGATATTTTCAAGATAAGAATCGTTATATTCCATTGCGATTTCAATTTCAATTCCATTTTGGGTATCGTGTGTATAGAATGGTTTGTGTAGTCTTTGCCTGCCAGAATCAAGATATTTTACAAGGTCAAGCACACCCTCGGTTGAATAAAATAATTCTTTTGTGCCTGAATTTAAATCTTCAAAGTCAATCTTTAATCCCTTATTTAAGAATGCAATTTCCCTGAGACGTTGGGCTACTATCTCTTTATTAAATTCAACCTTACGGAATATTTCTTTGTCAGGTTTGAATCTAATTTTGGTTCCCCGTTTTTTTGTTTTTCCTATTACCTTTACTGATTCTTCGGGTTCACCTTTTTTGTATCTCTGAAAATAAATTTTGCCATCTCTATAAACCTCAGCCTCAAGGAATTCACAGAGTGCATTCACAGCGGAGACACCTACACCGTGCAGACCACCACTTATACGGTAGACTTTATCATCAAATTTACCACCCGCATGGAGCATTGTCATAACTATCTCAAGCGCAGATTTTTTCTGGGTGGGATGCATATCAGTTGGGATACCCCTGCCATTATCTTCAACCTCAACAATATCTTTATCAATCGTCACTCTGATATGGCTGCAATGTCCAGCAAGTGCCTCATCTACACTATTATCAACGACTTCAAATATGAGATGATGTAAACCTCTAATGCCTACATCACCGATATACATGGCTGGTCTGCGACGAACTGCCTCAAGACCCTTTAATATCTGAATTTGTGCTGCATCATATCTATCCTCAACTTTATTTTTTGTCCTCTCTTCTTCCATAATTACTCCTTAAAAGTACCTCCTTTTCCAATAATAAATTTAATATCGCTAAGATTCGCACCTAACTCATTGAATTTTTTTAAAATTTTATTCTTTAGTAGAAACAATTGTGCCTGCCATACCGGATTATCAACGACAACATATAAGTTGGCTTCGTTTATGTTTATTGCCCTCGCATGGCGGGCAATCTTTTCGCCAACGATTTCGTTCCAATGTTTAACCATTTCTATTTCTTTAAATTTTTCATCTAAATTAAGTGATTTTATTACCTTTGGTAGTATTTTGTTTATTTTCTCAGGATACCGCAATTGAACCCCTCTTTAAAACAAATTTCTTTTTTTCGTGTATATTAATATCGTCCAGCCCATTTACTGTTGCATAGAAAATCTGTCCCTTCACCATTTCAAAGAATTGTTTTCTGTGAAATCTGTCGAGTTCAATCGTTACTTCATCAAGGAGAAATACGGGTTCTTGGTTTGTTTTTTGTTTTATAATTTCTCCTTCAATGAGTTTCAAGAGCAAGGCAATGATTCTTGATTCACCTTCTGATGAAAATTGTTTCACAGGATAACCATTTAATTGAATTGTGAAATCATCGCGATGAGGACCTAATAGTGTCTCTGCTCTATTGAATTCCATTGATTCAACCTTTTTTAATACATTAAAAGTCAACTCCATCTCAGGACAGGAACTGGTATATTCAAAAGATATATTTTCAAACCCAATTTCTTTGCCCTTTATTTCAATCATCTCTTTGATAACCGGCAGGATTTTTTTACGTTCCGCATATATCAAATTTGTCCAGTAGATAAATCTCTCATTATAGACATCCAGAAGTGACATATCAGGGTTCTCCTGTTGAAGAAGGGAATTACGCTGGCGTAAAATCTTTTTGTACTCATTAAGATTTGCCCCATATACAGGATTTAATTTTAGTAATAACCAGTCTAAAAAGTTTCGTCTTTTTGCTGGCGCGCCCCGTATTATCCAGATGTCATTTAAAAACATAATCACGACCGGAAGCCAGCCTACATAATCACTCAGACGTTCTTTTTCGTTATCGTTTAGTGAAAATTTTTTTGTTCCATTGTAAAATACACTCGCCTTCATTCTATTGGAAAAGCCGGTCACTTTCATATATGGTTCATTAAATCTCATCATATTTCTATCATCATTTGTTCGGAAGGAAGTACCGTAGGCAGAAAAGAAGATTGCCTCAAGAAGATTTGTCTTACCCGCTCCATTTTCTCCGGTAATGATGTTTATGCCTTCGCAGAATGAAATTTTTCCATCACACAAATTGCGAAATCCTTCATATTCAATTGTCTGTAGTATCATTACTATAATTATATATAGTTTTATATAAAAGTCAAGGGAACATTACAATCTTGAGCACTACTGAAAAATGGTTATTGCTCTATGGATGCTGTTGTGGTTAGAGTAAATAGCCTAAAAGTCCAAAATGCCTAAATACATAACCGTTGACATTGATTGTAAATTTTTTATAATTATCAAGGAGGCAAGATGCCGTTTATTATATACATATTTTTTATCTTAAACTATGTATATGAAGATAGTGATAGTCTGCTTGTTATAAATGATAGCCTTGTTATTTGTGGCTATCATCAATATAATTTAAAGGTCCATCTTGTAAATAATGCAAAACTAAAAATCCGACAGTGGAATGGTATTGATTCAACGGGCAAGATAATTTTGCAGGCGCCATTTATTTATATCCATAATTCAATGATTGATGGTTCGGGAAAGGGATATTCTGGAGGCACGAATACACATCCCAATGGTTATGGACCGGGATGTGGATATGCTGGAACCGGAGGAGGCGGCGGAGGTGGTGCTTATGGTGGTGCAGGGGGGGATGGTGGTGATTTAAACCCCGGTGCCGGTGGAACTCCTTATGGTAATGCGAGTGATACAGTAATTAATCTAGGTTCAGGGGGTGGGGCAGGAAGGTTGGGCTTGGTTGATGGATTTGGTGGTAATGGTGGTGCGTTAATTTATCTTAAAGGACAGAAGATAATCATTGATACATCACAAATATTATCAATAGGGATGCGGGGCTATGATGGAAGTTATGAGGCAGGTGGTGGAGGTTCGGGTGGTGGTATTAAGATGTTTGGCGATACCTTAAGAATGAGATACTCAGCAGTGCTGGCAAATGGTGGGGCTGGTGGTGATGCTGAAGGTGGTGGTGGAGGAGGAGGTGGTGGTGGCAGAATCAAAGTTTTTTGCGGAACTCTTGATACGAGTAATTTGAATATTTCAGTGGAAGCCGGGGTAGGTGGTTATGGTGGATACGGCAATGGCGAGAATGGTTCTATGGGAACAATCTATTTTGGTCCACTTGTCGTTGTTGAAGAGAACTTTGTAGAAATTTCACTAAAAATACAAGTTCAATCATTGATTATAAATGGCAGATTAACGCTTTTCTTCAAAGAAGATCCTGATAAACTCTTAATTTACAATGGAATGGGGAGATTGGTAAAAACCATTAAAAAAATAGACCATATCATTAATGTGTCGGATTTGACTAATGGCGTTTATTTTTTGAAACTTCCTGATGCAAAGGGACATATAAAATTTATTCTAATAAAATAAAATTTCAAAAGATTAATGGACCCCAAGGAAATTAAACAAAAACTGAAACGCACCTGGGGCGCTTTTTTTAGCAGATTTGGTTCTTTTACGCCGATCCAAGAGATTACAATTCCCCATATACTCAATAAAGAGAATGTTATCGTTATTTCACCAGCTGCTACAGGCAAGACCGAGGCAGTTATTGCCCCGGTGCTTGAAAATTTGTTGAAAGAAGATGTCAAAGGACTTAAAGTTTTATACATTACACCGACCCGGGCACTTGTAAATGATTTATTCCGTCGTCTTGAAGAACCAATTACCGCCTTAAATCTAACAATCGGCAGAAAGACTGGGGATCATCCGGTTATTGAAAAAAGATATCTTCCTAACATTCTTTTGACAACGCCTGAATCATTTGATTCACTTTTATCAAGGGAACCCACGATATTTATCAATCTTTTTGCAGTCATTCTCGATGAGATTCATTTGCTTGATAATACACCGCGTGGTGACCAGTTGAGAGTTCTTTTAAATAGACTGCGGAGGATACTGCAAAAAACAGATAATAATCTTCAGTATTGTGCACTTTCAGCAACGATCGATGATTTTAAAATTGGTGACAGATATTTTGACAATTCAAAACTATGTTTTTTAAAATCGCCTCGGGAAATCGAATATATATTGATTCCAACAAAGAATTTTATAAAGGAAGTTTTTAAAATTGCACAGGTCAGACAGGTTAAAAAAATTCTTGCATTTTTCAATGCCCGAAGTTTTGCGGAGAGTTTCTCACAAAAATTTAGAATTCCACCATTTGAAGATCAGGTATTTGTTCACCATGCAAGTCTGCCCCGTTCAAAAAGGGAAGAGGTGGAGAGATTTATGAACCAGTCGGAAAGGGCGATACTTCTTGCTACATCTACACTTGAATTGGGTATTGATATTGGAGATGTTGATGCAATCATTATTTATCGGCCACCTTATAATATTTCCTCGCTCCTGCAGAGAATCGGCAGGGGAAATCGCAGGACTAATAAACTTTTTGCCATTGGTGTTTATATGAATAACTGGGAAAAGATTTTATTTGAAATATTTTTTGACTGTGCAAGAATTGGTGAATTATATGAGAAGAAATATCAACCATCATTGTCTGTTATTCCACAGCAGATTTATTCATATCTTTATCAGAGGCGAAGGATAGGGACAACTTTAAAAAGTATTTATCAAGTTTTCCAACCGATATATCCTGAAGCTACAATAAAGGATGTGTTTAAACAATTGTTGAGCAAAGGGGTGATAAAAGAAATGAGACCCGGAATATATTATCTGACAGACAAAATTGAAAATAAGATTGCCTATGGCAAGATACATTCAAATATTGCAGAGAAATCATTTGGTGAATATGATGTTTATGAAATCAGTTCAGGGGTTCTCGTCGGGAGGGTCTTTTATCTCCTTGAAAAATTTATCCTTGGTGGAAAATACTGGGAGAAAGTTCAGGTACGGGAGAAAGAAAAGAAGGTATATGCTCGGTTAATTGGTGAAGGGCCTGAATTTTCAAAAATCTTTGAAGGAAAGGGAGCGGGAAATTATAATTATCTTTTATCTGCAATATTAAAGAATAGATTTTTTCCGATATTGATGCCAGAGGAGATTCCTTTCTTCTATGATGGTAAAAATACGCACATTTTCCATCTCTTCGGTTCGCTTTATGGTTTTATCATTGCTGAATCTTTATATGAAGAAGGTATTGATGCAGTTGATATAGAGGGTAAGATACTCACATTGCAAAATTTTCAGATGCCAGATGATCGATTTCCGGTACCCCGATTTGATTCCATAAAAAAAATCATTGCTAATAATATAGAAAGATTTGAAGATGCACTGGGCAGTGGGGCATTCTTTTATGATTTGCCGGTTGAATTGCAAATTGAGGACCATATGTTGAATCTTGATATTTCAGGATTTCTTGACTTTATAAGATGTCTAAAGTTGAAGAAGATTGATGTGAAGGATTTTACAGCGGCCTTAAAATTTATCAGTGCAGAAAAGAGAGATTAGAATTTGCACCTTGACATATTAGAAAAATTTTATATAATCAAATATAATGTGTGGAATTGTAGGGTATATTGGTCAGCGTGATATAACAAGTGTCCTTTTAGGGGGACTGTGGCGTCTTGAGTATCGTGGTTATGATTCAAGTGGAATTGCCGTCATAAATAACGACGAATTGCTCATTCGTAAAGTACCCGGGAAATTAAGTGAATTGCAGGAATTGCTGAAGAGAGCACCGGTTAGTGGTGGAATTGGAATTGGACATACGCGCTGGGCAACTCACGGGGGCCCTCATGAAGAGAATACCCATCCCCTGGTTGATTGTAATGAAGAACTTGCCCTTGTCGTCAATGGAATAATAGAAAATTACCATTTATTAAAAGAGGAACTTGAAAAAAAAGGTCATTTGTTCCGTTCTTATACAGACTCTGAAGTGATAGTCCATCTTATTGAAGATAATTTAAAAACAAATTTATTTAATGCTGTATTGCAAACAGTTCCAATGTTAAAAGGAAATTTCGCTTTTGCTGTAATTTACACAAAAGAGCCAGATTATATCGTGTGTGCCCGGCATGACGCACCGCTTGTTTTGAGTATCAATGAAAATGAAGCGGCACTGGCAAGTGATGTTTCAGGGGTCATAGCAATATTTGATAAAATAATTGATCTCCCTAATGATACAATAGCAATGGTATCGCCAAAGAATTACAAGATAAAGAATTTCAACGGTGAAGAAATTATAATCCAACCCCGGAAGGTTACAATTAAGGTCAAAGATATTGAGAAAGGTAATTATCCGCATTTTATGCTCAAAGAAATATTTGAACAGCCCCGGATACTTTCACAGATTATTCAGGAACGCATTGTAGAAAATCGTATAAATCTTGGAAACGAAATAAATTTTACTGACAAGGATTTCTTAAATATCTCCCGTATTTATATCCAAGCTTGTGGAACATCCTGGCATGCCGGAGTTGTAGGAAAATATCTGATTGAAAGATTCGCACGGATCAGCACCGAGGTTGACATCTCCAGTGAATTTCGCTATCGCGATATGGTCCTTGACGGTGATACAATGGTGATGGCAATAAGTCAATCGGGTGAGACTGCGGATACAATTGCTGGTTTGAGGGAAGCAAAGGCAAGATTTTTAAAGGTTCTTTCCCTTGTAAATGTGCCCCACTCAAGTATTTATAAAGAGTCAGATGGAAATATAGCAATTATGGCTGGACCTGAGATCGGTGTTGCCTCTACAAAGGCATACACTGCGCAATTGTTGAATTTATATCTATTCAGTCTTTATTTGGGAAGACTCAGAGGATTTTTGAAAGATAGCGATGTTATTTATCACATACAGGAGATAAAAAAGATACCACAGCAGATTGAAGATATATTAGCAAAACAGGATGAGATACGAAGGGTTGCAATGAATTATTATAATGCTCGTGATTTTTTGTTTTTAGGCCGGGGGATTAATTATCCAACTGCCCTTGAAGGTGCACTCAAATTAAAAGAAATCTCTTATATCCATGCTACAGGATATGCTGCGGGTGAGATGAAACACGGACCGATTGCCTTGATTGATGAACATATGCCGGTTGTTTGTATCAATCCTCGATCAGGTGTCTATGAAAAGATGTTAAGCAATATACAGGAGGTTATTGCCCGTAAAGGGCAGATCATAAGTGTCGTGACACAGGGAGATGAGGCAACAGGTTCGATAAGCAAATATGTTATTGAAACTCCTGAGTGTATTGAATTTATCTCACCAATCCTGTCGGTAATACCATTACAACTTCTTGCATATTTTATTGCAACGTTTAAAGGTCTTGATGTTGACCGCCCGAGAAACCTTGCTAAGAGTGTTACTGTTGAGTAGTCAGTCCAGATTTGATAAATTAAGAGAACTTCAGATTCCTGCACCACTAAGATATGGATATATGTCGTCAATTAATATTTTAAGAGAAAAAAAGTTTGCTGAATTAAACATTTTAAAATATAGATTTTTGCTATAATCAAAGGAGGTTTATGTCAGAGGTACGAAGGGACATTGTGACTGATACTTGGGTAATCATTGACACAGAAAATGATGAGATTCCTGTAGTTACAGCCGATATCCCGTTTCCTGATGGTCCCTGTCCATTTTGCGAAGGTAATGAGTTGAATACACCGAAGGAAATTTATGCAATAAGGGATGGCTCACTGCCTAATTCTCAAGGATGGAAGGTCAGGGTAGTTCCCAATATCAATCCGATTTTAAGGGTTGAAGGTGAATTGGAAAAATTCGGTGTTGGTGTCTATGATATGGTAACAGGAACTGGTGCCAATGAGGTTATCATTGAATCTCCAAGGCATATTACAAATATTGCCGACCTTGAGCAAGAACAGATTGTATTAATCCTTGATACATATCGTTTTCGCATTGATGACCTCCATAAAGATAAAAGAATAAGATATGTCCTGATTTTTAAAAATTATGGGCGTCTTGCTGGTTCAACCACTATCAGCCACATCCATTCAGACTTAATTGCCCTACCTGCGACACCTAACCGTGTGAAACAGAAACTGAATGGTGCATACGAATACTATCGTTATAAAGAAAGATGTTTATTCTGTGATATTATACAGCAGGAGATAGAAATAGGTGAGAGGCTTATACTCCAGACTGAGAAGTTCGCTGCCTTTACGCCTTATGCCTCAAGATTTCCGGGCGAGGTTATGGTCATACCAAAGTATCATAAATTTTCATATAAACTAATAGACAAATCAGATTTAAGTGAACTGGCTTATGTTTTGAAAAAGATCTTTACCGCAATTCGTACTGGGTTCAATGACCCCCCATATAATCTTGTGCTTATGGATAGTCCTAATCTTCTGCCCCGGCCTGATTACTGGAAGACGATAGACCAGGATTATCACTGGCATATAGAAATAATTCCACGAATATTTAGAACTACAGGCTTTGAACTGGGCACGGGTTTTTATATCAATCGTTATAGTCCTGAAAAATCTGCTAGGGTCATAAGGGCGAGTTTATGATTAAAGGTATCATCTTTGACCTTGATAATACTCTGGTTGATTTTATGGCGATGAAGGAGTCAGCAGTTGATTCTGCAGTAAGCGCGATGATTGATGCCGGATTGAAGATGGATAAAAATATTGCCAAACAAAAAATATTTGAGATATATAAAGAAGTCGGCATTGAAGACCAAACCGTATTTGATAAATTTCTGACCCGCGAGTTTGGCTACATTGAACCGAGGATACATGCTGCCGGGATTGTTGGTTATCGTCGAGCAAGAGAAGCAGCACTTGTTCTTTATCCCCATGTCTATATCACGCTCATTGAGTTGATAAAAAGGGGAATGAGACTTGCAGTCGTTACGGATGCGCCTAAATTACAAGCTTGGCTTAGATTATGTCAACTAAATTTGCACCATCTCTTTGACTTGGTCGTGACCTTTGAAGATACTTATAAAAGAAAACCCGACCCGGCACCATTCAAGATAGTCCTTGAGCGATTAAATATAAAACCTGAAGAGACAATAATGGTAGGAGATTGGGCAGAGCGGGATATAGTTGGTGCAAAGATTCTTGGGATGAAGACAGTCTTTGCAAGGTATGGTGATACATTTGGCACCAAGAATTCGGGTGCAGATTACGAGATTGATGATATAATACAATTACTTGATATAGTTGATAGCGTAACAGGAAAAGATTAAAGAGATTAATTTATTAATTCAATTAATTGTATGATAAATCCGGCTATCATTATAAATTTAATTTTTTTATCATTTTATGATTCAATTTGTACTCAATCCATATTGCCTGACACCGAGTATATCGTTTATGAAACAAATGATAAGGGGAAGATCGGGGCAATTGAGGTTACACTAAAAAAGGATACAGCCGGTTATTATGTAATTTACAAATCAGACCGTATCGTGGAGGCAATTCTTGATACGACCGATCTCCAGACACTTTATCTGAATAAGATTATAAAAGGACGGTGGGAGTTGAGCGTTAAAAGGAATCATTTCTTTGAAGTGAATTATCAGGGCAGAAAAAATTATTATAATGAAAAAAATCCGGTCTATGACCGCCATACGCTTGATTTTGTATTAAGAGGCTTCCAATATCACAGAGATTTTAAAAAAAGGATAAGGTTAAATGTTCCAGAATTTATGATAATAAATGCTGATTTAGAAGTTGTCGGTGAGGATACGGTTAATGTACCTGTTGGTGAATTTGATTGCTGGAAGGTTATGATGATACCGAGGGTGGTATTTACAAAAATGAAATTCTATTTTTATATTGAAAAATCATATCCCCATCGTTTTGTAAAATATACAGATTCATCCGGGAAAAATAGCATAATCCTAAAAGAATATAGGTAAAATTATTATTTTGACATAAATTAACCCAGGCAGTTATTTTGTTTACCTGCTGGATTTTTTGGGTTGGGTTTCGGTTTTTTTGAGCAAATCCTTAAACTTTGTCTTCAGTTGTTTAATCTTCAGCAAATCCTCTTCGCGCTGGTCATTAACATTGTTTGAATCGGTATCAATAAAAAGGTCGTTGTTTGAATCGCTTGGTTCTTTATTTTTGATTTTAATCACCTTCGTATCTTCTTGATTTTCTTTATCATGTTGAATCTGGATTTTAATGGCAGGCTCTTTATTCGTTTTATCTGTTTTGGAGACGGGTTGGACTGCCCAGATAAAGGCAAAGAATAAAGAGATTGCTAAAATTATTCGGTTCATATTCACTCCTTAGATTATATATAAAAATCTTTGATTGTCAAGTTTACCATGGCAGTAGGCGAACGAAGACTCTTCTTTTTTCATAAGGTTCAAGTAAGATTCTTCTTTTCATTGTCTGATAACCCCATTTTTTAATTTCCACGATATATTCCCCAGGCTTCAGGACTATTGTGCGCGGAGTTCTACCGATATATACTCTCTTACCAGATTTCACCTCTTTAATGTATACTTTACATCTTGCTGGTGTTGAAATGATTCTCAATTTTGCGGGTGCTGGTTCTTCTATTGATAGTTCTATTTCTTTTTTGAATACTTCAATGGTATCGCCTAAGACGGGTAATCTTTTTGTTGAGGCAAGGAAGATTATCCGTTCAATCCCTTCCGGACCGGTTATTTCATAATCAAAATCAGCATCAGGTGGCGGTAATTCATATACTCTGTCTTTCTGGACATATCCATTTTCCCCTTGTAGGGGGAAGAGAAGATTTTCCCTTCCCCCTGCATCAATATCATAGACCGCTACATAACAATCCCTGTTAACCTTGAAAAAGATTTTTATTCTATCCCCGGGATGAAATGTATAATCATCACTGTCCAGCCAGATATCAATATTAACTTGATTGGTCGGATCAAATTGTGTCCCCAATGCGATTAGCAGAGAAAAAATTGCTGTCAGCATTTTTATCTCCTAACTTTTTCTAAACCACCTTTTCTGACCGTTCTTTTTTCATCTTCGGGATTTGTCGGCGGCAGATTCCTTATCGGCGTTTTTTGATTTTTCGGTATATTATATTCTTCTCTATCATTATCTTCGGGATCGTTTGATTTACGCGGTATTACTCTATTTTTATTCTGATTTCTCTCCTCATGGGGATTATTTGATTCATCTGAAAAATTTCTTGGATTTTTTATGATTTTCGGTTCATCATTCTCTGATTTTTGACGGTTGTATCTTTCATCGGTTTGTTTTCTGATAATTCTATCCGTTTCGTCTTTATTATATTTTTCATTTTGGTCATAGGGGGTTTGAGCTTTTGTCTTTTTATATTCTTCGTTCTTAACCGCGATCTCTCTTTTTACTTTATTCTCGTAATCTTTCCTAATTTTTTCAAGATTTCCTGTTCTGTGTTCTTTCTCGATGCGGCCATATAATTGTGGGTCCTTTTCCTTTGTCAATCTCAGGACTTCTTTCTCATTATAAGGAAGATTAATTTCTCTTGGCGGTTTATCAGGGAGATTTACTCCGTATGACCTTGCCTTGTATCTGAATTCAGTATAACCATAAGGGAGCTTATATCTTACCCATCTTCCGTATCTCGGTCTCCACCACCAGTAACCGTCTTCATACCATACCACATAGAAGCCGGCACGGAAAAAGTGCCAGTCAAAGTGATGGCACCAGCGGCAATGCAACCAATACCAGTCCCACCACCAGGGATGGTACCAGACATAATATACGCAGTAATATCCATGTGGATAATATACCCAATAGCCATCACACCATTCAGGATCCGGTCTCCAGTATTCATCGCACCAGTAGCCCTCATCATTATCATAATCGCAGTAGACAAAGTTTACGGTGAAGGCAAACAAGGGGATTGCTGCAATGGTGAGTAAAATTAAGGGTTTCATTTTTACCTCCTTTGTTTTGTTGATTCATACTGATTATCTTTCATTTTTTCCTCACCAGTTCTGGGTTGCCAGGGTCAACCTGGTATGCCCAATCAAAGATTACATAACCGGGTTTTACTGATGTAACCCTTATTTTTGCAAAGTGGTTATCCCAGGTCCAGATAACATAGGTATGTCCTTGAATTGCTTCTACCATTCCTGTTGGAGACCAGCCATCATCAGGTGCATATCCAATTTCATCAAATGAAGAAGTGTATCCCATATCCTGTATAAGTCCACCTGGTCTTCGGATATAGAAATAATAAGATTTAAGATATTCATCATAGCCGAGGTAAAAGTCGCAATATGGATGATTATAAGGGACAACTGTGTAATTGCTGAAGTCCCAACCCGCATATTCAGGATAGATTGTAAAGTCAAATAACTTTTGATTGAATCCCTCGGGTCTTGGTGTGTCATATACGAGTTCGTAGGATAGTTCACTTTCGTTATTGTGGATATCAAAGGCTGATATTGCATAGAAATAGGTCTGCCCATTTATGAGCCCACAATCAAGGAAATAATCAAGATTCGTTTCACCAATAAGATAATATGGTCCTGTAGGTGCATGCCCTCGATAGATTCTATATCCGGCGAGGTCGGGTTCGGTATTATGATACCAGGTGAGCATAACCTGTTCATCTCCAGTGATAGAATTCAATCCTCTTGGAATTGCAGGTGGTTCATGGTCGGTCTCTTCATAACAGCAGGGCGATAATAATAACCCGGTTGAGACCATTACCAATTGTAAGAAATTTCTCATTCTTTGCATTCTACACCTCTAACCTTATAATATGCAAATTCTGTGCCAGACAAAACTTATGAAATTTAAGCGATTTTTATATAATGGTGCACAAAATTTGTTCCTACCGCACAAAGATTGGTTATTTATTATTTTTCTGTTAATTGTTTTTTTATGTTGACATTCTATCCAGATTATTTATAATGGCTTATTATGAAATCATATGCATTAATTGGACTTGTTATTGCCCTTGTTATTGTGGGGATATTGGTTTACAAAGCAGGAACAGTATATACACGAGGGACGAAAGAGACGCGGCATGCTGTATCACCCCCTGAGCAGGCGCATATTTTACAATGCAGGACTCAGATAAAAAAGATTGGAAATGCAATTCAATTGTATTATGTAGAAAATGGAAAATATCCACAAAGTCTTGATGAATTGCAAGATGTTTCTTTACCGGAAACATATTGTCCAGTGACTGGCCAAACTTATATATATAATTCTGAGAATGGAACTGTTATATGCCCACAGCACAGGTAAAAGATGGATTTATTATTTTTATTGACAGGATTGAATTCTTAAATATAATAAAATGCTTTTAAAGGAGGTATAATGGGCAAATGGCAATGCACTATCTGTGGTTATATATATGACCCAGAATACGGGGATCCCGATAACGGGATTGAACCCGGAACGCTCTTTGAACAATTGCCTGATGATTGGGTCTGCCCTGAATGTGGTGCAGAGAAAGAGCAATTTGAACCTTATACCGAGGAGGAATATTAATTTTAAGACCAATAATTAGATTCTAAATATAAATTCAACCATCGCTACTGTTAATCTAATTATTGATTAAACCAATCCGCCATAAATCTGCGTCAAAATAAAATGAATGATGAGGATTTATTACTTGTCAAAAGATACAAGAATGGGGATGAGAATGCATTTGATGCTTTATTTGAAAAATATAAACAGCCAGTTTATTCAATTTGTTATCGGTTTGTGAGGAATGAAGATGATGCAAAGGAACTCACCCAGGAAATATTTATCAAGATTTATAGAAACCTTAAGAAATTTAATGAGCGTAGTAAATTTTTCACCTGGGTTTATCGCATTGCAATTAATACATGCATCTCATTCAAACGGAAATTCCACGAGACAACAGAACTTGACGGCTCAATATTCAATCCGAGAGAAAGGAATCTAATTTTGAAAAAGGCGATTGAAGATGCGCTTGCGCAATTACCTGAGAGGCAGAAACTTGCTTTTATTCTTAGACATTTTGAAGGATATACATTTGAAGAGATTGGAAAGATTATGAAAATATCAACAGGTGCCGCAAAGGCAAACCACTTCCAGGCGATTAAAAGACTAAGGTATTTGTTAAAGGACTGGGTATGAAGGGATGCAAATATAAAATAGCTATACTGGATTACATAGAAGATTTGATGCAACCGGAACAGAGGCTTATGTTTGAGAGGCATCTTAATGGATGTGAAGAATGTCGTCGGGAATTATCTGGATATAGAAAATTATATGAATTGATTGATAAAGATGAAATCTCTTTGCCTGAAAAGGAATTCTTTGAGAGGATAAAGGAGAATATTCACAAAGAGGAAATTCCTTTAAAGAAGCCCATCTGGAAGTTTTTTGGTGTTCTTGCACCAATATTTAGCCTAGCCATTTTATTGATCCTGTTTAACTTCAAGAAGGAACAATTCATTGAAATGCCTGTGCACGTTACAAATCTGTTTCAGGATGAAAATTTAAATAGTCTCTTACTGGAAAGGATTGTTGATGATGAACTAATACACCAATTTAATCTTATTGAAGAATATCTGGGAATTGAATCTATTCAGACATTGATGGAAATGGAACGAAATGAGAAAGACGAATTTATTAAAATGCTGTATAATAAATATGGCGAACAATATCTTTAATTTAAATTTATACAAGGGGGTCATATGAAGAAATTTATTAGTTTGTTTTTGCCATTACTGTTCATCTTTGCCCAGGGAAAATTTGAAGAAAAAGATCCAAGGGAGATAATTGAGAAGGTTAGGATATATAAATTGACCGAAGAACTTGACCTTTCTGAAGAACAAATGACAAAACTCTTTCCGAGATTAAAGGAAATGAGAAAAAATGAACAGGAATTTCACAAACAAAGAATAGAGATTGTTCAAAAATTGAAAGAGCTTTTAGAGGAGAAAGCAAAAGAACAGGAAATAATAAAAACCCTTAGTAGACTTCAAGAATTACAGAAGAAAAGATTTGAATCCCAGTTGAGAGAGTTGGAAGAGGTAAAACAGATATTGACTCCCGAGCAGCAGGCAAGATTTATAATATTCCAGGAAGAATTTGAAAAGGAAATAAGGGATTTGATAAGAGAGGTAAGAGGGCGAAGGTTGCCTCTACCACCGGAAAAATAATGGTATCTATATTGATTAAAAAATTGACCTGATAAGAATCTGCAGGTCGGTGACGAGAGAGCGGTTTTTAAGATAATAGAGATTGTAGTAATCCCTTTCTTGTGATCCCAGTTTTTTATTTTTTTCACGCATTTTAATCTGGACAAAGCCCGTGAGTCCGGGTTTGCATACAGGCTTTTCTTTTGTTCTATCTATTTCCATTATTTCTGCTCCAACAAGACTTATTGTTCCTTTTAAAATAGAAAAATAACTTGGCAGATATCTAAAAAAAGGTATTCCACTATCAAATACATGGATTTCTCCTATTCCACCACCTTCGGTAAAAATTTTTTTCTTTTTAATCCTAGCGCCAATAAGTAGATTGATTAAGAAAAACGGCGAAGCTAAAACAAGGACTACAACCGAAGCGACTATGTCAAATCCTCGCTTGACAATTAAATCTATCGGGTCATAGGAACTCACAAAATCCAGTAAAGGCAGGGAATCTATTTCATCCACTGATGATTTTGCAATGATATACTCAAGTTCATTTGGAACAATACGAAAGTTAACTCCAGTTCCACTTGCATAAGAAATTGTCTCAAGGATCTGTTTATTGCTCAAACGGTCACTGGAAAAGATTACATCATCAATTTTCTGGATTTTAATTACTTCCTTAATATGCTCAATTGTTGAAAGAACTTCAGCGCCGTCAATTTCTTTACCGACATTTTTTTCATCAAAGTCAACAAATCCGCAAATTTCATATGGTATGTCAGGTCTTGCCCTCAATTTTTTGAGAATTCTCAGCCCTTCTTTTCCAGCACCCACAATGATTGTCCTTCTGAGTTTTGATAAGGGATGTTTGATTGCATGTGGACCAACCCAGCGATAGACCAATCTCCATATGCTCAGAGTTAGAACAATAAAGACAAAGGCAATGATAATAACAACCCTTGAATAGGCGAGTTGTTTGAGAAAATAGGTAAATGTTGAATTCAATAAAAAGCCCACGAGGGCACCACCGATAACCGGTTTTATGTGGTATCTTCCCTTAATATGGTATGCACCCGAAAGATAAATACTTACGAACCAGATAAGTGAGTAGACCGGATATATTATGCGGAATCTGGTAAATGCGTAATGGGGAAGCCATATCTTAATTGCAATAAAAATGCTTAATATAATTAACGCGAGATCAATAAGTGGTAAAGCGATACCTCTAAAAAAGGATACGAGAAAAGCAATATACGCCCTTAAGTAAATTCCGGTTTTCAGGATAGATTTAACAAACAAGGAATAGTGGTCTTTAAAATGTTTATTAATAAAGATTAACATTGCTGAATAGAAATTTGTAATATAAGAAAATTCACCCTTCCTTGTGCTTTCGCCTTTATAATGAATTGCCTTTGTTTTCGGCGTGTAGTAAATTTTACTGCCTGCCTTTTTAATTTTGTAACATAGGTCAATATCTTCGCCATACATAAAATAGTCTTCATCAAAATATCCGATTTTCTTTAAAACTTCATTGCGCACCAGCATCAGAGAACCCGAAAGGACATCCACTTCGGATTCCTTATCCGGAGAAATATATGTTAGATTATATCTGCCAAAGATTTTACTTTTAGGAAAAATTCTGCTCAGGCCAACAATCTTTGTAAATGCAACCCAGGGTGTGGGGATGCTTCTTCTACTTGCGATCTGAAAAGAACCGTCAGGATTTATCAATTTGCATCCCACGGCACCTGCTTCAGGATGTTCATCAAGGTAGTTTTTTAAATTTATCAGTGTATCTTCCTGGATCAGGGTATCGGGATTTAGTATGAGGATATACTTACCTCGGGCAATCTTTAATGCCTGATTATTCGCCTTTGCAAATCCTAAGTTTTTGTGATTCTCAATAAGTAATATGTTGGGGAATTTTTTCTTTATCATTGCTTGACTGCCATCAACCGATGCATTGTCCACGACGATAATTTCAATATTAAGATTATGCCTTGCCTTTTCTACCGCCATAAGACACTGTTCAAGAAAATGTTTGACATTGTAGTTAACAATGACTATTGAGACTTCAATTTCCATCCTGATGAAGTATAGAGATTTAATTGCGAATGTCAAGAATTTTGCTTCTTTCTTAGAAATTTTCTGCGGGCATATACATAACTTATCTCTGCCCCGTAAAGAAAGATAAAGGCAGAATAATATAACCAGAGTAGTAGTAATACTATTGCTGAAAGTGAACCGAATATTCTAGTATAGTCTACAGTCCTTGTAACATATAGGGTAAACAGAAATTTGGCTAATTCCCAGGAGAGTCCAGTAAATATTGCACCAATATATGCTTCTTTAAATTTTACTTTGCAATTCGGGAAAAACCAATAAATAAGTCCAAAAATAAGGGTGCTTATGACTATATTCAAAATCGGCAATAATTTAATGATACCCTTTAAACCAATGGTACTTGCCCAGAATGTGATACCAACTGTAGCAATTAATAATATCCAAATAATAAAAGCCCATGCCATAGTAATTAAACTCTTTTTAAAGAACGGTCGGTCTTTCTTTGCCTTCCAGATAACGTTCAAACTTGATTCAATCGCTCCGAATATACTTGCTGAGCCCCATAAAAAGCCAAGCATACCAATGATTGCGACGATTATTGATGTCTGTCGCACGGCCCTGATGTTTTTTATTATTTCATCAAGACCTATAGGTATTATTTGTTTTAAAATTGGAAGAATTTTTTCAATAATTTCCCGGGATGAACCGAGAATAAAGAATGAAAATGATAATATCCCGAGAATTAATGGAAACAGGCTGAATATAGAGGCATTTACAAGTGCCGAAGCAAGTAAGGGGCAACGGTCAGTATTGAATTTATTATACGCTTTTTTGAGTACCCAGAAAAAATTTCTCATAAGATTAAAATACTACAAAAGTTTTTATTATCTATTTTTAAAAACGAGACTACCACCAATGAACACTTTTAAGATTTTTATGCCATCAAGATTTTCTTTGATTAATGGATTTTTATCAAGCACTACAATGTCAGCAAATTTTCCTTCTGCAATTATACCCTTTTTATCTTCATCAAATGTTGCAAAGGGTGGAGATTGCGTGTACAGACTTATTGCTTCAGCAGGTGTCAATCGGCTTTCGTAAAATGGATGATTGACCGCAAGTTTGATACCGTATAGCGGTCCTAATGGCATACAATCTGAACCAAAAATCAATTTTATACCTGCATTTTTTATCTTTGTAAAGCAATTCATATCTTTATATCTCAATCCAAGGTTTTTTTCATACATATTATTAGGAGTTTGCCAGCGCAAAAAATTTGGTTGCATTGAGGCAATTAAATTTAACCTGCTTATTTCTTTTATCTGTTTTGAATCAAGTATCTCAATATGTTCTAATCTATGACGGAGCTGGTTTGTTCTTATTTCTTTCTGTCGGAAAGCTTTTAGAACCAGATCGGTTGCGCGGTCACCTATTGAGTGAATCATTAACTGGATTGAATGATCCTCTGCCATTTGGATCAGATTTAATAAGTTTTTCTCAGAAACGAGAATTTTTCCTCGGTTCCTTGAATGCTTATAAGGTTTTCTGGTGGCTGCGGTCTGGGCACCAATTGACCCATCCATAAATATCTTCTTCCCCGAGAATTTCAAATAGTCATCGCCGAAGTTAGATTGGAATCCAGATTTAATTATTGATGATAAAGTGTCGGTTAGATATAAGGCGATACGCAATTTTAATTTTTTCTTTAAATTCTGGTAGACCTTCAACCCATTGATATCTGTGATTTCATGGATAGATGTAATTCCCATGGATAAAACTTCATTAATTGCCATTTCAAGACCTTTTTCATACATTTCAAATGTGGGTGTGAAAATTTTATTCAGATATAGTGCTGCATTTTCATAGAGCCAGCCATTTTCTCTATCTACAATTTTCCATTCTTTAGAAATGAAATCAAGTGCCCGTGTATTGCAAACTGCAAAATGTCCGCAAATCCGCCGCATAATTACAGGTTTATTTTTTGAAACTTTGTCCAGTAGCATTCGATTTAACTTGTTCTTTCTACCTTTTTTCCAGAGGGATTCATCCCAGTTAACCCCAAAGATAACCATTCTTTCTTTCTCCATTTTCAATTTTTCAATACATTCATCAAGAGAACAACATTTACTCAAATCAACCCTCTGTAATTCTATACTATGGGCAAGGAGATGGGTATGTGAATCAGTGAATCCAGGTATAAGATAATTATTTTTAATATCAAAAATTTGAAAGTTGATAAAATTGCGATGCAGGAATTTTTCAAATTCTCCGGCAGCAGATTGATTAAAAATAATTTTTAAAATGTGTTCGTTATTAATTAGAATATTGCACTTAGTGATATTGTTTTTATTTGCATTTACTAATCTACAATTTTTCAGAAGAATGAAAGACATTCATCCTTTAATCAATTTGTTAAGATGCTCCTGGGCGGATTGAAAATCGGGGTCTAAAGAAAGCGCCTGACGGAAAGAATTTATTGCCTTATCCCGCTCATTCAGTGCTTCATAGGCGATGCCAAAATTATAATAAAGTTTAGGTTCGCGATTATTGATTTTCTGTGCCTTTTTTAAAATTTTTATTGCCTCTTCATATTTCTGGCTTAATATGTAGAATTCCGAAAGTTCCAGTAAGTCTCGAATATCGGTGCTCATAGTTTTTCAATACGATTTAAATCTTTGTATCGTCCCAATAAAACAAGAATATCACCCTGTAGTACTTCGTCCGAACCTCCGGGACCTATGATTATTTCTTCTTTAAAATCGGGTGAACCATCGGGTTTGGTGTAAGGCATCTTTCTTTTTATTGCCATAACACTGATTCCAAATTTTTCTCTAAGTTTCAACTCGCTCAAAGTTTTATCGCAAAATTTTTTGGGAGCAATGAGTTCAAGTATGCCATATTCCTTGGATAATTCAATATAGTCAAATATTTTGGGACTGGCAAGGCTTTCTGCCAGTTTTTCACCCATTTCCTTTTCGGGAAAGATTATTCTATCAGCACCGACCTTTTCCAAAATTTTAGCGTGTAGTTCATTGTGTGCCTTCACAATCACCTGTTTTACACCAAATTCCTTTAACAAAAGTGTAACCATAATACTGTCTTCAATATTTTCACCAATGCTTACAATCGCGGTATCAAATTCTTTTATACCTAATTCTTTTAATGCCTTCTCATCAGTGGCATCAACAACCACGGCTTGGGAGACAGTCTCTTCAATTTCTTTGACCCGGTCTTCATCTCGGTCCATTGCAAGGACCTCAAAATTTTTTTCAGCGAGTGCCCGAGCAATACTTGAACCAAATCTACCAAGACCTATAACAACGAATTGTTTCATAAATTTCCCTTATTTAGAAAGATTTGAAACAGATGATTGCAGGCTTTTAGAAGTAAGAAAAAAAATCCGCTTTACATAGGAAGTTTTTATCTTGTTAAGCATATAATAGTATATCTATATTACTCTAAATGTCAATATTGTTGTCCAAGCATTATCCTATGATGATTGGTTCTTCAGGATAAGAAAAATCAAAATTGTGGTGTCTTATCAAGGCACTTCCTATGGTTAGAGTTCCCACCCTTCCAATCAACATTAAAAAGATAACTATCAATTTACCTAAGAATGAGAATTCAGATACATAATTACAATATGGGTTTATGCTTGAGCCAAGTGATAGACCAACTGTTCCAAAAGCAGAGAAAATTTCAAATGATAATTTTAATGGTTGGACCTGGTCAAATAGCAGGATTAGAAAGCAGGCACCTAAAATCAAAAATGTTGACAGGGATATGAGTAAAATAGAACGCAGTGCCTGTTCCTGGGGAATTCTTTTTTTCATCGTTGTGACATCACTTTTATATCTGCCGAAAAGAAGTTCTTTAATCCAAATTAACATAAGGGCAAAGGTTGAAGTTTTTACGCCTCCACCGGTCCCACCGGGTGAGGCACCGATAAACATAAACGCCATTAACAAAAATATCGTTGCTATAGAAAACGAAGAGATATCTACGGTATTAAAACCAGCAGTCCTTGGTGTGACAGCCTGGAAGAAAGAATGAATTATCTTCATTGGCAGGGAATAATTAATAAGACTTTTAGGCCCTTCATAAAACAATATAAAGAGGGTCCCTACACCTAATAATATTATCGTTGTCTTTAAAACAATCTTCGAATGGAGGGAGAGTTCTTTCCTTCCTTTTTTTATTAAGACATAATAAATGTCTGATATTACAATAAATCCAATACCTCCGGTGATTATCAATATTGATGCGATTAGAGGAACACTCCAGGAATTTGCGAAAAGGGTTAAATTTTCAGAAAAAGTAGAAAATCCAGCATTACAGAACGCTGATATTGAGTGAAAAATTGCATGTCCGGCCGCAATCGGTGGGCTAAATCTTTTTACAAAACTGAAATAAAACAATATTGCACCAATCATTTCCACGACAAATGTAATTCTAAAGATTCTCCAGGCGAAACGCATTAAATTATCATAACCAAGGACATTAATTGATTCTTTGAATAGCATACGTTCCCGCAAGGAAATTTTTTTCCCAAAAAAGAAAAAAAAGGATGTTGATAGTGTCATATATCCCAAACCCCCAATCTGTATTAATAGAAGTATTATACACTTACCGAATAGAGTAAAATCCATTGCGGTATTTTTTACGATTAATCCAGTGACGCATAAAGCCGAAGTTGAAGTAAATATTGCATCGATGAAAGAAATACCATTGGTTGTTGAGAAAGGTAAAGAGAGTAATATTGCGCCAATAATTATGATGCCGACATATCCAAAGATCAATATCCGCGCCGGATTTATTTCCTTTTTTTGATTCATCTTTTTGAATTTATCTCTTTTTTGTAATTCTAACAATCCTTTGTGCAAGTTGGTTGGCTAAACGGTTTTTTTCACGTGGGGCCATTTTTAGATCAATTTTTTCAAATTTATTGAGCAATTTTCGGACACGGTCTACAAGATTTTTTATATGCGGCATTTTTATCCGATAATTGCCCATAAGTTGTTTATAGACAAGTTCGGAATCCAGGTATATCTCTGCATTTAAAAACTGATTGTCCGATAACCATTTTAATGCGTGAATCAGTGCTTCATATTCTGCAACATTATTCGTGGTAATGCCAATATATTGGGAAATTTGTGCAAGTGGTTTTTCTAAGTTGTCTTTATCAAATACTATAATTCCAATGCCTGCAGGACCGGGATTCCCACTGGATGAACCATCAATATAAACGACTACACCGTCAGGACTCATAAATAAGTATTCTGCCACAGGAATCGCAAAGAACGAATTTGTCCTTTTTCTTTAGTTCATTAAGGGTCTGGGGTGTGATATTTGAATAACACCCTGTGCAGATTCCTTCATCTGTAACGATACAAATTGCCTTTTCCCTTACTTTTTTGATTCTTTCATAAATCTTTCTAATATCCTCAGGCAGTTTTTTTATTTCATCCTCAAACATAAATTTCTTTTTATCCTGGTCATCAACGATCTGAATTTTTTGTTTTTCTAATTCTTGTATCTCCCGACTCTTTTTTTCGACAAATTCTTTTGTTTCTTTCTCAAGATTCTCCATCGTGCTTTTTATTTTTTCTTCTTCTTCAAGTAGATTTATCATTTCTTCTTCTATTGACATACGAGCATTTTTAAGATATTCAATCTCTTTTAAAATTGCCCGGTATTCTTCATTTGTTTTTACCGTATGCATTTGCTGATTTAATTTACTAACTTTTGTTTCATTCTCAGCGATATCTCCTTCTTTTAATTTATAAGATTTTTTTATTTCGGTTAACCTGTTCTTCGCCTGATTTAATTGATTATTTTTCTTTTCGATTTCCTTCTGGAGTGCGGTGATTTTTTCAGGGATATTTTTTAAAAAAACTTCATTCTTTTTAATTTCCTCACCAAGGTCCTTTATCTTAATAAGTCTCTCCAGGACCTCTTCCATCTGGTTTACCTCGCACCCCTTGACATGGGCGGTACCCGACTTGAACGGGTGGCCTCCTGCATGTCAAGCAGACGCTCTAACCAAGACTGAGCTAACCGCCCATTGGTTTGCATAGCTTATATTCTACCTAAATTTTTATAAAAGTCAACAGCCAAAGATTTTTACCTTTACTATTTCATTGTCTCCAATATGGCAGAAAAATATTGTGTATCTATTACGGGATGGAAATTCTTCTAAGACCTGTTTTTCAAAACTAAATACCTCCCGCCAGATTCCATCTACTTTTACACGCTTTGGATAAGTTCGGGCATTTCTTCCCGCATGCCACTCCACATCATTTTCTGCTATTGTTTTCATTTTTCAGTATCCGTAAATTATTCTTTTAGTCCACTCCGGGCATAAGACTCCATAATCTGACGTTGCACAAAGAAATAGAGAATTATAAGAGGTATAGTCGTGAATGTAGACGCAGCGCAGAGTAGCGGATAGTTTGTTGATTCTGCCTGGGCAAAATAGGCGAGTCCCGTTTGAATTGTGCGCATTGAATCCGAATGTGTTACGATAAGAGGCCAGAGAAAAGAGTTCCAGTTTGTTATTATTTCAAAAATCCCTATAGTTATAAGCACCGGTTTGGATAAAGGTATGACAATATATTTTATGATCTGCCAGTGATTCAGCCCATCCATTTTTGCAGCATCAAAAAGTTCCCGGGGCAGGGATTTAAAATGCTGTCTTAAAAGGAATATTGCAAATATATTGACTCCCCATGGGATTATTAACGCCCAGAAGGTATCAATGAAACGAAATTTGCTGAGTATCACATAGGAAGGGGCAAGATATACAGGCATCGGGATCATCATCATCGCAAGGAATAGAGTGAAAAAAAGTTCTCTTCCTGAGAAATTTAATCGCGCAAAGGCATAGGCCGAAAGGATGGTTGTAAAATATACAAGGAGAACCGAACCCGTAGTCATAATTATAGTATTTATAAAATATCTTGTAAAATCAACCTGTTTGAATGCTTCAATGAAATTACTTAATATAAGTTTTTCCGGGATAAGTGTTGGAGGAAATTTTAAGGATTCATCCTGAGTTTTTAAGGAGGTAGAAACCATCCAGAAAAATGGTAAAACCATCCATATCGTTCCCAATATTAACAATAAATGGATAATTTTTTTATTCATAATGAACCTTTTGTTCCAAAAATTTTTGCTGAAATTTTGTCAGGGTGAAGATGATGATGAAGACAACAAAGGCAATGGCATTTGCATAACCAAGATTCCATAACCTGAAGGATTGTTCATATAAATAATATACTGCCAGACTTGTTGTCCCAAGGGGACCTCCTGGTGGTTGTGTCATCACATAAACCGGGGTGAAAGTGTTGAAGGCGATGATTGATTGAGTTAGCAGCAAATAAAATATTGTTGGTGAAAGTATTGGAATTGTAACATTCCAGAATAACTGCCAGCCCTGTGCTCCATCTATCTTTGCTGCCTCATAATACTGGGTAGGAATATTTTGAAGTCCGGCAAGGCAGATAATGATACAGTAACCAATATTATGCCACACTGCCATTATCATTAACGAACAGAGTGCAACAGAGGGTCCAGCAAAAAAACCGGAAAGGTCGGTATGTAAAATTATCTCAAAAATTCCCCTTGAATCATTCAGCCATTTTAAACCTGTGATACCAAGCAAATTAAGTAGTGCATTTAATATTCCACGGTCAGGATTAAATATCCAGCGCCAGACCACGCTGATTGCAACAATCGATGTAACTACCGGTAGATAATAGAGCGTTCTATATATTCCCTGTCCTTTAATCTTTTGATTTAAAAGATACGCAATAATTATAGAGATAATGATTGTCAGCGGTACTACCCCTATGACATACCAGAAGGTATTTAGGAGTGATTGATAAAATTTGGGGTCTATAAAAAGCCTGTAATAATTCTTAAACCATATGAACTTCAATGGTCCAGCGATAGACCAGTTATAGAAACTCATACCAATAGCCTGGATTATTGGATAGAACCTGAAAATAAGAATTATTAGTAATGCAGGGAGTAGAAACAGATAAGCCACTCTATCATTTCTTTTAGTCACAGGTAATGATAATCTAATAAAATTATTTGTCAATTATTT
>CAZLGA010000016.1:0-39809 GCA_964559225.1 uncultured bacterium | reverse complement strand
AGCCAGTTGTCTTAATTTCAGCCTTGCCTGGCTTAAGGTCATATTTACCTCCAATCTGGGAACAATTATATATATAATTCCCAGATTGTCAATAGGGAAGTTAAGTGAGAAAAATAGACCTTAGGAGGTACTTAATCGAATTGAAAGATGATTAGCACAAATGCCGATTTTTTCTATCTAATCTGGAGGTCTTAAAGGTGAGAAAAATTTTGATTCTTCAGAGCTGCAATGTTTCCCATTGACAATTAGTTAAAATTAATTATCATTATCAAATTGTCCTAAAGGGGGTTCTATGAAAAAATTATGTGCTTTTCTGGTGGTTTTAATGACAATTGGTTGCAAAACAGGAATAAATGTTAACCTTGAATGCTGGATTAAACATACCAGTGAGGTTATTAATGTGGAAACGAGCATTCTCGGCGAAAAATCTCAGGTATTTGTAAATTTGACCTGGGGCTGGACACTGCAGAGACCCCAGATTGATGCAGTCATTGTGGAACGGAGCAACGATTCAACAAATTTTGTTGCGCTTGATACAATACCTGTTGATACTATAATGTATTTCAACGATACTGATTCTTTACTCAGACCGAATACTAAGGTTTATTACAGATTAAATTCACTCTATGGAAAAGCTACCGATCATATCATAGATGTATCTGTAAAAATCCCTCCGGTACAGCACTTTTATAAACCAGATACAGAATTTATTTCTATTTTAAATGATACACTCGGCATCGCTTTTGCCCGTATATTGGACTTTGACACCACGGATATCGCAATATACAAAGGAGCGCCTAAATCAATTGATAGTCTTCTAAAGTATCTAACAAATCCATTATACGATACGACTATTGCTGACACAATTCTGTTCATCAGCAATGCTAATTTTCTTTTCCCTTCAGATACCATACCTTATACCATTAAAATCAGTTCTTCAAAAATGTCCCAATTTGATTATATCACTGACACATCCATAGGTTTTCGCGCATTTGTTAGAACGCAGAAATAAATTATGCCCAATATTGAAATTGATGTTCTTTTAGAAGAACTTGTTTTAAGAGAAGGTTCTGATTTGCATCTTCGTGTTGGTGAACCACCAATCTACCGTGTTGCAGGTGAAATGCAACGATCTGATAATCCGCCAGTAACAAAAGAAGATATGGAAGGTTTGATATACAGTTTAATGAAGCCCGCACAGCGTGAGATATTTGAAAAAAACCTTGAATTTGATATGGCATACGAGATACCCGGAGTAGCAAGGTTCAGGGTAAATTGCTTTAAACAGATGAATAATATTGGTGTTGTAATGAGAATAATACCTTTAAAGATAAAAACTATTGATGAATGGGGATTTCCTCCTGTTTTAAAACGAATTGCTGAACTACCCAGGGGTCTTGTGCTTGTAACCGGTCCCACAGGAAGCGGAAAATCAACAACCCTTGCTTCTATGATTGAGCACATCAATCAACATTTCCGTAAGCATATCATAACAATTGAAGACCCAATAGAATTTTTACATCGTGATAAATTATCCATTATTGAACAAAGGGAAATCGGCATCGACACAAAATCTTATGCGGAGGCACTAAGACGTGCCATAAGACAGAATCCTGATATCATACTCGTCGGTGAGATGCGAGACCTTGAAACAATGGCACAAACTATTACCGCAGCAGAAACAGGTCATCTTGTTTTTTCAACACTTCATACAATTGATGCAGTGCAAACAATAGATCGAATCATCGATGTCTTTCCACCTGCCCAGCAACAGCAGATAAGACTCCAGTTATCAACAACACTTCAGGCAGTGATAACCGAAACCCTGGTGCGAAGAAAGGATGGTGCTGGACGCGTTGCCGCATTTGAAATTATGGTCTGCACACCAGCAATTCGCAGTGCAATCCGGGAAGGTAAGACACCACAAATTTATTCCTCGATACAGACTGGCTCCAGACTCGGTATGATACAGATGGATCAGTATCTCCGCAATCTTTTGAATCAGGGGATAATTGAATATGAAGAGGCCATTGCTCATTGCACCAATCCCGATGAATTTGAAAGGCGGGTGTCAGCATGATAAAACTTAATGATCTTTTACATACACAGGTGAATAGTCGTGCATCGGATTTAATTTTGAAGGTTGGTTCACCACCGATTTTGAGAATTAATGGTGACCTTACAAGCCTTGAAGTTCCACCCCTTACTGCGATTGATATTGAATCAGGACTCGTTGAGATGCTCAAGAAAGAACAGATTGAAGAATACAAAAAAAATTACGAGCTTGATCTGTCTTATGAAATGACAGGGGTTGCTCGATTCCGGATTAACCTATTCAGGCAGAAAGGGAATATCGGTGCTGTATTCAGATTGATTCCAGAAAAAATTCCGACAATTGATGAGTTAGGATTTCCGCAGATTTTGAAGGATATGGCAATGAGGCCAAGAGGTTTGATCGTAGTAACAGGACCTTCCGGATGCGGAAAAACAACGACTCAAGCAGCACTCATTGATTATCGGAACGAAAACGATAATTGCCACATTGTCACAGTGGAAGACCCAATTGAATTTATTCATAAAAATAAAAAGGCACTCGTAACCCAGCGCGAAGTTGGAAGAGACACACATTCTTTTGCTAATGCATTAAAATTCGTGCTCAGGCAGGATCCAGATGTTATACTGGTGGGTGAAATGCGCGACCTTGAAACAATCTCCCTGGCAATTACTGCCGCCGAGACCGGGCATCTTGTCATTACAACCCTCCATACCGCGGATTCCATATCCACTATTGACCGTATTATTGATGTCTTTCCACCCCATCAACAAAACCAAATAAGGATGCAATTATCTTTGAACCTTCTGGCAATATTTGCCCAGAATTTGATAAAAAGGGCAGATGGTAAGGGTCGCATCGCAGCTTATGAATTATTGATTGCTACAGGCAGTGTTCGTAATTTAATCAGAGAAGCAAAAACCCATCAATTGCTATCTATCTTGCAGACCTCCCAACAACAAGGTATGATAACCTTTGATGCCTGTCTGGCAAATTTGGTAAAGAAGAATCTTGTCTCAATCAAAGATGCTGAGGCAAAGGCATTAAACCCTGATACATTTCATAAGGAGATTGATATAATAACCCAGGGTAAATAGTGCAAAAAAAACAATTTTTAAGACTTGATAGTCCGGTTCAATACATAAAGGGAATTGGACCAAAAAAGGCGAATTATTTTAAAAAACTGAATGTCGAAAATGTAAAGGACCTCTTACTTTTAATCCCGCACCGTTACCTTGATTACTCCACAGTTTTAAAGATAAAAGACTTAAAGATTGATGACGAGGCGACGGTTATAGGCAGGGTTCATCTTATTGAAATCAAAAAGGCACGGCGCAGAGGGGAAATGATAAATGTATTGCTAAAAGATGAAACTGGCAGTGTGGTGCTACGATGGTTTAATAGACCTGATTTAAAAAATAAATTTAAAATTGGTGACTGGTTGATAGTTTCAGGAAAAGTTAGTTTTTTCTATCATAAGCAATTCATTAATCCAATTTATGAAATAATTGGAGACGAAGAAACAATTTCAGAAAAAACCAAAGGAACAATAATTCCAATATATCCATTAACAGAAGGACTGGGGATATGGGATATAAGAAGGGCAATGAATACCGCCCTTGACCTTTGCCTTGATGAAGTTGTTGAAACCATTCCTGAATATATAATACAAAAAAATAATCTTCCATCATTAAAAGAGGCATTAAAAGATTTACATTTTCCCCCGACGCTTGAAAATGCGAAAAAAGCACGTCAGCGACTCGTTTATGATGAATTCTTCTTTTTTGAACTCGCCCTTGCCCGAAGAAAGTTAAAGGTAAAGAGTCAGGAAGGTGTTCCTTTGAAACAAAGCTGCAGATTAGCCAATTCGTTTTTGAATTCATTAAATTTTGAACTCACTGAAGGACAGAAAAAGGTGATTAATGAAATCATCTTGGATTTAACAAAGTCAAAGCCTATGAATCGCTTGCTCCAGGGTGATGTTGGTTCAGGAAAAACCATTGTCGCTCTCTATACCCTGCTTGTTGCTGTAGAGAATAATTATCAGGGTGCGATGATGGTTCCAACAGAAATTCTTGCAGAACAACATTATATTAACCATTGTCAAATTCTTGAAAAACTCGGCGTAAAATCAGTGCTTTTAACAAGTAGTATAAAAGGTTCGGCACGAAATGAAGTAATTAATCAGATTCAAAGTGGCGAAACCAAGATAATTTTTGGAACACATGCCCTTATTGAAGAGAAAATTAGTTTTAAAAATTTGGGAATAGCAATAATTGATGAACAGCATAGATTTGGGGTGATGCAGAGGGCGGCACTCGTGAATAAAGGACGAAATCCACATTTTCTCGTCTTATCAGCAACACCAATTCCGAGAACACTTGCACTAACCCTTTATGGCGACCTTGATATTTCTACATTGACAGAAAAACCTGCAGGCAGGGGTGAAGTTATAACAAAATTATATGTAGAGAATGAAAAAACAATTGTTTACAAATTGATAAATTCTGAACTACTCAAGGGCAGACAGGCATTTGTAGTATGCCCGATAATTGAAAAATCAGAAAAATTGGAATTGAAATCAGCAAAAGAAATCTACGAAGAGGTCTGTCGTATATTTCCAAACTTCACAATCGGTTTAATACACGGCAAACTAAGCACACAGGAAAGAATAAATATAATGACAGATTTTCGCGTTGGTAAAATAAGTATCCTTGTTGCGACAACAGTTATTGAAGTTGGTGTCGATATCCCTAATGCAACTATTATGTTGATACTACATCCGGAAAGATTTGGTCTGGCACAACTACACCAATTAAGAGGAAGAATTGGAAGGGGTGCAGAAAAATCATATTGTTTTTTGATACTCAGCAAATTCGTCGCCCAGGAAACTTATGAGCGATTGAGGTTCTTTGAAAAGAATAACGATGGATTTGCATTAGCAAGGAAGGATATGCAAATACGAGGGCCTGGTGAAATTCTTGGAAAAAGACAACACGGCTTGCCGGATATAAAGATTGGAGACCTTGAGCAAGATCAAGAACTTTTATTCCTCGCACGGGACGATGCATTTGAAGTTGTGAGTAAAGACCCGGGACTTCAACTACCCGAGCACTGGCCTATAAAAAAATATCTGAGAGAATTTCAAGCAAAAGAAGAATTGTTAAGAATAGGATAGTTAGTTTGTGAGAAGACACAAATATCATCCTTTGATTGATGAAGAGAAACAAAGGATTGCCCGCAGGTATCATAATGATCATTTACTTGTAAATATTATCTCTTCGGTTATATCAATGGCAATTCTACTATTAATTATTAAATTTCAAATTTCCCAGAATTTTTTGGGCGTTATTACTGATATAACCGATTCACGCATTATCCAAGCTCTGCTCTACTTTATTGTTTTTTATTTTATATATTTTCTTATCTCTTTACCCTTTGGATTTATAGGCGAATACAAGATCGAGCATAAATATAACTTCTCTACCCAGACATTAAAAGAATGGTTTAAAGATGAAATAAAATCACTTTTTGTGGGATTAATTCTAGGTCTGATTGTCTTTGAAATTTTATATTTAATAACCCATCATTATTCAAAACTATGGTGGCTTTATCTTTCATTACTGATGATTCTTTTCAGTGTTGTACTTGCCAATCTTTTCCCGGTATTAATTCTGCCATTGTTCTACGAAACCACACCTTTAACTGACGGTAATTTGAAAGATAGAATAAAAGAAATATGTGAAAAAGTAAAAATGAAGATAGAAGGCATCTTTACTATAAATTTGAGCAGTAAATCCACAAAGGCAAATGCAATGGTTACAGGACTTGGCAATACAAAAAAGATTTTGCTGGGTGATACACTTATTTCAAAATACAATGAAGACCAAATCATAGTAACATTATGCCACGAGATAACCCATTATCAACAGCACCATATCTGGTATTTGATTTTGTGGAATGCCATTATTATGATTATAAGTTTCTATATACTTTATATTATCCTTCCAGTAATCTATAGATTTGCAGGATTTAATGATATATCAGATATTTCTGCATTTCCTGTATTTATTTTGATATTCACCCTGCTCTCTTTTCTCTTAAAACCCATTAGTTCAGGAATCTCAAGATTTTATGAAAAAAAGGCAGATACTGGTGCACTTGTTTTATCAAAAAATCCTCAGGCATTCATTGAGTTAATGGCTAAATTCTGCAATGAAGAACTTGCAATCGCCTATCCACATCCATTGATTGAATTTTATAGTTATTCACATCCTTCCATAGGAAAAAGGATTGAATTCGCCGAGAGATTTCAGAATAAAAATGACGATTCATAAAAAGTTAGGCAAGTCAGAAAGGAAATTTACCGTTCCACTAGAACTCGACAAAAGGCGCCTGGATTATGTCATTTCGTTGTTTACCGATTCATCGCGTAAAAAAGCAAAACAAATTGTAGAAAATGGATTGGTCATTGTAAATGATAAACTTATAACATTTCCTTCAAAAAAAGTAGAAAAAGGGAATCAAATAGAAATACTTGAGGCAGAAAAAGATGCCTCAATATCTGATTTAAAGATATTATACGAAGATGCTCAGGTGATTGTAATAAATAAGCCTTCGGGTTTGCTTACGGAAAAAATAGGTTCAGAAAAAGGGATAGCGATAAATGAAATCTTGATAAAGAGAGGCAATTTTGTTTATCCAGTGCATAGACTTGACCGTGAGACAAGCGGGGTGATAATCTTTGCAAAAAACGAAAATGCCCGAGATTTCTTGACTAAAGAATTCAGAAATCGTAAGATAAACAAAACTTATGTTGGAGTTGTTGAAGGTGTGCTGAGTCCGAAGAGTGGTATTTTAAAAGGGCTGATTCAAAAAACAAAAGAATATGCTGAGACACATTATAAAGTTATAAAGATACTAAAAAATGCAACCCTATTGCAATTGATGCCTAAAACCGGGCGCACACATCAATTGAGATTGCAACTTGCCGAGATTGGATATCCGATTATTGGAGATAAAAAATATTACAATCTAAAAAAAACAAAAATATTTTTTCAAAGGCAGGCATTACATTCTTATAAAATAAATTTTATACATCCCCAAACAAAAAGATGGGTGTCTTTTACTGCACCCATCCCTCAGGATATGAAAAAATTGATTGATAGTTTAACTCTTTAAAACCCCTGCTCTTCTCTTTTCTTCTTTTCCTCAATATGCTTTTTTGCAATCTCTTCCCGTCTTTTTTTGTCTGCGGCTTGAAGAATCTGGGTTATAATCCAACCAATTATGACAACTATAAGTATTATTATAATAATCTTCATATCTGGTTCTCCTTTTTGTAAATTATATTGAAATCAGATTAGAAGTCAATGACCCAATAGTCAATAATTAATATACTTATAGGCAAATCCACTTCTGGCGGATACGGTTACACCTTGAATTTCGGCAATTTGCTGGTTCAGGTTTTTCTCTGTATCCGCATCAAGATTGCTTGTGGCATCATCACGAATCATAATTTTGCCTAAAATGTGGGTGTGATTTATAAATGTGGTATTTTATCGCCGCTGGAAGTAATTCCTACATTTTAATAAAATCAATCTTTGGATTTTCAATGTGGTCAATGGTCTCGTTTAATGCCTCCAGCATTCTCTTATAATTCTTTTCCCCAATGTATTTTATAGAATCCTGTTGATATAGGGTGATTGATTTCTCTATTGGCAGAATTTCGAATTTATAAGAATCACCAACCTTATATTTTGCGACATAAGTTGGGATGTATCCAATTTCTTTGAGATATGTTGTATTTGTATCTTTTGCAATTGAATATTTCAGCATAATTCCTGTATCGGTATATCTTTTTCGCTGACCACAGAAAAAATTTCCCAGCGAATACGCGACAAAGATTTTTTTATTATCTAATTCAACTATTTCAACTGGTTGAATCACATGTGGATGGGAACCAATAATCATATCCGCACCCATTTCGGCAATCAATTTAACCATCTTTTTTTGCTCTTTATTGGGAAATCTCTCATATTCAATTCCAAAATGATGCGCGACAATAACAAAATCGCAAAGCGGTTTTGCCTTCTCAATATCTTTTTTGATTTCTTCTATATCTATTAGTTTTACCATCCAGGGCTTGGGGATTAGCATTCCATTCATACCGTATGTATAACTCAGAAAAGAAATTTTAATGCCGTTTTTCTCAAAAACATATATTTCTTTACTCTCTTCTTCTGTCACATAGGCACCAACCTGAACCAGTTCTGTATCTTTTAGTATCTTCGTAGTTGTTTTTAATCCCTTCACCCCATAATCAAGGGTATGATTGGTGCGAAAAAGAATATCAAAACCTGTTTCTTTCAATGTATATGCAAGTTCTCCTGGTGTCTTGAAACATGGATAGCCAGTATAAGGTCCGATTGTATCAAGAACACCACCAAACCAGGCAGTGCCAAGGTCAACCAAATCAAGATATGGTTTAATTCGCTTAAAACAGGGATTAAAATCATATGATTTATCTTCTGCATTATAAACACTGTTCAAAATGCTTTTGTGAATAAATATATCACCAACCGAAATGATATTGATTATTTGAGCACTCTGGGAATATAGAAATCCAATCCAGAAAATAAATATTGATATCCTTTGCACATAGAAATTATATTTATGATTTACAGATAATCAAGAGAACTATCACTTTACTGATTACTAACCACTCACCTAACTTAGTTATGCGGCATGTTGACTTTTAAATGAATATTACTATACTTAAATTGATGGCTTCAGGAAAACCCTGTCTGGTTCTTGTTGATGAACGTATATTGCTTAAAAACTTTAGCCTTGAAAAAAAGGGGCATATCATAGGCAGGGCGAATGATTGCGATTTTATTATTGATGGAAAAGAGGTATCTCGCAGGCATGCACGAATCTATTATGAAAATGGGAAATTCCATATTGAAGATTTAAATAGCACGAATGGAACATTTATTAACGGCAAACAAATCACAAAAGCCGAATTAAAGCATAATGATGAAATAAATATCGGTAATTTTACAATAATCTTTGATGATGGAAGAGGTATTGAAGGAATATATGATGAAACACAATCTGCATACACAGGGAACGAAACCCAAAAACTCGTCGCTGAATATAAATCCATTGCGGAAAAAATTCGGGAAAGGGAGATTGCCCTGCGTTTAAAACAATATCATGAAAAGGTTCTAAAAAGCAGAAAAAGATTGACCGAGCAGGCAAATCGTGATCGTTTGACTGAGCTTTACAATCGTCGTTATTTTGACATGGTCTTTGAACACCAATTCAAAAATGCACGCCAGAATAGATATCCCCTGACTATATTTTTTATTGATATTGACCATTTTAAGAAAATAAATGATACCTACGGTCATGCTAAAGGAGATGAGGTATTAAGGGGCGTGGCACATATTATTCAGGCATTATGTAGAAAAGATGATATAGTTGCCCGTTATGGCGGTGAAGAATTTGTAATAATATTTCCAAAGATGGATGTAGAAAGTGCATCCCAGATTGCAGAAACAATGCGCAAGATTGTGGAAGAAAAATCTGCTGAAATAATTGGAATAAAAATCACGGTAAGTATCGGTGTTGCCACCGATTTTCAGCGATTTACAAGTTCCCAGGATTTTATAAAATCAGCGGATAATGCACTTTATAAGGCAAAATCTTCAGGTCGCAATCGGGTGGTGATGACGAATGAGTAAAAGTCACACAATTGGAAATTATAAAATCCTGCAATCCATTGGTAAAGGCGGTATGGCACAGGTCTATACTGCAATCCAGGGTTCACTGGATAGAATTGTTGTTGTAAAACAGATGAAGAGAAACCTAAATGGTGAAGCCCAGGCAAGGTTCAAGCGTGAGGCAAAGATTTGTGCGAATTTGAATCATAGAAATATTGTTGAGATATATGACTATTTCCGTGAAGGTGGCGAACATTATCTGGTTATGGAATATATTGAAGGATTGAGCCTTGCGGATATTATTGAGAAAGAGGCACCACTCCATCCAGTAATTGCTGCGTCAATTGCAAGAGAAGTCTGTCAGGCACTTGTCTGTGCTCACAAAAATGGGATTATCCATCGTGATATCAAGCCAAAAAATATTTTAATCTCTAAGAATGGTGTAATTAAACTAACGGATTTTGGTGTGGCACGGGACATAGATGCCCCGGAATTGACCACGACCGGTGCCATCATCGGCACCCCCTTTTATATGTCACCGGAGCAGGCAGGAGGAGGAAAGGTATCTTTTCAATCTGATATATTTTCTTTAGGTGTGGTATTATATGAAATGGTCACAGGCAAAAAACCATTTGTTGCTGAAGAAAGTCAGGGAATAATTGCCAAAATTTGCCGTGGAAAATATAAGTCTCCATTCTGGATTGACCCGCATCACAGTTGGCGTTTGAGCAGAATAATCAACAAGGCAATGAAACGAAACCCAAAGGCACGTTATAAATCAGCAGAAGATATGCTTAAGGCATTGAATAAATTTTTGGGCTGGAGAAATCAGGCGCTGGTTGAAGACAACATCAGAAATGTAATTTTACGAATTGAGCAGACAAAAGAAGTAACAACAGTAGTAAAAGGTAAGACAAAGAAAAAGAAAAAGCAGGATAAGAGTAGCACCGGACTGCATTTTTTAGTTGTAGTACTTTTGATTCTAATTATCATTCTATTTATTACCTATTTTTATATACTCATAAAGTAAAAATTTCGGCAAAAATTGTAGGACAAGATTTCAGCTTTGGCCTACGATTTCAAGATATTACTTAAGAAATATGACCCTTCTCATTCTATTGTCAGAAGTTTTTATGAAATAGATACCAGGATTGAGCAATCTATCAGGCGTCCAGGTTCCAGGAATTTCTATTTTTGTAATCTTTTTTCCCGTGATGTCAAAAATCTCTGCTGAACTACTTTTTCCGGTTATACTCAAGGATTTAGTAAATGGATTGGGATAAACTGATACATCAGATTGTGTAGCATTCATCGGTTTCTGTTCTCTCAATCCCACCCCACCATATCTTACTTCAACTGTATCCATAGTTGGATGACCTTTGATTGAATCTCCAAAACAATAATGATAATTCCAGAGTGTTGTGTCATTCCTTAAATAACGCTGGAAGAATGCAGTCATATGTCTGCGTGCTATTCTCAATTGTTCGGCACGGGTAATGGTTGCGGTTCCGCCATTTTCCCAGGAATATGAATAGTCCATAAAATATCCATGATTGGCGCCATAAATTACCGCGAATGTGCCTGGTGCAGGTGCATTCTGCCAGTAGGCAGTGCGGACATCGTTCCACGGTGCAATGTTATCAATTGAACCAGCAATAATCATTTTAGGCGTTATTAGATGTTGCGAATGGGTTGGTGGTGTTGTCTGGGGACTTGCCAAGGATACGACTGCCTTAAGTGTATCATATAATCTGAATGTATCAGCTGCAAGGAGCGCAAGCCCACCGCCCATACTGTGTCCGGTAAATCCCCATCTAAATCGTGCAAGTTTGTTATAGAAAATGTCTGTAGGAACTGTATCTCTACTTGCAGTCCAGCGTGCTGCATCCATCATTGAATGCGCCCTTGTATAATGTTCGGGTGTTGGAAATGGATTTGAGATTGTTGGTAAAACTACAATATAACCCCAAGATGCAAGATGCTGGGCATAGCTGTAGTAACGGTCAATGCCCATCTGAAATCCATGACCAAAGACAATAATCGGACAGGGAACTGCACTGGGATTTACCTGTCCGCCTGAAGATGGGTAATATATCCGGGAATTGTTCATTGTTTCATAAAAACCAGGTATATTTTCAGTCCTATAAGAAACAGTTGGAAAAGGACCTGTTGTATCATAATCAGGATATTGTCCCGCTGCCAATTTTGCAGACAGGATAACTATTACCAGTGAAATTAAAATATACCGCATAATACCTCCTTAATACTCAACGAGCGAAAATACTTGATATTTTTTTAGTTTTTCTGCACCATTAAGATAGGTCAGATTGGCAATAAATGCACAGGCAATAACCTTTGCACCGAGCATTTCTACAAGTTTGCATGCCGCAAGCATTGTGCCACCAGTTGCCAGGACATCATCAAACAATAATACTCGTTCTCCTTTTTCAAGTCCATCCTTATGGATTTCAATAACATTCTTGCCATATTCTAACTCATATTCCATACGCACAGTTTCTGCTGGTAATTTCCCCAGTTTACGCACCGGTACAAGTCCACAACCAAGATTATAGGCAATTGCCCCGCCAAAGATATAGCCTCTTGCTTCAATTGAAACAACTTTATTAATATTTGCATTTTTATATTTATTCACGATTGTATCAATTGAGTACTTAAATGCCTCAGGATTTTTCAAAATCGTTGTGATATCACGAAACATTACCCCTTTCTGGGGAAAATCAGGAATATCCCTTATGAATTTCTTTAAGTCCATTAAACCCCCTTAAAGGTAATTATATATATAAGAAACCAATTGTCAATTTGCAATTGATTCGGATTTAACGAGATTTTTATTAAAAAAACGGTTGTGTCCCGATTTCCGTAGAAATTGATTTATCTGTTCCACAACCGTTATTAATGATAACCATTTATGCGACTTTATCAAGCACTTTTTTAACCACCTGGGACATTTCACGCCAACCCAAAATCCGCCGAAGAATAATCTGACCGCTGGCAAAAAGACCATAAAGAAGTATCAATACTGCTTCCTCCGCTGATAATGAGGCAGTACTTGACTATACCACTCAAGCACTGTGCCATCTTCAGCAAAAAGCCTTCCCCGAGGAACCGATAAAGTAGTTTTACCCAAAGAAGTAGAAATTTGCCGGGATTCATAACCATGACGATACCCCTGACGAGACCCTGGTCTCGCTGATAAAAACCAACACCCAAAGCTCCCTCAAGCTCCTCAATTACAATCCGTTCAATAACACCACGAACCTCTCGCCTGATAACTTCGGTAAGAAGGTCTTCCTCAAAAATGGCTATTCCTTTATCAAATTTCATATATATTATTGCTCCTTTCAGTATAATTATAGCCATTTAAATTTCCACAACAAGTGGGCCACAACCTGAAAAAAAGGCGGTTGAGTTAGCTTTTCATAAACATACGTCCGATGATGTAAAAAATACTATCATTACCACAAAATTCTGGAGAGTTTTTCTGATGTATGTCATGCTATGAGGTATGTGTGTGTGGAGAATATTCGCCTCGTAAAAAGGCTGTCGGGAAAAGCTGTGATTGAATTGGAGGTGAAAAAGCAGGGCATCAATGAAATTCGTGACTAACCCAAGTTAGTTGACTCACCACTTCAACTTATTGAGGAACAATTTAAGTCGGCCCACAAATCCTCCCGAGACAACTCCTTGTTTTTTCTGGCTTTCGCGCTCTTTTTTATCTCGCTCTTTAGAAACAGTATTTTTTTTCTTAGGTAAATTATTTATTAGTTCTTGCAGTCTATTTGTTCTATGTTCAATACTTTTATTAGTATCTTCAATTCTTTTTTCTAATGTATCCAGCCGTTCAGAAAAGGTAGTATTTATATCCGTAATAATTTTATTAATATTGTCCACTTTGTTTTTATAATCCAATAATTCTGATTTTATATCTTCAACCATTTGTATTTGCTCTTTGTGCGCAATAAGTTTTTTGGTATTTTCATCGATATCGTTCATCAACTTTTTTAATTCTTCAATTTCTGCAATGATTTTGGTTAATTTATCGTTGTCCATCATATAACTCCTTTGTTCTTTCCCAAATCTTTGAAGCTTTTTTGCTGAGTTCACTTAGGTCTTCCAATAATTTATCATAAGGACCCTTGGTTTTCTCGTTAATTGTGCATGATTTACTACTCGGGGTTACTCTTTTTATTTTTATATTCGATTGTTCTAAATCACAGATATAAATATTGGGGTTCTCTTTACTTCGATAGAACCTTGTGTATACCTTACCACTTAAAATATTTAACAAATATCTTTTAGAAAAAGGCTTAAGCACACTTACCGTCTTTATAATTTCATCTAGTGTGGCAGAATATCTGTTTCCGTCTTTATTACCTATTAATTTAAAAGCAAGTTGAGTAATGTAAGCACCAGTTTCCTGGTGCTCCTCGTCATATATCTTGAGGCCAACGATATTTTGCCAGCGTGATTCTAACAGCGTAAGATGATTATCGACCCTGCAGTGAACAATTCTTTCATTAATAACAAATTCACCATTATCATTTAAATCAAGAATTGGAGTCTTTTGAGGTGGGTCTACTTTATCGTAACTAATTACATATTCCAGTTCTGTGCCTTTATTTCTTCGCTGCAAATAAATTATTGCCCCCGGAATTAGTTGCCTTGTGAACTTTGCAATATTGCAATAATTGTTTCCCAATCGCTTCTTAGCAAAATTCACAGCAATTTTCCCGTAATAGCAGTCATTGTTATCGTATAGATGTATCTGAATTACACCTAAATTATTGAGCGGTTTTGGGAATAGGCCCAGCATATTCCGATTGCATCGCAATATGCCATAAAAATATTCCCAATAGGATAATGTTGTTTTGCATACATATCTTTGATTAATTGGTTTTGGGTCATTAGATTGGCTTGTAATTTCTATTTCATCATCATAGTCAATATTCTTTGAGCCACGACTTCTGTGATATTCTTCTGGATATTCGGGCGCTATTTTAGGATCATTTCTCAAAACCCATTGCGGTATTTCTTCAGTACCAGTATTAACAATATACGAGTTCAATTTTTGTTTGAGTAGTTCCATATATCGCGATGCGTCAGTTAGGTTCCCGTCTTCCAGAGATCGAAATATCCTGTCGAATAACCGATTGACCTTGTCCAGAAGTTCAGGACTGAATTGCTCTTTGTTATTATCAACTAACTCTTTGATGGCTTTTGCCTCATGATCGTTAAACTTTGTCTCTTTCTGATGAGGATATGCTGTAGCGGTATTGTTTTCATTAGATTGAGGTTCTTTGCCATCTTTGGAGACCCCTGTTTTGACATCGGGTAAATATCTTCCAGATTCAACATTGATTTCTTCTATTTGTTTCATTGGTTTTGGGGCACTAAATTGACTTGTAATTTCTATTTCATCATCATAGCCAATATTCTTTGAGCCACGACTTCTGTGATATTCTTCTGGATATGCGGGCGCTATTTTAGGATCCTTTCTCAAAACCCATTGCGGTATTTCTTCAGTACCAGTATTAACAATATACGAGTTCAATTTTTGTTTGTGTTGTATCACTTCTTTGCCATCTTCGGAGACCCTTGTTTTGACATCGGGTAAATATCTTCCAGATTCAACATTAACTTTTTCTATTTCTTTCAAAAGATTTTCTGCGTTATATAGCTCACTCTTAGCATTTTCCAATCGTACGCATTCCAGATAGGACTTTGCTCGATTCAAACACTTCATAACTTCATCAAACATATCGCAAGATTTTTTTGTCTTTTGTTTTTCTAAGACTCTGGTAAGTATATCCATCCATTTGTCGATAATTGTTTGCAAATCATCTAATTGCTTGTTAAGTTTTTTAATTAATTCTTTTATTTCTTTAATATTCTCTTTTGCGTCATCGCATCCACAAGTATCGATCAAATCTTGTATCCTGTTAAACACTTGTTCTTCGTTTTTAACTTCGTCAACTATAGCCTGCAGATTAAATGTTGGATTTCGACTGACTAGATCAACATATTCTTTAGAGACAACAGCATAACTTTCCTTTACTTTATTAAATTCAGCTTTCAGCATTAATTTACTTTTCTCTTTGGGTAGCAGTTTTAATGCTTTTGCTGTTAGTTCAATATCATCCCCGTTAATTTCAAATATGTCTTTATTCTTATTTATGGCATTTTTGATTATGTCATCACTATTTTTATTTTTAATTCTTCCGCAATGTTTTAGCCAGTGGTTATAAGTCTCTTCAAGGCCACACAAATAACCCAAATCGACGCGTGTTGCCCATAGGCAGCGTAGAAAGGTGACTTCGTCCTCTGTGCCTTTGAAATCTATATTACATTCGCGTGGGCATTCCTTATCATTATATATACAATCATCTTCCATAATTTTTTCCTATCCAGACACTTACAATCCTAAAAAATTATGATAATTGTTAAGAGCATCCCAAATTTGTTCTTCCACAAAAAATTTCATCCTTAATTCACTTCAGGAAAAGACTTAAGAACAGATGCCTTATCAAAACTTTTTAAAGACCCATATCTCAAATTATAAATATAATTTAGCAAAAGTCAAGGACTCGATTTAAATCAAAAATATTCTTATCCGTCATACAGTGTGGCGGAAAAACATCCACAGTGATTCCGGGATTTGATCTTTCTGGTCTATTTAGTTTATCTGGTCTGTTTAGTCTGTCTCGTTTATCTGGCTTTTGAATATCGCTATGGACGCGATGAGAAAAACACGATGGGGGACTAATATTTACTTTATTTTTGAGAAAAAACTAAGCTTTTACTGCATATATAAGAAACCAATTGTCAATTTGCAATTGATTCGGATTTAACGAGATTTTTATTAAAAAAACAGGAAGAAGTTTAACAAGGTTAAAGAGGGTTAACTACAATACTGTTTAGTGGCTACTGACTACTGGATTACTGACTACTTATAAAAGGCTCACGCCTTAACTCCAATTGATAGAGAATCCGGATATCGTAATTGTTCAAAAGTCAGTGTAAAAAATGTAGCGACACGATTTATCGTGAGAACAAATCCGATATTTCAAAACATACTCGTGCCATAAATGGTACCATAATATAGTGCCACAGGAAATTGAACAATCACCAGGCATTTATGCTATTGCCAAAGCAAAAATATTGAATACTATTAATAATAAGATTGTTAGTTGTATTTGCTTCAAAAATGGTTGTTATTTTAAGAAAGGGGGTTTTATGATAAACAAGTTTCTCTGCCTCGCAATTGTATTTGTCGCAACACTTTTTTCTGATTGGGAACCTGACAAGAGGCTCACCTTTGATAACAGTGTTTCTCAGACATCTCCGAATAGCGGTTGGTGTGTAGGTGCTAAAAATGACACAGTCCATGTTGTTTATTTTGATTATCGGCAAGGCGGGGACAAGATCTTCTATCAGCGTTCCCTAAATGGTGGAGTATCATGGGAACCAGAAACTATCATAGTTGATACACCTGCAGTCTATCCTGGACCACCAGTTGTTTCACTTGCTTTGTCAAACTCAGGAGGAATTCATATTGTTTGGTGTGATTATCTGCGTGGGAATGATGATGAGATATTTTACAAGCGTTCAACAAATAGTGGAACAACCTGGTTACAAGACACTATGCTCACCAGAGATGATTTCATGGTTGAGGCGGATTCCTGGGCATCCATTGCAACTTCAGGTCAATTCATACATGTTGTATGGCATGACTGTAAATGGGATGGCTCACAATTTAACTGGGATATTTTCTACAAGAGGTCAACTGATAATGGAACACACTGGGAACCAGACCAGAGGCTGACTGTTCACCCGGGTTCTTCAGGCCCACCATCAATCTCCGCATCCGATTCTATGGTGTATGTTGTATGGTATGATTTGCGTGACGGCAACCCTGAAATCTATTTCAAACGCTCAACCAACAATGGTTTGACCTGGGGGTCTGATACAAGACTTACAAGTGATAATGCAAATTCATATATGCCCACGATTGGTGCAAGCAGCCTGTCGGTCCACGTTTCCTGGTTTGATAATAGAGTCTGAACTCTCTTCTTCTTTTTATCCCTCAGTTGCTGTCTGGGGAGACAAAGTTCATGTTGTCTGGACTGATGAACGGGATGGTAATCGTGAGATTTACTACAAACGAAATCCAACTGGTAATACAGTGGTTAAACAAAGCAAAGTTACAGAACACAAGATTAGCACGAGAATGAAGGCAATTCCCAACCCGTTTTGCAGTTTTACAGTTATCGCTGGTTATGAAAAGGAATATTTCAACATCTTTGATGTTTCAGGAAGGTATCTTGGAAAACAGTTGGGTTGCAGGCTGGGATTAAGTCTTCCTGCCGGGGTTTATTTTGTTGAAGGAGTGTTTAGCCATAATAGATTGCTTATCATTAAGGTCAAATGAAATGTAGCCGATAACGGATAATTGGCAGTTTCAGAGAAAGATGATCGCCAGATTCAGGACGCCATAGACAGCAAGAAACACATAGAAACATATTCTATCCAGACGCTTTGATAATTCTTCTTTTCCGCTCGTGAATAATCTCAACGAAACAATAGATTCAGCGATTGTCAGGAAGATGAAGAAAATGGAAACGATATGGAGCTTATCGGTCAGCGTCATAATATTTGTATCAGGCAGTAAAGAAGCAATCACCACTTCACTGGCAACTGCAGCAAACAATGCGCCTGCACCAAGTCCAAATCTCGGGTCAAGGTCGGTTGGCTTTATGAAAAGGGCAATCAATGCTACAAGTGCGGCAACAAAGACCGTAAAGAAAAGTTTAAAGAAATAACCATAGCCCGGTCTGATGATGTTGATAGAGAAAATAAACCGCGAATAGATTGAAGCATTATTGGTGGGCAGAGAGATATCTCCATAGTTGGTCTTGTATGTATGGGCAGAGACTCGCGCATAGGTTGTTTCTACTTTCCAACCCGGAACCTGAACCTGAGGGTCAATTCCACAATTCTCAGTATCGGGAATGTATTTGAGTTTGAATTCTTCGTTATCATTATCTTCTATCTCTATGGTTAGTGTGTGATTATCAAGGGGAAAACGGGAAATGTCCCAGAATTTTTTTATTGTTGCAACAACCCGACAAACGCCATAGTTAAATCCATTTAGTTTATTTTGATATACACCTTCTCTTGATTCAATATGCCCGTTAACCACATCAAAACTTGCAAGTGGATTCAAGTCTTTGTCTTTCCAACGAAACCAGATATAAAAATCCGCAATGAATTGATTATCTTTAAGACTGATTGTTGTTATCTGATTGAGATAGATACCAACATATACATGTTCTGGTCTCTGCTCCTCCGATAAAGAAGTTTGAGCACAGAGAAGAACTAATATTAGTATGTAAGGCAAGGATTTTACCTTAATCAAAGAATTTTTAATGATATTCATAACAAACCTCACTTTTGTCGTATATTTTTGCAATCTTGCACATATTCATTTCTTGTGTCGGTTGCGAAAACCAATTCGTCTGTCGTAATCCGTCAAGAGAAATCCACAAACTAAACCGTTTCATATATCGCAACCGCAAAACGATTTCTGTTGCCCGCTTACTTTTTCTAATCACACCTGGTTTTAAATTCCTCGCTCAGTGTTTCATCCAGACGGTCTGCGTGATAACTCACTCGTAGAATCATCGCCTTGAGTTCCTCAGAATCAAGCCCTTTCAATTCACGATTCTCTGCAATATATACCCACTGGTCCCGCACGAAAAACTTGATACCCATCAGTTGAAAATTTATCTCAAGGAGTTTTCGGTAGAAAGGCAAAAGATTTTTTGATGGTAAAAGCATAATTGGACAAGAGATTTCAATGTAATCAACGTCATCTATTTTAAAGATTTCGGTATAAATCAATGCTGAGCCACGGTATGCAGACCACAAAGTCTTTGGTCTATGACGGCACTTTTCCGGGTCAAGACCAAAACTTGCCAGGAGGTCATTGACCATTTTTTCGTAATAAGCAAGATATACTTCATCTTTCTGTGTCTGTTGTTTTTTACTAAACATTTTTTCTCCCTTAAAATTTAGTTCCGCAATTCTTACAAAAGTTTGCTGAAGAATCATTTGATGTTTTACACTTTGGACAGACTTTCAATCCTACTTTGACTTTCTGAAGAGGTTGCTCCTGTGTCTCAGCTTCGGATGGTTTTTTCTTTTCAAGTTTTTGGGTGCCACAATTTTTGCAGTATTCTGCTTTGGATGTCTTTATGAATTGATTACTGAGATAACCACAAATTGGGCAGTAATACATTTCAAGTAATTCAGAATGGACGCTATTCAAGTGGTTCAGGATTTCTTTTATTGAGTTGATGGGAATTGCGAAACTCATATTATCTGCTTCGCCAACAACCCAGGTATTGATGCCGATGGCTTCACCCTTTGCATTTATCAATGGTCCGCCACTGTTGCCTGGATTTATCGGAACATCGGTCTGAATGTAATCAATTCCTTTCACGGTTCTTTTTCTGCAACTTATTATTCCTTTAGAAACCGTGAAATCATAACCATAAGGGTGGCCAATCGCCAATACCGATTCACCTTCTCTTATTGTGTTACTGTCAGCAAGAGGCACGGGGCGGGATTGATTAATATTTGCCAAACAAAAGGCAAAATCAATATCATTATCCGCATAGACAACAGTTGATTCAACCTCTTGTTTATCACAAAGCTGAATTTTGATAAAGGTATTAAGTTCAACAGTATGTTTATTTGTGATAAATAAACCCTTATCATTTACAAAAAATCCGGAGCCCCTACCCTGATTTGGCAATTTTATTACAATTATGGATTCTTTTATTAAATCAAGGATTGAAGAAATATCTTCCATTATACCCCCTTATATTTAAAAATGCCTAAAGGTACAAAACTTGTCCTATTGAAAAACGGGATACCTAAATGCCTAAAATTTGACACTAAAATTCTTGTATCCTTTTTCCCTTTCCGACAATTTTACATCAACTTTTGTAACCCGGGCTGCTGGGGGACCAATTTTTAATTGATTGATAAAATCATTCAATATGCCTTTTTCTCCCTCGGCGACAACAAGAACGCTTCCATCAGGAAGATTCTGGACATATCCTGTTATGCCATATTCTCGTGCCTTATGGATAGCAAAAAATCTGTAACCCACACCTTGAACAACACCTTGAACAACTATTTCAGCATGCATTTTAGTTATCTCGTCAGTCGTTATACATTTTAACTGCCCTTTTCCTAATAAGTTGTGGTCTTGGAATTCTCACCAGAGACATAAGACGAAACGGGCTGGCATGCCTACAGCATTCAACACATAACATCTTTAATCTTCAGTAACTTCAAATGCCTTTTTCACTGCCTGCTTTGCTGTTTTTACATGGATTATCGGTCCATCTATTTTCCAGGTATTGATGCCGATTACCGGCACATTGAACATAAGACAGTAGGCAATCTCAGTTAGTGTTCCGTATTTCCCATTAATGGCGATTGCACAATCACAGGTTCGCGCAATGATAATATTACGGGCATGACTCATTCCTGTGACTATTGGAATGTCAACATATTCGTTGGCAGTTCTTTTGTCGGTTCCAGGTAAAATTCCAATCACAAGACCACCTGATTCTTTCGCACCCTTTGATGCAGCCTCCATTACTCCGCCAAGTCCGCCAGTTATCAAAATTGCTCCATTCTTTGCAATCAAAGAACCGACTTCCTCGGCAATCCTTAAATTTCTTTCGCTCGTCTCTGCTCCGCCAATGACTGCAATGATTTTTTTATTCATAAAACTTGTTTTTTATTTATTCACTCAACTAAAGTCTTAATCCATTCATTATCATTAGGCATTTGTATTCTGCACTTTAATATCGGGGCGGTGGGATTTGAACCCACGACCTCATGGTCCCGAACCATGCGCGCTAAACCACTGCGCCACACCCCGATTAAATAAATGCCAAAATACGACCAGTCAAACCAATAAGACTAATAAATTTATTTATCCTCCCAACCTTCTTTTCCCACCAAGGGAACAAATGTGCATTCAAAAAGTTCCTTTCTTGTTATTACCCCTTTATATTTTTTTATCACATTCAGGGTCTGAAAATACTCACCACCGATTGGAATGACTAAGATTCCTTTATCTGCCAACTGGTTAATCAGTGCGTTTGGTGTCTCTGGGGCACCCGCTGTAACAATTATTCCATCGTAAGGCGCATAATCAGGCCAACCCACACTACCATCCCCGACCATAAAATTTATATTGTTAAATCCGAGTTCATTAAGAACTTTTCTCGCCCGAAAACTCAATTCAGAAATCCTTTCTATTGTAAAAACCCGATTGCACAGAAGCGCAAGTATTGCAGTTTGATAACCCGAACCAGTTCCAATTTCCAATACCGATTCATTTCCCTTTAGTTCAAGCAATTCAGTCATTGCTGCAACCATATAGGGTTGACTTATCGTTTGCCCATTCCCTATTGGCAGCGGATAATCATTATATGCCTGGTGATAATAAGTTTTATCAACAAATAAATGGCGCGGGACACGCTTCATCGCATCAATCACCCGCTCATCTTTGACACCCCGTGCCACAATTTGTTCTTGCACCATCCGCTCCCTTTCCACACGCCAGTCTTTAACCTCAATCACTCTTATAGGATATTGAAAATAACAGAAAAGTCAAGATGAGGAAAGGTCGTTTTGACTCTACCTCAAGAATTTTTTCTGGATTCAATAAATTAGTCATTCTGCCCCAGAAACCCAATGCCTTGAATCAGAGAAGACTTAGCGGTCAGGAAACCGCTCCTACGGAACAAAGTGCACTGCCTTTTTTAATATCTTGCTACAATCTCTCCTATCGGTGTTCTGCCTTTGATCCTGGTTATTAAGACATCGCGGACTGCGCCTGGTTCAATCTTACTTTCCACAATCACATCTTTGTTCCCTCTTGTCTTTCCCCTTGTGCCATTTTCTATTTCTTCTTCAAATAAAACTTCATAAACTTTGTCCAACATCTTTTTAGTTTTTTTGATGATTATTTGATTTTGTATATCGATAAGGATTTTCAATCGTTCTTTTATGACTTCTTCAGGCAAGGATGGGTATTCACTCGCCCTGGTGCCGGGACGGGCAGAATAGCGATACATATATGCATCATCAAATTCAATATTTTTTACTAAATCAATCGTTTCATAGAATTCCTCTTCAGTCTCGGTCGGAAAACCAACAATAATATCGGTTGTGATTTTAGCATCAGAGATATTATCTCTGATTTTTTCAATTATTTTCAAGTAATTCTCTTTTGTGTATTTTCGGTTCATCAATTTTAAAATTCTATTGTTTCCTGATTGCAAGGGCAGGTGGAACCATTCACAGATATTTTTATTTTCTTTTACTATTTTTATTATCTCAACGTCAAAATCCTTGGGATGTGAAGTCAAAAATCTCAATCTAAAAATTTGAGTCCTTTGAGCAACAAGTCTAAGTAGTTCGGGAAATTTTACTCCTTCGTAATAATATTCATTCACATTCTGACCCAAAAGAGTTATATCTTTAACCCCGGATTCAACAAGAAGATTTACTTCTTTAAGAATATCTTCCAATGGTCTTGAGCGCAATTTTCCCCGCACAAAAGGCACAATACAATATGAACAATAATTATCACATCCGCGTGTGATTGAGACGAAATCTGAGACCCTGTTAGATTTTCTACAAATGCCTGCGTATGATTCTCTTCCAACTTCAGTTTCAATAATCTTTGTCTTCTGATTTGCAATCAATTTTATGTATTCAGGAATTTTTCGGTATGAATCAGGACCAAGGACAAGGTCAATAAATGAATATCTGGTTATTATCTCATTTGCGAGCCGTTTTGCCATACAACCGATGACTCCGAGCACAATCCCATTTTTCTCGCGCCATTTTTTTAAGGTTGAGATATATCCGAGTGCACGCTGTTCGGCATGATTTCTCACTGAACAGGTATTGATAAAAATAATATCCGCCTCCATTGGATTTGCAGCTGGAAAAAAATTATTTTCAGTGAGAACCTGTCTTATTATATCCGAGTCATTCTTATTCATCTGACAACCAAAGGTCTTGATATAAAATTTATGCATTTTTATATTACTATTGTACCAATGGTTTCAGTTTCGGTCACTTTATTAATCTTAATAGTTTTTAAATCTCCTTCCCTGCAGTTTTGGTCAATATTTACCCGTATATAATTGTCCGTCAAACCTTTGACCGCATCCTTCTTTTTTTCTATGATAACGCCTATTGTCTTATCAATGAGACTCTGACGGAATTTATAATTTTTTTCAACAATCAATTTTTTAAGCATCCAGAATCTTTTTTTCTTTTCTGTTATACTCACCGGGTCTCCTAATTTATAAGCTTCTGTATTATGTCTCGGTGAATAGGTGAAGATATGGAGATAAGTCATTGGAAAAGCCTGAACTAAATCATAGGTATTTTTGAACTCTGATTCTTGTTCTTCAGGAAAACCAACAATAACATCGGCACCGATTGCAACATCAGAAAAATTTTTTGTAATGAGTTCAAAGATATTTTTAAGATATATAGAATCATATTGACGACCCATCAGAGACAGAATTCTATTATCTCCACTCTGTATTGGAATATGAAAATGCCGGCACATTGGCAAATCTTTCATACAGGAAATAAGTTCTGAAGTTATAAAATTCGGCTCAAGGGATGACAATCTTATCCTTGGTAGCCCCGATATCTTTGATAATGCCTTAAAAAGTTCAATGAGTGAAGAACCAATGTCATTTCCATAAAGACCAATGTTTGCCCCGACTAAAACAATTTCATTAAACTCAAGACTCTTGGCCCATTCAATTTCTTTTTTGATTATATCTATTGGCTTACTGAGAATTTTTTTTCGCAATTTAGAAACCACGCAGAAGGTACAGGGTTGATTACATCCGTCTTCTATCTTTAGAAAATAACGGGACTTTTTTGGTGCAGGGAATATATTGGCGATAATTCTATTTCTTTCTTCGTTATCAATCTTTTCACACCCTGCAAAGATTTCTGGTTTTAATTTGACCAGACATCCGGTTATAATTATTTTTTTATCTGGAAAGTTTCTCTTTGCCTGACGAAATTTTTTTAGAGATTTTATTTCTGCCTCGTGTGTAACACAGCAGGTATTAACAATAATGACATTATCGTCGGCGCAAAAATTCTCGGCAAGACAATACCCTTCGTATTGATTTAGTTTACAACCAACATTAAAAAGAATTGCCAATTTTTTGCCTAATAAAGGCTATTCCTTCTCTTTTCTTATAATTTCTTTTGTTTTTTCACCTATTATGTCACCAATAGTGATTTTGTCTGCTGGAGGTTTAACCTCTTCTTTTTCTTTTTTCCTTAACGCAGATTTACCAAATCCTTTTTCTGCCAGAATAACTCTTCTTAGCTTTGTATTATATTTTCTTACAACAAGTTCCAGTTCCTCATCAATTTTATACAAGTCTTTAAGATTTCTACCCTTTCGCTCCAGATATTTGGTTGGAATAAATTCTTCAAAATTACCTTCCACAACAACACGCAGACCTTTAGGCAGAATGTCGCTGACCTTTCCTATAATTTCTGAACCATCCGGGTATTTTTCCATCAATTTTACAAATGGGTCCTCCTGAAGATGCTTTATACTTAGAGAAATCTTTCTGTTTTTACGGTCTATAGACCGAATTACCGCATCAATCTTTTGCCCTTTCTTAAAGTAGTCAGAAGCTTTTTTTACCTTCTTATCCCAGAAAAAGTCGTTGATATGGATTAAACCATCAAGACCATCGGGCAAACGCACAAATGCACCAAAATCTTTAAGATTCGTTATTTTAACCGTAACCTTCTGACCAACCTGATACTTTTCATCCACAACCGACCAGGGATCAGGCTGAGTTTGCTTCATTCCAAGGTATATTCTCCTTTCGTCGCGATCAACAGAGAGTACAACAGCATCAACCACATCTCCAATCTTTACCAGGGCATTGGGGTCTTTTATATCCTTTGACCAGGTCATATCGGAAACATGGACAAAACCATGAATATCTTTCTCAAGTTCAATGAATGCACCGTATTCTGTGATGTTAACAACCTTGCCCTTTATCTTTGTTCCGGGTGGATATTTCTTCTCTATTGCCTCCCAGGGATGAGGAATTAGTTGTTTCAAACCGACTGATATCCTTCCTGATGCCTTATCCAGAGAAAGAACCTGAACCCTCAATCTGTCGTTTAACTTAACCGCTTCACCAGGGTGGGTCAACTTTGTCCAGGACATATCACTGATATGTAATAGTGCATCAATGCCACCAATGTCAACGAATGCACCGTAATCAGCAATATTACGCACAGTTCCTTCAATGACATCGCCCACCTTAATCTTGCCAAATATCCTCTTTCTCACTTCTTCCTGTTCTGCTTCAACAGCAAGTTTCCTTGAAACAACGATATTCTTTCTCAACATATTTATCTTTACAATTTTTACGCCTATCTTCTGTCCGATGATTGCATCGGGATTTGTCTGAGGTTTAAAGTCAATCTGGGAACTTGGCAAAAAAGCATCTACACCCAAAAGATCAATTGTATATCCACCCTTTATTCTTTTCCTAATCGTTGCATCCGCAATTTCCCCATTCTCATAAATGTGTTTTATCTTATCCCAAGCCAACTGAAAATCTGCTTTTTTCTTTGAAATTACCGGGAATCCTTCTCGATTCTCAAAAGTTTCAAGAAACACATAAACTTCTTTACCTTCTACTGCCTCATCAGGATTTGAAAATTCCTCATAGGGCAAAAAGCCCTCTGCCTTCAAACCAAGATTGACGAGAACACCATTTTTGGTGCGCTTAATAATAGTTGCCTTTATAATGTCACCTTCTTGATGGGTGACATAACTTTCTTCAAGTAACTTATTCAGATCTTCCTGCGAATGACCACTCATTATAAATAAAACCTCCCTGGAATGTTTTTACCATTCCAGACTAATTATATCCGATTTTCACAATTTGTCAACCTGGCGATTTAAATCGCTTTCTTGACTCTCCGTTTTTTTTGCGTAAAATAACAAATCAAAGGAGGCATGATGAAGAAGATTTATATTTTTGGGAGACAGACCTGTCCGGTTTGTAAAAATGCCTATGAAAAATTCTCTTATTTCAAAGATAAAAAGGAGATTGATGCACCGATTGAATACATTGATATGGATACGGTCGATGGTATGGCAGAAGGGGCATTTTATGAGGTTTCTGATATCCCCACTGTAATCATATTTGAAAATGAACAGGAGATTGTACGCTGGTCAAAAAAACTTCCGGTCAGTGAAGAATTTTTACCTTATCTGACAAAATAACTTCTATTTAATTTACTTCGTGAGAAAAATTATTAATCCAAAATTAAAAAAAATTGAAAGATTGAAAAAGATACTCAAACAATACCCAGGTGTTGTAGTGGCATTCTCTGGTGGTATTGATTCTACATTCCTCTTGAAAATGGCAATTGATTTATTTAAAAATAAAGTCATTGCAGTAACTGCTGCCTCTCCTCTCTATCCTGAAAATGAAATAGCCCTGGCAAAAAGGATTGCGCAACGACTAAATGTTAAGCATATAATCATCCGTACAGATGAACTTGAAAATGATTACTTTAAGACTAATCCTGTCAATCGTTGCTTTTATTGCAAAATTGAGTTGTTTAAAAAAATAAAAAGAATCGCACAAAAAAATGGACTTACTATCATTGAAGCCAGCAATTATTCTGACCTGAATGATTTTAGACCTGGTTTAAAGGCAGCAAAAGAACTCGGTGTCAAATCACCTTTGATAGAGGCGAAATTGACAAAGGATGAAATCCGTTATTTTGCCCGGATACTAAAATTGCCGAATTGGAACAAACCTTCAATGGCTTGCCTCGCCTCAAGGATACCTTATGGTGTTGAAATAAATAAAAAAATTTTAAAACGCATTAAAAGTGCAGAAGCATTTCTAAAAAAATTAAAGTTTTCTCAATACCGGGTTAGAGACTATTTTCCGATTGCACGGGTTGAAGTAATACAGAATGAATTTGCAAGAATGATTAAAAATAGAGCGCGAATTATTAGATTTTTCAAAAGAATTGGATATAAATATATTACCCTTGATTTAGAAGGTTATAGAACTGGCAGTATGAATATATGAGCTCCTTAAAAACCATAGCAAAGACCTTTTTTAAAATCGGACTGATTGGTTTTGGCGGAGGTCCAGGAATGCTTGCTCTCATAAGGTCTGAATGTATTAAAAAAAAGAGACTGATATGTGATGATGAGTTAACAACAGCAGTTGCCTTAGGACAGATACTACCTGGTCCATTTGTGCCAAATTATTGCGAATATATCGGATATTGTCTTTCAGGGTTCAAAGGTGCGGTGGTCGCAGGAGTTTCCTTACTCCTCCCATCCTTTATCATTATGCTCATACTCTCTTATCTCTATTTTTCTTTCCACACACTTCCCGCAATCAATCAGATATTCAAGGGTATTGGGGCAGTGATGACTGCGATAATTCTCTGGGCAGGAATTGATATGGGAAGGTCAATAATAAATAACTTCAAGCGGGTTATTGTATTTATCTTTGCCTTTATTCTTTTTCTATTTAAATTTGATCCGGTCCTTACTGTGCTTATTGCGGGTGGCTTGAGTATAATGATTGAACAAATAAAGTCGCCCAGGATTTTCCTTGCCGTGCCGATTTTTTTATTTGACATCAGAAAGGCACTTGAATTATTCGGAATATTTTTAAAAATTGGAGCAGTGATCTTTGGTGGTGGGTATGCTGCGATTCCATTTATTCAGAAAGAAGTTTGCTTCTACCGAGATTGGCTTACACCAAGGGAGTTTCTTGATGGCTTTGCCCTCGGGCAGATAACCCCGGGACCGGTTGCAATCACGGCGACATTCGTTGGCTTTAAAGTAATGGGAATCTTAGGGGCATTGATTTCTACCATTGGAATCTTTCTACCATCATTTCTAATGCTCATGCTTTTAATAAAAATATATAAAAAAATTGAGCACAATTCCTATGTCCAATCATTTTTAAATGGTATAAAATCATCTGTCGTTGCAATCTTGTTATCAACTGGAATTATCTTCATTCCCATGAATTGGTTTAATATCATATATGGGATATTTGGAATTCTATGTCTCGTCATATTACTTGTTGCAAAAAAAATAGACCCTTTTATACTTGTCGTGGCCGGCATAATCTTCGGGATAATCAACGGATAGATAAGAATAGTTGGCAATATACTTGCTGAACTTGACTTTTATTGTATTTTAACTAAAATATTTCAGGAGGTCCTATGAATATTGCAAAACCTTTTGGTTATTTGAATAATTGGTTGGTTATATACTTTAGATGGTTAAAAGAGTTGAGTTGGATTAAAAAAATTGGACTCTCTTTGTTATTTGCATTGATTACTGGAATCTTTGCGCAGATTCGGATCCCGCTTGGTTTTACACCGGTTCCCGTAACCGGACAGGTATTTGTAGTATTATTGAGCGGTGTGCTTTTAGGAGGAACTTATGCGGGTTTGAGCATGATTTTTTATATAACTCTTGGGGCGATGGGTGTTCCTTGGTTTGCCGGACTGCGCGCAGGACTAAATCCCGGTCCGACCATCGGTTATTTATTAGGATTTATTCCTGCCGCAATTTTTGTTGGACTCCTTGCCCACAAACATAAAAACCTCTTGAGCCAGATTTTGATAATGCTTTTCGGTGTTTCATTAATCTATTTTGTTGGTGCTTTGAATTTTGCATTTCTTCTCAAGACAAATTTTTTAACAACAATGAAACTGGCGGTTTTACCATTTATACCATTCGATATTATGAAGGCAATACTCGCGGGTCTTTTATCTCGGATAATCATTCCTGATGATTGAAGTTTTAAACAATGTTCAGAGTTATTATTAAAATTTTTCTCATAGGAGTTATAATCATGGCACAAAACTGTAATGGTGGAGAATATCGCGAATCAATCCATGCGGGTTCCTGGTATCCAGGAAGGGAAAAAGATTTGCAAGAAATGATAAAGACTTATCTAAAAAATGCCCAGGCAAAGGTTCCTGGTGAAATCTATGGACTGATTTCACCCCACGCAGGTTATATGTATTCTGGACCATTTGCGGCATTCTCTTATAAACTACTGGAAAATAAAGACTTTGATGCTGTAATAGTAATAGGACCAAGCCATCGGCATGGATTTTATGGTGTTTCGGTTGATAAAATGACTGGGAGAAAAACTCCCTTAGGCAGAATAGATTTTGATACCGAACTTGCAGATGAAATAATCAAACAGAATGCGAAAATCATAAAATATGACCCAAGGGCACACATTGAAGAGCATTCGGTTGAAATACAGATACCATTTCTCCAAATGGTCCTAAAAAAATTCAAACTCGTTGAAATAGTTATGGGTTCACAGGATTATAACACCTGTATTGCACTTGCAGATGCACTTGTAAATGCTACAAAAGATAAAAAAATTTTGATCATTGCGAGTTCTGACTTATCGCATTACCATAACCAGAAGACTGCAGAAAAACTTGATAATCTTGTAATTGATGCTATAGAAAAATTTGACCCCGAACTCCTGTATAAAAGGCTTTCTTCAGATAGTTGCGAAGCTTGTGGAGGTGGTCCAATAATTACAGTAATGCTTGCTTCAAAAAAATTGGGTGCTGACAGATCAAGAGTGCTAATCTATGGAACGAGCGGAAATGTTACCGGTGATTATGCCCAGGTCGTTGGTTATCTTTCTGCGGCTTTTTTTAAAGGTAAGGAGCAAGAACATGAAAAAGTGGGCGTTGACCTCGGATTTACAGAAGACGAAAAGAAAATATTAAAGGACATCGCAAGAAAGACGATTGAGGCAGTGGTTAAAGGTAAGAAACCACCTGAACTCAAGGATGTGCCTGAAAAATTGAAAGAACCTTACGGTGTATTTGTAACAATAACCAAACATGGAAGTTTAAGAGGGTGTATTGGCCACATCATCGCGGATGAACCCCTTTATAAAATTACTCTGGAGATGGCAAAAGCCGCGGCACTCAATGACCCGCGTTTCAATCCTGTGAATGAAAAAGAACTTCCCGAGATTGAAATTGAAATTTCGATTCTCACACCAATGGAAAGGGTGAAAAACTTTAACGATATTATCATTGGCAGAGATGGGTTGTTTATCCGCCGTGGATACCATAGTGGTCTGCTTTTACCACAGGTGGCAACTGATTATGGTTGGACGGTTGAAGAATTTTTAGAACAGACCTGTTTAAAGGCGGGACTTCCACAAGATGCTTATAAATCGAAGGATACAGAGGTCTATAAATTTTCCGCCCAGATCTTTTAGTCAGGAGTGCAAATATTAAAAAGAAATTTATAAAAACAATAAGCGACATCGGGTTCGCAAAATTAGACCTGCACCGAGAGATTAGAAAAGGTTTTCCTGAAGTAGTGCTCTGCCAGGGTAAAACTGAAGAACAAATAGTGCAGTGTGCAGGTCAAATACTTAAAGTAAATAGAAAGGTTCTTTTAACCAGGGTTAACCCCTCTGTTGCTGGATTGCTTGATAATGCATTTAAATCCGGCAGATATTATCCTGAAGCCAGATTGTATTATATTGGTAAACAAAAGAAAAAATCAGGTTTGGTAATTGTAATATCTGCTGGCACCGGGGATATCCCTGTGGCGGAAGAATCTGCAGTCACTGCCGAAATTATGGGTAGTAATGTCAAGAGAATATATGATGTTGGTGTTGCAGGATTGCACAGACTTTTGAATTTCAAAAATCAGATTAAAAAAGCAAGGGTTCTTGTCGTTGTTGCAGGAATGGATGGGGTTCTTCCTTCAGTCGTAGGGGGATTATTCTCTGCACCTGTGATTGCTGTTCCTACAAGTATTGGATATGGTGCGAACTTCAATGGCGTTGCACCTTTATTAACGATGTTGAATTGCTGTGCGCCGGGTGTAGCAGTGGTAAATATTAATAATGGTTTTGGGGCAGGCTATCTTGCGGCAATTATAAATAGTCTATGATTGTCTTTGATAAAGTAACAAAGATTTTTCAGAAAGACTGGGTCGCACTTGATAGCATTTCTTTTGAAATTCAAAAAGGCGAATTCGTTTTTATTACCGGTCCGACCGGTGCGGGGAAGAGCACAATTCTTAGACTCATATACAAAGATGAAGAAATTACAAAAGGAACAATTAAAGTTCTTGATTACAATCTTCATTTTCTAAGACGTAACAAATTACCCGAATTCCGTCGTAAGATCGGCGTTATTTTTCAGGATTTCAAACTTCTTCAGGACCGAACTGTTGAAGAAAATGTTGCATTTGCACTTGAAGTAACCGATATTCCTCCAAGGGATTTAAAGAAAAAAGTTTTTGATATTTTAACTTATGTAAAATTGAGCCATAAGAAATTTAACTACCCATACCAGCTTTCTGGCGGCGAGCAGCAAAAGATTGCAATTGCCCGTGCGTTAGTGCGCGACCCCTACATCCTGCTTGCTGACGAACCAACCGGAAATCTGGATTTGAAGAGTTCCCAGGAAGTCCTTGAGATTTTGCTGGATATTAATTACAAAGGCACAACTGTTCTGATGGCAACGCATAATCAATTACTCGTACGCAAGGCAAAAAAACGCATCATCCATCTGGAAAATGGAAAAATTGTCTCTGATAAATGAAAAAGGATTGATATGTCATTACGCATTGGAATAAGGGAAGGGTTCAGAACAATAATCAGGAGCCGTTCTTTATTCATTCTCTCTTTGCTCGTTGCTGCGATATCTTTTTATTTATTATCAATTTTTGGATTAGTAACGGTCAATCTTTATAAAATGGCAAATCTCCTTGATGAAAAGATTGAAATAATTGCGTTTCTTGAAGAACGGACCGATATCAATTGGCTAAAAAATAGTATTCAAAAGATCGCCGGCGTTCAGGAAGTCGTCTATGTATCGGCTGAAACAGCATTAAAACAACTCCAAGAAGAAATTGCTGAAACTAAAGAAATAGTTCGTGTATTTGAAGACAATCCATTACCTGCATCAATAAGAATAAAACTTGAGCCACAATATCGTAATACAAAAGGATTAGAAGAAATCAGCACGAAAGTTTTATTACTCAAGGGTGTAAAAGATACAATATACGGTGGAGAACTTGTGGAACAATTAAAAAGGATAACAAATATTATGTTATTCTTTGATATTGGCTTATTAATAATAATCACCCTTTCTGTGATATTCGTCATATTCCAGACTATTAAACTAACAATCTTTGCCCATGCTACTGAGATTGAGATAATGAAACTCGTTGGTGCAACCGATACATTTATAACGATTCCATTTGTATTTCAGGGATTGATACAAGGTGTATTCGGCGGTATCATTGCTTATATTCTTCTTGCAATATCCGTTCGAATTGCATCATCATTTTTCAATATTCCGTTCTTTCCCAAAACTTTATTCTTTCTTGGTATCATATTATTCGGTATGATATTTGGTATAATAGGTTCAAGTATTGCATTGAGAAGGTTCCTAAAATGAAATTTGTTTTAATATTTTTGTGTTTATTTTTACAAATAAATCAAAAGCAGAAAGAACTTGATGACCTTAAGAAAAAATTGAGTGAAGTAAGACAAGAAATTAAACAGATTGAAAAAGAAAAATCAGGTGCCCTTGCCAGGATTGAAAAAATCGATGAGGCCATAAACCTTTCTACAGAGTATATTGAAAAACTTACTGCCCAAGAATATGAAGAGAAGATGAGGGTTGCAGAATTAAATCGCGAAATTGCAAGACTGGAATCAAAGATGAAATATCAAAAAGAGGAATTGAAAGAAAGATTAATCCGCCTTTATAAATGGACGCCTTTCTACAAATTGGAGATTTTATTTTCATCAAAATCAATACCTGAGATCCTTTCAACTTCCTATTATCTCCAGATTCTTGCAAAAAATGACAGAAAAATGTTCTTTGAATTTAAAAATGATTGGACAAAATATCTTGCTGATAAAAAAATACGCGAGCAACTGATTTCGTTATTAGAAACAAGACGTCATGAAAAAGAACAGGAACTTGAACAGTTGAATAAGGAAAGACAAGAAAAGAGAAAAATCCTTGACGCGATTGCGAAACAGGAAAATGAGAAAAAAAAGGTCGAGAAAGAACTGAAGAGTGCACAGCGTAAACTCGAAGATTTGATTGTTTCTCTCCGAAAAAAGAAAGAAAAGGAAGAAGCAAGCGCAAAGAGTTATTTTGAGATTAACAAAGGTAAATTACCTTGGCCTTGCAAAGGTTCTGTAGGCACAAAATTCGGTAAGGTTATTCATCCTAAGTATAATACGACCACAAAAAATAATGGCATTGATATCTTGAGCAACTATGGAGAAAATGTTTATGCAGTTGCCCGGGGCAAAGTTGTGTATGCAGGAAAATTTATTGGATATGGTGATTTAGTTGTAATCGACCACCAGGATGGCTTTTATTCACTTTATGGACATTTATCAGAAATCCTTGTAAAAGTCGGTGATGAAGTACCTTCAGGGAGAATAATTGGCAGGGTCGGTGAAAGCGGTTCATTGTCAGGACCAATGCTCCATTTTGAATTAAGAAAAGAAGGCAAACCTGTTGACCCTTTGGTTTATCTGGAATGAAATTTAATTTTTGATATTCAAATAGATATCTTGGTCGCACTCACAAGATAAGCAGTATGCGTAATTCCCCTTTCTCTTGGACGAGTTCCCCTTTCCCTTACCAAAAGTTCTCGCTGTAAAATTTCGCAAATTTTGATACGAATAAAACCTATTTTCTCCAGTGTGTCAACGGTCTTCTTTACCTGCTCAACATTCGGACTCCAGCTTACGAGATGGTGCCCACTTTTAAGCGATTCAAATGCCTTCGGCACGATATCCCATGGTTCCGGGACATCAATGAATACTGCCTCAACATTTTTCTGAATGAAACCTTCGGTTGCCACATCCCTAAGAAAATATTCAATCTTGCTTGTATATTTGATTTTTTCTACATTCTTTTTTGCATTTTCAAGAAATTCATCATTCCTCTCGTACGAATAGACAACACCATCAGGTGCAACAATCTTTGCTAAAAACAACGTCAATGCACCACTTCCGGTTCCAACTTCTATTACCTTTGAACCAGGCCCTATTGAAGTCTCAAATAATAGATAACCCAAGTCTTTTGGATATACAATCGTTGTCCTTCGCTTTATTTTCAACATTAAATCACTCGTGGTGGGCTTAAGACAATAAAAATTTCTGCCTAGATGTGTTTTACCAATATAACCAAATTCTCTATTTATAATCTCATCAATCTTAATATCTCCAAAATCTGTTGATAATTTTAGTTTTGAAATAGCCTGGACTAAAAATTGTCTTTTTTCATCAAGGTATATCAGAACCAAATCACCCTGATTAATAATATTTTCTTCCATCAAATTGAGTATATTGAAAAAACATCTAATGGTCAATAGACTAAAGTTTTTTAAACTTGACTTTATTATTTTCTCAATTATACTCACTCAATGAATTTATATTTAATGCTATATTTCTTTTCGGGTTTTTCTGTTTTCATCTATGAAGTGGCATGGGCAAGATTGCTATTACTCGCATTTGGTTCCACAACTGTAGCAAATACAATTGTGATAACTACATTTATGTTAGGACTTGGCCTCGGTGGATTATATTATGGTTCTTATGTTGATAGAATTAAAAATTACAATAAATTATTTGCATATCTTCAAATGGGAATCGGTTTATCCTCTCTATTATTACTTATTTTCACACATAAATTTCCAAGTTTATATAAAGGTATTTTAAATTTTATCCACTTGAACCAATCAGGCTCATCACTTCTTATATTTATTATAACGTTTGCAATATTATTCGTTCCCACATTTTTAATGGGCGGAACATTTCCAGTAATGACGAAACTCTATGTACAGGATGAAAATAAAATCAAAAATGGAATTGGATTATTATACGGACTGAATACCTTGGGTGGTGTAATTGGTGCATTACTAACAGGATTCTTTTTTATTAGAAATCTTGGACTTTCTACAACCCAGTTAATTGCAATTTTAATAAATCTTATAATTGGTATTTTTATGCTTTTAGCGCACTCAAAAATATCCGTAGAAAATAAAGATTCTAAATCGGTTCCACAGGCTTTCAAACAGAGAGATATTAACAATTTAAAGAAATACCTTCCATTCATTGCCGGGCTCACAGGTTTTGCCAGCCTTGCGTGTGAGGTCTTCTGGATTCGCGCATTATCAATTTTTCTTACGAATTCCACCTACACATTCACCATAATTCTTATCGTCTTTCTGGCCGGCATTTCTATTGGCAGTATTATATTTACGGCTTTATCAAAAAAATTATACTTTTACCATATCTTTGCCATAGTTCAGATTCTAACAGGATTATCAATCCTGATTGGATGTCTGTTTTTACATAAACTACCGGTATTACTTTTTTTGTTCCAGAATACTCTCCAAATACCTGTCTTCAGAATGTTTCTACCCGCACTCATTCTTTCTGTAGTTATAGTTTTTGTGCCGACTATATTTATGGGGATAAGTTTTCCTCTAATTGTTTCTTTATATGGTCAGAAAATTCAAGAGCTTGGCAAAAGATTGGGCAATGTTTATTTCTCAAACACACTTGGCAGTGCATTCGGTTCTTTATTTGCGGGTATCCTCTTGATACACTATCTTGGCATCATAAGGGGATTAATTGTTATCGCTTTTATAAATTTGCTGATTGGCTTAGTTTTTACGCTATACTTAAAAAAGAAACTCTTAAATATTATAATTTTTGTTTGTGCAATCATTATTACCTTTTATTCAATAAAAAATATATTTATTCTCCCGCCTTCCATTTATCACTCACCAGGCAGACAGGACCGTGTTTTATATTATAAAGAAACACGGGATGGAACTGTAATTGTGAGTGAAGACCGCCTTACGGGGATAAGGTCGTGTTATGTAAATAACAGTGCTGTAATTGGAACAACCTATGATGCATTAAAGGTTGTAAAAATGCTGGGGAATCTCCCTTTCGTTTTCAATCCCGACGCGGAAGACATATTAGTCATTGGTTTTGGAGTGGGTATAACGACTTCAGCAATTGCACGATATAATGTAAAACAGATAGACTGTGTCGAAATTTGTCCAGGCTTACGCGAGGCAGCAAAATATTTTGCAAATTTCAACAATTATATTCTCAATAATCCAGTAGTAAATTTTATTTTCAATGACGGTAGAAATTTTTTATTATTAACTAAAAAAAGATATGACATCATTTCTTGTGATCCCACCCATCCCATATTGGGTAGCGGAAGTCTTTACACCCGAGAATATTTCATGCTATGCAAAGAACATTTAACTGAAAAAGGTGTAGTTTGTCAGTATCTGCCATTTCATAAATTAAGTCTGGTTCAATTCAAATCTTTGATAAAAACTTTTGCTGATGTTTTTCCATATACTTCAATCTGGCTCGGCTATTCTCACGGTATACTTGTGGGAACAAAATATCCCCAAACGATAAAATTTGAATCGCTGAAAAACATAAAAGATGAAATGCTGGACGACCCTTATCTTCTTGCAGTCTCTTATCTTCTTGATACAGAAGCAATTAATCATCTTTCACTCGGAGCAAAGATAAATACAGATGACCAGCCAATCTTAGAATTCTTTACACCATTAAGTTTGAAGAATGAAAACTGGGAAATTAATATCAATGCTGTAATTGACCAAAGAGTTAATGTCGGTAAAATTATTGAGGGTATTGAAGACTTTAATAAATTAGAACGATATCTACAGGGTCAGCAGTATTTTATTGAAGGGTTGATATATCAAAACAGAAGGAATCGGCAGTCAATGATAGAAGCATTCAAAAGGGCGCTGAAAATAAATCCTGAAAACAATGAAATACTCTTATTCCTTCAATCACAATAACTCGACATTAATTTTGCTGAAAACAGCAACATAGTATGCAGTACGCTATTTATGCGAAGCCATATTCTGTAGTTCAGTTTCATCAAATCCAAAATAGTGGCCAATTTCATGAAGAAGAACTTCATAAATCAATTTTTTCGTCTCCTCATCATTTTTTGTGGAGCTTTCAATATTATATTTAAACAATGTGATTTTATCAGGTAGAACATTGCCATACCAGAATCCCCTTTGCTTTAAAGGTACACCCTGATAAAGACCTAAAAGGGTTTTTTGTGGTATAGGTTTATCTTCAATAACAATCTCTACATTTACTAATTTATCCTGCAGAATTTTTGGTAATTTTTTCAAGGACTCCTTAACAATATCCTCAAAATCTTCTCTGGTCATATCCTTTTGCTAATTAATTAAAAAACAACGATTTATCAAAGATTCGCCCCCAGTGAAACGGGTTGACCCATAAATCTTTCAATGTAAATTTACCTTTCGGCTTTTTAGTATTACCTGGGCAATATTTAAAGCGGAATTGGTTTTACCAAGTCTTAAAAGATTTTTTTTCATTTGAAGAATCTTTTCTTTATGGCAAAGCAAATCGGTCATAACCTTTTTTGCATTATCTTTTGTAATTTTCAATCCTGCGTTATGGCTTATAAAAAATTCTTCGTTCTTATCTTCCAAACCCGGTATTGAATTAGCAAACAAAAGGCAGGGACCAGCCTTTGTTGCTTCGGTTGTTGTAATACCACCTGCCTTTGTGATTAAAATATCACAAACTGCAATCAATTCCTGTATTCTATCAACCATTCCATAAACTTTTAAATTTGCCTTACCACTTAGACCTTTAATCTTCTCCATTGCTTTTTTATTCTCCCCGCACAAAACAAACAAATCATAATCAAAACCAACAATCTCCTGAACGATCTCAAACCACTCTCCACCAAAGACCTTACTGCCCATCACCACAACCGAAATCCTTTCTAAAGATAATCCAAATCTTTGTCTTGCTGCATCTTTATTAATCTCGCCTTCCAGAGCAATGTTTACCGGAATACCAAATGGATAGAGCTGTGCTCCTTTAATTCCATACTTTAATATCTGTTCACTCAGATCTTCATTCGGTATAAAATAGTCATCAATCTCTTTATTAACCCAGTGCGGATGAATATAATAATCAGTGATTACCACACCCAGCCGATAATTAAATATCTTTTTGTATAATGCAGAATAATATGCAGGGGAGAAATGTGTGCATAACACATAATCTGGTTTGTATTCATTGAGCAAATGGGCAAATTTATAGGCAGTTAGTTTATGAAATTTATAAAGTCTTTCATCACCGCCAGTTTTCACACCCATTCCTCGATAGAAAATCTTCAAAAGCCAGATTGCATTCTTCTGACAGAATTCATAAATATTTTTGTACATCAAACCGTATAGTGGAAGTACCCAATTGAAGCAATCTTCAAATCTGACCTCTGATTCCGGAGATAATTTTTCTGCAGCTTGTTTTATTGCATTTGCTGCCTTTAAATGACCCGCACCAATGGGAACTGCAAGAATAAGAATTTTCATAGAAAATTATACTGAACTAAGATAAGATTTCAAGGGACTTTATTTAGTTATGAATCCCAAAAAAATTTAAATACTGATTATATAAAAAAATGTTATCCCGAAAAATGTAGTGATAAATTCATATGTTCGCTGCGGTAAGTATATCTATTTTTAAAAAAAATCTAATGTATTGTATACTGAGTCCTCCTCACTTTTCGCTTGTTAAAATTAGGAAATAAAGTTATATCCCCTTTGTCATTCCAACACCATATTCTTTGTCATTCTGAACCATTCATCTTCTCATTTCATTCTATCATTTCATTCCGAACTATCACTTCTTGTCATTCCGAACTATCCCTTACTGTCATTCCGAACTTGTTTCGGAATCTAAAAAGGT
>CAZLGA010000015.1:0-39877 GCA_964559225.1 uncultured bacterium | reverse complement strand
TTCGCTATTCGCTTCCCAATCAATCTCCTGCAACTCTCAAGATTTACGATGCCTCAGGTCGTCTTATAAGGTCATTTAACCATGTAATCAATTCTCCATTCAACGAAATTGTTTGGGATGTAACTAACGATAACGGCATAGAACTTTCCGCAGGTATCTACTTTGTCATTCTTCAAAATGGTAAAGACTGTCTGACGCGTAAGCTCGTTCTGCTAAGGTAAAAACATACTATTGGTGGGAGAACCGCATTGGTTCTCCCACCGTAATAAGGGAGAAAAGTATGCCGCAACTATTACTTTTATTTGTCCTGTGGAATGCAATCTTCAAACAGACCGCCTATTTCCCACACGGCACTCTCTTCCCTCCCTGTGCTTATGATGGAAATCATAATGGAATTCCGGAACTATACTTTTGTTCTCCACCTGACACAGGAACGATGGTTTATGAACACTTAGGCAATAACCAATATGCTGAGACAAGGTTATTTGATGTTGATATTCAAACGGTGGGAAATGGCGATAATGATTCCCTCACTGATGCCTATGGTCAATCCGCACCTTATGGACGTAGTATAGGTGTGTGGGAAAGTAGGAATTTCAATAACTATCCTGATTCTTTGGTGTGGAATCGTCCCATGGCTGATTCTGAACAAGCATATACCGTTTTTCCTGGTGTATTTGCGGATTTTGATCAGGATGGCAAAATGAATCTTATCGCGCCAATATGGAAGATTGATTTGTTCTACTTTGAGAATTCTCAGGATAATCACTACGAACTTATTGACTCACTCTGGCTTCCATCAGGTGGTGGACCGGGTGAAATGCAAGTAAATGATTTTGATAATGATGGATTATTAGAGATGGTTGGCGGCGACATCGATGGCAAGGTTTATGTGTGGGAAAATACTAACATTGGCGTTGATAGTTTTCAATTGGTCTGGACTTGTCAATCCCCTCCTGGTTTTGGTAATGCTTTTTCTACTGCGAAGGGGAATGATATGGATGGCGATGGGAAAAAAGAATTTATCGTAGCAACCTTTGCCTATAACCGTTGGTGTTTTACAATGTTTGAGACAAATGGAAATAATAGCTACGAGAAGGTCTGGCAGTATTTTTACTACTACGGTGGTTCACTAACCCATGGTGATATTGCTTGTGGTGACATTGATGGCGATGGAAAGGATGAGATGGTGACATTTGGTGGTCTGATGTTGAATGTCTGGGATTGTGTTGGTCCAAATTCCTTTGTCTCAATCTGGGATAGGTGGTATTTTGCTGACCTGACCGATGGTCAATTACTTGTTTATGACTTAAACCAGAATGGTGTGGCAGAAGTCGTTGTTTCAGGTGGAAGTACAGGTGCCACACCACCAGCAAAGACCTATATCTATGAAAAACAGCCCGATGTTATCTGGATTTATCCAGCAAAATATGATACATTGTGGGCAAATGATACCGTGAATTTGCGATGGAAACTTGATGAGACTACGAGCCTTAATTCCTTGAGGCTTTACTGGGCGCATCCGCAGATGGGATGCCATTTGGTATATCAGGGGTTGCCCACTGATACCATCTGTCAGTGGGTGGTGCCTGATACCCAGAGCAATATGTCAAACAGATTCTGGGTTGCGGTGAAAGGTTATCTGCGGTATGATTCAATCGTATCCCATCCATTTTACATCAAAAGACGAACCGGAGTTGAAGAAACTGAAATTTCGGATTTCGCAATTCGCAATCCGCAATTATCAGTCTATCCCAATCCATTTACAAATAACTGCGTGATTAGATTCCAATCCAGCAGGCTGAGTGACGAACGCATTCCGCAGTCCGCAATTTCGTTACGGATTTACGATGTTTCAGGTCAGGTTGTTAAATCTTTTAATTCTACATCCTTTATCCTGAATCGTGAATCCAGCATTCTCTGGTCGGGTAATGATAATTTGGGGAGGACACTCCCTCCCGGTATTTATTTTATTTTTTTAAAATTTGGCAGTTCATCTGCCATAAGGAAAGTAATCAAAATAGGAGGTTAATATGAAAAGATTTTTATATGTAGTGTTAATAAGTATTGGGCTTTGTTTTGCCCAGGATATCCATATCTGCGTGGATTCCAGTGCCAATGGTTATACACTCTTTCTCCAGGTTCATGAAAGTATTAGTTTCGGTCCAGCACTTGATACAATACTAATCGTCAATCGTGGATTTATAGCTTCTGGTAATCTCAACATCACTAAAGCTCCTGGAGACCTCTCAGGTTTTATAACAGAAGAAATCTATCAGGGACAATTAGGTCCTGCTCGGTATCCAACCGCCATCACCGGTGCAAATTTGTACATTTCATTCCCGTTCCTTATCGCCGGTGCTTGGGGCGGAATGGGCGCGCAGAAAATCACAGATACACCAGTTGATGTCGGCATCGGAGATTTAGATGCACACAAAGTCATTGGCAAGCAACTTCTAAATTCAAATGTTGTTTTTATCGGCGTTACTACTAACAATCAAATCCTTGCTCGCACCTGGAATGCAAATCTTTCTCAGTTAATTTTTTCTGGTGTGATAGCCGCTAATGGCTCCTATATTGGCTGTGATTGTAATGGCGGGATATTCTATGTTTTATATAGAGACATTGCTGATTCACTGTTCTATTACCGAACCACAATAGATGGTGTGAACTGGACTCCACCTCAACAATGGTCTATACCATATCCAGCAGAATCCTTAAGTATCGGTGCTATGCAGATGGCATTGACCGATAATGGGGAACCAAGGATTGTCTTTAATGCCCATTCGTCAGCTGATAATACTTACCGGATATATGTCTCGTATGCATCTGGTGTGCCACCAGTAATGCTTGTAAGTATTCCTGATACAGTTTGTTTTTATCCAACGATTGCCACAGGTGGGAATTACTGTGCAGTTTTGTATTGCCGTTCAAGGAATATGGGAAGTGGTCCATCAAACTGGTGGGATTTTTATATGGTCTGGTCAGCAGATAATGGGATAACCTGGGGACAACCAATTAATTGTACCCAATCTTTAAGTTACAATCCCGGATTACCCCAGCTGGCAAAGAGGATTGATACTTCAAGGATGCGGGCATTTTATGTTTATCTTGCCCATATCGGCAACAATGATGACCCTTACTGGACATTACTTTATGGAACCCCTGTTGCCTGCCGGATTTATCTGGGAATCAGAAGTTATACAGGAATAGAAGAAAATACAGGATTGCAATCCGCATTCGGCAATCTACAATTAGAAGCCTTTCCCAATCCATTCAATAAAGAGATCCAGATTAGATACCGAATATTGAAAAATCAAATGCTGGATACAGAACACAGGATACAAGATGTTAGATTGAAGATTTACGATGTTACTGGTCAGGTGGTAAAACAATTTAACCATCTAACCATTAAACCAGATAACCAAGTTGTTTGGGATGGTTGTGATAATTCCGGTCGCAAACTTCCTGCGGGTGTATATTTTGGCAAATTAGAGACGGCTGGTTTCAATGTGGTAGAAAAGCTAATTCTCCTGAGATAGGAAGGGCTATCGTATTTATAAAAATCAATTCAAACTAAATAAAAATCTTGTAAGAATTAATGCAATCAGGCAATTTCGCAATACTTTGCTTACAACCGGATTTTTAATCTTTGAATAATGCCATAAATAACCCAGTGCAAGCATAAATAATATCAGTGAGATTGCAAGGAAGATGCTTGATGCAGTATTCAAAGAATTACCAAAAAGTGCTACAAAATTGTTTTTGACATTAAGCACAGAACCATAAACGATAATGAGATGGACAAAGTAAATCAACAGAGATTCCTGACCGATTATAACAAAAAAATCTAAAATAGCGCCCTTTTTCGTTTCAACAAGCAAAAATAGACTTATCAACATTAACAGCAATCCAGTGCGCAAATAAAACAGATTGAAATCTTCTATTTTTGCCAAAAAAGAAAAGCCGAAGAAAATGCATCCAGAGATAAATATGAGCAGATTAAGACGCCCACCTTCAATTTTTTGATTGACTTCATAAAACAGAAACCCAAACAGCAAGCCGAAGATTAAATACGAAGAAAACGGGAATAAGGGGAAAATTGAGCCGAATTTCGGGGTCAATAACTGGGTAAAGAAGTTCGGTGCGGTAATGCTATTATTTACTGCAGGGGTGAAATAAAGAATTAAAAGCACACCAATTATTGAACCTGTTATTATTATTTTTTTTGCCTTAACAAAAATCAAAATCACCTGTAGTATTATTATCGTCCAGCCAATCGCCTGGAGTATATCACATTGAAAGAACTGTATAATTTCTTCTTTAGATACCTGGGTCAAGAGTTGATGAAGAGAAAATCTTGGTAGATGAAGGAAATATCCGATAAGTAGAATTGGCAAAATTCTGAGAATCCGTTGTTTAAGAATCTCCAGCCCCTTCAGATTTTTCTTTCTACAAATAGAAAATGCAAGTCCACAACCGCTGGCAATTAGAAATGCAGGTGCAGTAAGTCCTCTTAGGATATGCATAAACTGATATAAACCGGTTTGCTTTGCTTCTAAATTGAGAACTGCGTCCAGGGTGTGTCCCTGAATCATCATTATTACCGCATAAGCCTTTAAAAGAGCAAGGAACTTAAAACGCCTCAATTTTTATTTATATTCTTTTGCTGTTTCCTCGCCAGTGAGAACCCGAAGAACACCGAGTGCCAATGCCTCCATCTCGCCTTCACCCGGATAGATAAAAAACTTAGGGCATAGAAATTCTATCCAGGATTTTAAATTATTGACAAACTTTTCAGAATGGGCAATTCCGCCTGTAATTATTATCGCATCAATTTTTCCTTTCAATACCACTGCATATGCACCAACCTCCTTTGCCACCTGATAAATAAGTGCGTTGTAAACCTGCTCAGCGTATTTATCACCACCCGCAATCCTTTTTTCAACTTCCTGAATATCATCCGTACCCAGATAAGAAAGCAATCCACCCTCGGTTAGCAATTTCTTTTTAATCTCTGACTCACTATACTTTCCACTGAAGCATAATTCCACAAGCGGGATTGTGGGGAGCGCACCGGTTCGCTGGGGTGAAAAAGGACCATCTTCATTTGCATTTGATGCATCAACCTGTTTGCCCTGCAGATGTGCGGCAACGGTAATTCCTGTGCCGAGATGGACGATGATAAAATTGCACTGGTCATAGGGTTTTTGCAATTCTTTTGCTGTCTTCTTTGCCACCATCCGAACATTCAAGGCGTGGCTTAATGCCTTTCTATTTATCTCTTTCAATCCTGAAAACCTTGATAATTCCCAGAATTCATCAACTGAAACTGGGTCAACAAAATAAGCCTTTACTTTAACATTATCTGCAATCTCCTTTGCTATCATTGCTCCAAGTAGCGAAGGATGCTCAGATTGATAATTGCCATTTTTAATATCCTCAATTAATTTTTCATTAACAAGATAGGTCCCACTCGTGAGTGGCTTTAACGGACCACCCCTGCCCACTACTGCATTCAAGCTTTTTAATTCAAAATCTTTACTTTTTAGATAGTCAAGTATCTTCTCTTTTCGCCACGGATACTGGTCAATGAGTTTTGGAAATTGCTTCAATTCCTCGTGATGATGGCGTATATTTTCCTCAAAAATTGGTTGTTCATTTTTATAGACTGCAATCCGGGTTGAACCACCCCCAGGGTTTATCACAAGAATATGATAGTCCATCAGACCTCCTTATTTCTTTTTATTCAACAATTTCAAAAAATTTGAATCCGGGATGACACCCAATTTTTTTAAAATATCAGCATCCTTACGGGCTTTATCTAATTCACCAAGCGTATAATAAGCAACTGCCCGATTATAATAAGCCGGTGCATAATTAGAATCAAGTTCAATTGCCTTTGTATAATCCTGAATTGCCTTTTCAAACTCATCAAAATCAAAATAAATATTTCCCCGATTATTATATGCCTGAACGAAATTTGGTTTCAACTTTAACGCCTGATTATAGTCCCCAAGTGCCTGTTCAAGGTTATGGATTCTCGTAAAACCCACTGCCCGATTATAGTACGCATCAACATTTAAAGGGTCTATTTGTAATGTTTTTGTATAATATTCAATGGCATTACCAAAATCACCATAGATAAAATAAATATCACCCTTACTCAAATATGCCACCGCAAGATATGGATCAATTGCGATTGCTTTATTATAATGTTCCATTGCCAGATTGTAGTTTTTTAAATTGAAATAAAGCACACCGAGATTGTAGTAAGATTCAGCACTGTTAGGATTCAACTGGATTGCCCGTGTCAAATCATTATATGCCTTGTCATATTCGCCAATCCTGACATATATTGCCCCCCTGTCAACATAGCCCATTGCAAATGTGGGTTGGATGTTGAGGGCAGTAGTTAAATCCGCAATCGCCTTGTCATATTGACCAAGACGCTCATATACCGTACCCCGGTTGAAATAAGGTAATACCAATTCAGGGGAATACTCTATCGCTTTATTAAAATCCTCAATTGCTTTGCCATACTCGCCAATGAATTTATATGCATTACCGCGGTTATTATAGGCAATGCCATTTCGGGGATATTTTTTAAGAACATCGCTCCAGAGTGTAATACTATCCTTCCAAACCTTACAGCGGTTAAAAGAAACAAAGCCCAACAGCACAAAAATTACTATTAAAAGCACAACTAAGATATTTTTAAGCACCTTTGAAGTCACTAACCATTTATTATACAACCAATCAATAAGTAGCCCAAAGAGTAAAAATAATCCAATTGAAGGTACATATACATAACGGTCAGCCGCTATTGCCGGAGCTACCAAGGGAATTAACTGACTGACCGGAAAAATAGTTACAATAAAAAATAATGAACCAAAAATTATTTTATGGGTATATCTCCTTGTCCAGATAATAAGATAGACGAAAAAAGCTACAATAAGGGGTGCAATAAAAAATATGGGCGGTAAATATTTTTCGAATTTATTAGGATAAGGATAAAATGCCGAAAGATTTATTGGCAAAATCACCTTATAGAGGTAAAAAAGTAAATTGTAGAAAAAAACGAAGATGTGCTTCAAATAATTGAAAAGAGATAAAGAACCCGAACCTTGAAAATGGATATTGATTATGCCCAATAATATTGCCGGTATTAGATAAACAATCTTTGAAAAAATCTGTTTTATTGAAAATCTTTTTTCATAGTAATAATCAAGCAGAATTAATACCAGAGGCAAGGTAACTGCCATTGGTTTTGCTAATAGAGAAAAAATAAAAAACAGGAGCGAGAAAAAATAGTAAATTTTTTTCTCATTTTGTCTGTATAAATGATAAAGCATCAAACTGCTTAAAAAGAAAAATGAATAGAGCATATCCTTTCTCTCGGTCGCCCAGGCAACCGATTCCACATGTAATGGATGGATACCAAAGAGGAGACTAACAATTGTTGAAATCAATAAATTGTTACTTAAAAAATAAATCATCACAAAGACGAGAATTATATTAAGCAAATGTAAAATAAGATTTATCAAGTGAGTAACAAAAGGATTGAGTTTAAAGAATTTGTTCTCCAGCGCAAATGATACAACCGTAAGCGGTATATATGTTCCAACATAACCTGAGGTAAAGATTTCCCTGATATTTTGCCAGGATAACTCTTTTATTGAGTGGTTAGCAGTTATCAGGTGGTAATCATCCCAGTTGCAATAACCATTTTGCAAACAGGGAAAAAGAAAGATGAAAGTAAATAATACTACTCCGACAATCAGAAGTATTATCTTTTTCTGCCGGGATAGATTCATATCTCTCTCTCACGGGGATGGTGTTCCCGGTGAATCTGTTTTAAGTATTCACGGTCAATATGGGTATAAATCTGGGTCGTGGAAATATCTGAATGTCCTAATAATTCCTGAACCGCTCTCAAATCTGCACCTGCCTGTAATAGATGTGTAGCAAAGGAATGCCGGAAGGTATGGGGAGTGACTTTTTTTCTTACCCCTGACTTAATGAGATATTTATGCAGGATTTTTAAAAAACCCATTCTGGATAGTTTATTACCCCGGGCGTTTAAAATAAAATACGGGCTCTTCTTCTTGTTTAGCAGCGTAGGTCGACCATGCCGGAGGTATTCCTGAATTGCCCAAAGTGCCTTTTTTCCGAAAGGCACGAATCGCTGTTTATTCCCTTTACCGATGATACTTAATAACTCGTCCTGCATCATAATGTCACTGGTTTTCAAGTTCAACAATTCAGAAATGCGTAAGCCTGAGCCATAGAGTAATTCAAGACATACCCGGTCTCTCAATCCCGCCGGCGCCTTTTCATCCGCAGATTCAATTATTGCGTTAACTTCTTCTACTGATAAAGTCGGGGGTAATTTCCTGCCGACCTTCAGAATATCCAAATCCGAAGCCGGATTTTTCTCAATGCGGTTGTTTGAGTAAAGAAATGAATAGTAAGACCTCATTGCCGAAATCTTGCGATTGATAGAGACAGGACTCAAGGCCATATCAAACAAAGAATGAATAAATGCGCGCAGGTCATTAATACCTGCAACAGGCAAACTCTTATTATGCGATTCTAAAAATAAACCCAATTGTTTTATATCCAGTAAATAGGACTGGATTGTATTCAACTCATTTCCTTGACTAATTAGAAAATTCTCAAAATCAGTTAAATCCAGTCTTTCGGACATAGCCTGAATTATGATAACTAAAATCTGTTTTTAGTCAAGAAAGTAATTCAGGAATTGAATAACTCAAAACAGGGATATCTTTGATTAATACTTTGACAATTGCAATTGCATAGATATAATTCGTTATGGCAAAGCCGAAATTCAATTACTGGTATCTCGTGCTCATTCTCACCTTCGCCCTTGTTTTTATCCTCTCCCTGCGCAAAATCTATGATACCGATATTGGTTTTCACCTTCGGGGTGGCGAATGGATGCTAACCAATAAGTCGTTTCACCAATATGACCAGTTTACTTATACGGTACGCCATCATGAGTATATTGCAATGTACTGGCTCTATCAGGTAATTTTATTTATCATTTTCAAACTTTTGGGTGATGGTGCGATATCAATCTTTAATAGCATTTTGATTTTAATCCTTTTCATTTTATTATATCTGCGTCTGAGAGATTCTTCAATCCCTACCTGGTTGGCATCTATTTTAATTCTAACGAGCATCTTTGCATTTGAAATAAGATTCGGTGTGAGGCCTGAGATATTTACCTATATTTTTATGGTGCTGATGTTATTCATCCTTGACCGTTTTTATTTCCATAAAACAAATCTTTTGTTTCTATTACCGTTCATCCAGCTGTTCTGGGTTAATTTCCATGGATTATTTATCTTGGGATGGGTAATTTTATTCAGCTATCTTATCAGCACATTCTTCAATGATAGAAAAAAATTTAAAGAATTGCTTAAATGGAGTGGAATATCTGTATTTGTATCATTTCTTAATCCTTATCATATAAAAGGCATTTTCTTTCCCTTTTATCTTTTCACAAGGCTCCAGCACTCAAGTGTTTTTAAAGATGCAATAACCGAATTTGCCTCGCCATTCTCGGCACGGGGATTTTTACTCACCTCACATACCGCCCTTTTTATCTATTTTACATTTCTTGCACTCTCCATTTTGTTGCTTTTCGTTAATAGAAATAAAAGAAAAATCCATGAATATCTCCTTCTCGTTGCCTTTGGTTATCTATCTGTCACCGCGGTGCGCAACATACCTTTATTTATGATAGTAGCGGTACAGCTCACAGGTGTCGGCATCAACAAATTAATACCAGCAATAAGAAAATTCATAAAAATTGCCGATCCACTAAAAGATTTAAGTGCAGGGCTCACAACAATTTTTATATTGCTCTTCATCATCCACATCGCCAACAATGGATATTATGCTATAAGGGGTGGAGGGAAATTTGGCATTGGGTTTGACCCGGATATCCAACCGATCAAAGCCGGTGAATTCATTAATAAAAATAACCTTAAAGGCAAAATATTGAATGATATGAATCGGGGAAGTTGGTTGATATGGTCTGTTCGTGAACCCGTTTATATTGATGGTCGGCTTGAAGTTATAAAAGAAGAATTATTCAAAGAGTTTCATGAAAGCCATCAGCCCGGGGGTATAATCAAACTCATTAAAAAATACCATCCCGATTTAATAATATTTGATTATTCCTATCCTGAGGCATTCATCTGGGATATTGATTTAGAAAACTCACAGGAGTGGAACATTATTTACTGGGATGAAACCTCGGTGATATATGCAAGGAATGGATATGCAGAACAATTTAAACAATTTTCTCTTTCTAAAACGATACAGGATTTAGGGATTGATACCGATTTGAATGAACAAAAAATATGGCATATATTACGCAAGCCCCAGAAATCACTCTTTGCCCTTTTTTTTGAAAGTCTTTATAAAAAACAAACCTATCCGGTGAGTTTAGCAAGAATGGCATTCTTTGCCTCCATAAAACTGGATTTTCCGAGTGCTGAGATTCTTTATTTAAATGCCTTAAAGAGTGCTGAATATCACCGAGCTGAAATATATTTTCGACTCGGTCTTATCTACCATTTCATGCAAAAATTCGACAAGGCTGAATACTGTTATCGCCGGGTTTTGAGTGAAAAACCAAGGCACAAAAATGCCCAAGAAATGTTGAACCTCTTGAGGCAAGGCTTACCACCAGTTAGATAATAACTCATCATCCAATGTCTTCAGGTTGCCTTAATCAATTATTTCTATTATTATTCCGCCGCCTAGTACTATATCGTTTTCATAAAAGACAATTGATTGTCCGGGTGTCATTGCCCACTGTGGTTTTTCAAAACACACCTTTGCCCTGTTGTTCTCAAAAGAAACCGTCGCGGACCCGAGTTGTGCTACATACCTGGTCTTTGCCAGAACATTTATTGTTCTGCTAAAATCAACCGGGACGATAAAATTTAAATCATCGGCAAGCAAATTTTTTTTATACACATCCTGTCTTTTACCCACATAGATTGCATTATTTATTGGATCGATCTTTATCACATAATATGGCTCTCTATCACTTAGCCCGATGCCTTTACGCTGTCCCCAGGTGTAATGAAAAATCCCTTTGTGTTCACCGATTTTATTCCCAAATTTGTCGTAAATAGGTCCCTTCTTCTCTTTAATAATTCTCCTCAAATATGTAGTATAATCCATGTCCGGTAAAAAGCAAACATCCTGGCTCTTCTTTTTGTGGGCAGTGGGAAGTTTAAATTTCCTGGCGAGATTTCTCACTTCTTCTTTTGTATAGCGACCAAGTGGTAGGAGCATCTTTGATAATTGTTCCTGATTTAATCTATATAAAAAATAAGATTGTTCATTCTTATCCCTTCCCCTTTTTAAAAAATACAAACCATTTTTCATTTCAATCTTTGCATAATGCCCGGTAGCAATCATATCAAATCCCATCTCAAGAGCCTTTTTTAGAAATAATCCAAATTTTATAAGTTTATTGCATAACACGCACGGATTGGGGGTTCTCCCTGATTTATATTCTTTTACAAAATTATCAATGACTGTGCTCTGATAATAATCAAAAAAATCAAATAAATGAAATTTTATATCAAGTCTTTCACAGACACTCTTTGCCGATTCAATCTCATCATTACCAACACCCCTGAATAGCATCGTAGCACCCGCAACTTCCAAACCTTGTTCTTTTAATATTGCAGCAGTCGTGGATGAATCAACGCCACCGCTTAATGCAACAAGAACTTTCATTCTTTATTGAAACTTGTTACTTTTTTGAAAGGGGTGATATCGCCCTTAACTCTTTTACAATCTTGGGAAAATGTTCGCACAAGAAATTAATGTCATCATCAGTTACAAGCCTACCTAGGGTTATTCGGATGGAACCCCGAGCATCTTCAACTGATACACCAATTGCGGTAAGGACATGGGATGGGTCAAGGGATCCTGAAGAACATGCCGAACCTGTAGCAACCTCAATCCCGATCTGGTCAAGCCGCATCATTAATGCTTCACCTTCAATGTATTTCACAATAAAATGACAGTTATTCGGCAACCGTCGCTCAGGATGGCCATTCAAAATAATATCATCAACACTATTCAAAAGCGATTTGATTACTTTATCACGCAGCCGCTTTGAATGTTCAATCCTTTCGGACATCTCCTTAATCGCCAGTTCCACTGCCTTCGCCATACCAACAATTCCCGGTACATTATGGGTTGATGCCCTTTTCCCCATCTCCTGGGCACCGCCGTGTAGGAGCGGTTCAATCCGCGTTCCTTTTCTTATATACAATGCACCTACTCCCTTTGGTCCATAAAACTTATGGGCCGAGATTGATAATAAATCAACGCCGAGTCTATCAACATTTGTATCAACTGCGCCAAAAGATTGGACCGCATCGGTATGTAAATAAACACCTTTTTCCCGACATATCTTTGCAATCTCTTCAATCGGCTCAATCGTGCCGATTTCATTATTTGCATGCATTATGGAGACAAGAATGGTTTTGTCGGTTATCGCTTTCTTCAAGTCTTCTGGGTCAACCACTCCATATCTATCAACCGGCAGATATGTAGTTTTAAAACCCCGGGATTGTAGAAAAATAAATGGTTCCAGGACTGCGTGGTGCTCAATCTTTGTAGTTATTAGATGATTACCTTTCTCAGCCAAAGCATAGGCAACCCCCTTGATTGCTGTATTATCCGATTCGCTGCCGCCAGAAGTAAATATGATTTCATCCGGATTTGCACCGAGTGCGTCCGCCACTTTTTTCCTTGATATCTCAATTGCCTCCCGTGCCTTCTGCCCTGAGGTGTGGAGACTTGAAGGATTTCCGAATTCCTCAAAAAAATAAATCTTCATTTCTTCAACCACAGCAGGATGGAGTGGAGTCGTTGCTGCATAATCAAGATAAATTCTCTTGGTCTTTTTCTCCATAAGTGTATTATATCTTAAATCGCAATTCTGTCAATCATTGGTTTGATTATTGCCAGATTAAATAAATGTCCTGCATAAAAGAATTTAATTTCACAATGCTTTTGGTCTCAATAAATGATTATGAAAAGCAGAACAAACCCAGGTTCCAATGTGATTGACTTTTATCGTGGGTTGGATATAATTTAACCATGGCACGAACAAAAAAAAATATTGCTCTATCATCAAGGGCGAAAATTATGCCCTATTCGCCGATTAGAAAATTATCCGTATTTGCTGATGAGGCTAAGAAAAAAGGAATTAAGATTTATCATTTGAATATTGGTCAACCAGATATTGAAACTCCGATAGAATTTTTTGAAAAGATTGCCAATTATCGAGAAAGGGTTCTTGGTTATGGTCCATCTGGTGGAATTCTTGAATTACGACTTGCAGTTCTTGATTATTTTCGTAACCTTGGCTTTGACCTTGACCTTGACAATATCTGGATAACAATTGGTGGCAGTGAGGCAATAATATTTGCGATGATGACCGTCTGTGATCCCAATGATGAGATAATAGTATTTGAACCCTATTACACAAATTATAACGGCTTTGCGGTAATGGCTAATATAAAACTTGTGGCAATTGAGACAAAGATTGAAAATGGATTCCACTTGCCACCCGAATCAGCGATTAAAAAGAAAATTACAAGCAGAACCAGGGCGATTTTAATAAACACACCTAATAACCCAACAGGAACAGTCTTAACGGAAGAAGAAATGTTTATTCTCCAGCGCCTCTGTAAAAAATATAATTTATATATCCTTTCCGATGAAGTCTATCGTGAATTTATCTATGATGGAAAAGAGCATGTCAGTGCCCTATCGCTTCCCGAGATTGAAGACCGAGTAATATTGATAGACTCTATATCAAAAAGATTCTCTGCTTGTGGTGCTCGTGTTGGTTGTATAATAAGCCGAAATAAAAAGATTATGGACGCGCTTCTAAGATTCTGTCAGGCACGATTGTGTCCACCCACCTTAGAACAGATAGGGGCAGTTGCAGCATATAAACATATTGATAAATACATCACACCAATGGTAAAAGAATATGAGCACAGAAGAAATGTGCTCTTTGATTGTCTGAAGGAAATTCCGCAGGTATATGGTCATAAACCAGAAGGTGCATTCTATACAGTCCTGAGCCTCCCTGTAAAGGACGCCGACCATTTCTGCCAGTGGCTTCTCACGGATTTTAGTTATGAAAAAAGCACTGTAATGCTGGCACCAGCAAATGGCTTTTACTCAACTTTAAAAAAGGGAAAAGACCAGATAAGAATTGCTTATGTTTTAAAGGAAGAAGATATCAGAAGTGCAGTGAAGGCATTTGATATCGCCCTGAAAAAATACAAGGGTTAATATTGATTAATAAACGGTGTGAATATTGCTGTTAGTCTCCAAAAATGTGGTATTGCATTGGCGCGGCTAATTCCGTTAAGGACTGCCGATATAATTGCACGTGTTCTCGGGGGAATTAGTTACTTTATTTTAAAAAGAAAGAGGGAATATATTTTGAAGAATTTACATTACATACTAAGCAATAGAAGCAGTAACCGCAATTATATATGCAGAAAAACATTTGAAAATTTTGCAAGATGTATGGTTGATTTTTTCCGACTTGGTTTTTTAAAAAAAAATGAAGTAATAAAATATGTCACTGCCATTGGCCTGGAAAATCTTGATGAAGCATTGAAGATGAAAAAGGGCAGCATTCTTTTAACCCTCCATATCGGAAACTGGGACTATGCAGGGAGTTATCTTGCAGCATGCGGCTATCCAATGAACGCATTAGTTGAAGAGACCGAACCCGAAATGTTTAATTTGTATACAAAACACCGAGAGGCAACAGGACTTAAAACCTTTCCCTTATCACAGACCAGCGTTGCATTTCTTGATACTATAAAAAACAACCGCATTCTTGCTATCCTTGCCGATCGTGATCTAACGAAACAAGGGAAGGAATTCAAGTTCTTTACCGGCAAGAGGAGGTTTCCTAAAAGTTTAGGTGAGATAATTGTGAAAAGAAAAATACCCGTAGTATTTGGCTATATAGTTTTGATAAATAGAGAAAAAAGATACCGCGGAGTTGTTGAACCGTTTAGAATATTTGATGATGAAAATGAATTTTATCAATATATGATACAAAATTTTGAGCGGGTTATTAAAAAATATCCAGATCAATGGTTCGTCTTTCATCCTGAGTGGTTATAATGAAAATAAAAAATCCCCCAAAACTAAAATCCAAAATGCCTAAAAAAATGGGCAATTTAAAAATTTTAGAAATTAAAATAGTGGGCAATTTCACTCCCAAATATCAAACGCCATATTCTGCCGGCTGTGATCTATATGCCCGTATTCAGAGACCAATAATATTAAAACCAAAAGAATTTTGTATCATTCCCACTGGGATAAAAATTGAAATACCCGAAGGCTATGAAGCCCAGGTGCGACCGCGTAGTGGATTGGCAGCAAAATATGGAATTGGAATACTGAATGCTCCAGGGACGATTGATGCTGATTATCGTGGGGAAATAAAGGTTATATTGTTCAATTTTGGTAAAAAGGGCGTGAAGATCAAAAATGGAGACAGGATTGCCCAGATGGTCTTTGCCCCGGTTGTGAAGGCTGATTTTAAAAAAGTCAGGCGATTGAATGAAACAAAAAGAAACACAGGCGGTTTTGGTCATACCGGAGGTATCGAATGAAGATTTTGTTCGTATCTGATATCTTTTATCCCCATACGGGCGGCATATCCGAGCATATTCTTAATTTGTGGAAGAATTTTAATAAGATGGGACATACCGCAAAGATACTTGCCCCATCCTATGGCAAAAATTATCCTTATGTGGACGAAAGAATCATCAGGATGGGAAGGGCAATAAAATTCCCAAAGAATCGTTCTTTTTCAGTTTTGAGTTTTGGCATTACCCTTCCCTGGCAGGTTCGACACTTTCTTAACACAGAAAAATTTGATGTAATACACCTTCACGGTGCAATTGCCCCAACCCTTCCTTACCTTGCCTTGAAGTATTCTAATGCAAAAAATTTTGTAACCTTTCACTCTGCTTATGAAGAAAGCTTTGGTTATGTGTTATGGGAACCGGTTCTTGAACAATATTTTAGAAGGATTGATGGTATGATCGCCGTTTCAACTGTGGCGCGGGATTGTATGATACGTTATTTTCCAATCAGTGAATGTAAAATTATTCCTAATGGCATTGACACCGAAAGATTCAGGCCTGATGTACCACAGGTTGAAGAATTGAAGAAATATTCACCCAAAATTTTGTTTGTAGGAAGATTTGAACCACGCAAAGGGTTGAAGTATCTTCTAATGGCATTCCCCAATATTGTTAAAGAATTTCCCGAAGCAAAATTAGTTGTGGTTGGTGAGGGATTTTTAGAACATTATTACCGTCGTTATATTGAAGAACATATAAAAAACAATGTAATATTCGTCGGATTTGTCAAACCCGAAGACCTCCCGAGATATTATGCCTCATGTGATATTTATTGCTCTCCGGCCACGGGTGCGGAAAGTTTTGGCATCGTCTTGCTTGAAGCAATGGCAAGTGGAAAACCGATTGTTGCATCTGATATCCCTGGCTATAGAACTATTTTAACCTCTGGGGTTGAGGGATTATTATTTGAACCAATGAATTCCGAAGCCCTTGCTAAAAATATTATCTATCTACTGAAAAGACCGGAGTTGATGAAAAAATTTGGTGATGCGGGTAAGGAGAAATCTAAAAAATACGATTGGAAGATTGTGACAAAACAAGTTCTTGATTTTTACACCGAGGTGTGCCATAAATAAAGTTAAATTCTGGAATATTTTAAAAATAAGAGACTTCTCAATATTTGTTTTTTCTCAGACCATCAGTCAGTTCGGTGATAAACTTGATTACATAGCCCTCATCGCCCTGATTGGTTTATTTCCCAAAGAAAGAACACCATTTTTACTATCTCAACTTGCACTGTTTATTACTCTTCCGGTATTATTATTTGGTCCGGTTGCGGGTGTTCTCGTTGACCGCTGGCATAAGAAGAAAGTAATGGTGATATGTGATACACTGAGAATGGTTTGTGCCTTTTCACTACCATTAATTTTTATTTACACAAAAAATATCTATCCGGTTTTTGCGATTGTATTCTTTATGTTCCTGCTTGCCCTGTTTTTTAATACGGCACGGAGTGCAATAATTCCAAATCTCGTTTCAAAAAAGAGATTGCTGAATGCAAATTCTATTTTAAATCTTGTAGGTAGGGGTGCCACATTCCTGGGGATGGCTACTGGTGGTCTAATCATTGACTGGCCTTTCTGGAAAAATGCCATTGGTATTGCGGGTTGGATTGTAGCATTTATCATTGATGGTATTACCTTTGGAATATCGGCTTTTATGCTTTATATTATGAAGGCAAATTTGAAAGAACGAATAAAAAAAGAATTACCGCTCAAGCCTCAAGGGCTATTTTTGATGATAAAAAATAGCCTATTAGAGATATTTAAAGAAATGCTACAGGCATTAAAACACATCGTTAAAGAAAGAAATCTTGGTTTCGCAATGGTGACAATCTTTGTAATGATAATTGCGGGTAGCGTGGTCTATGTTCTCGCTGTTCCAACAATCCAGCAAGATATGGCTTGGGGAACAAGGGGTGTGGGTGTGCTTGCAGGAGTCGGAGCGATTGGCTTACTAATGGGCGCATATATTGCGGGTACACTTGGACATTACATTGATTTGAAACTTTTCATCATTTATTGTTTCGTCCTCATCAGTTTAGGACTGTTTACATTCCCTTTCATAAATCAATTTTATCAATTTATTATAATTGCCCTGATTGTAGGACTTGCAGCATCACCTGTATTTATTGGACAGGATACCTTGATACACCACTATGCCGATGAAGAAGTAAGAGGAAGGATATTTTCATTTCGAGATTGGCTGCTCAATCTCACATTTGTAGTTGGTGCACTAATTGTCGGATTACTATCCACATTCATTGCCAAGAAGTATCTTTTTATTATCTTTGGTTCAATCGTACTTATGCTTTCCCTTGCCGGTTTTATTTTGATTGCCCGGACAAAAAATGTTAAAGGCATTGCAGTTCCACAGGATAACTAAAAAATTTCAGCTCTGTGGGACATGGAATTATCCTCAGCAATTAGATCGTTTTATTAAAACTATTTATGACTGTGGGTATAAAATTATTACGCCGGACGAAAACGAAAATGGTATCGTAATTACCTTTGATGATGGCGAAGAGAACATTTACCATTATGCATTTCCGATATTAAAAAAATATCGTTGTCCGGCAATCGTATTTCTTGTTGTTAACTACATCGGGAAAAAAAATTATTGGGATTTATCAATTACTGGCAGGAATCGCCATCTTAATTGGGATCAGATTTTTGAAATGAAAAAATTTGGAATTGTCTTTGGATCTCATACAATGTCACATAGAAATCTCACCAGATTAAATGAAGAGGAATTAGAATACGAATTATCGGAATCAAAAAGAATCTTGGAGCGCTATCTGGGAAAAGTTAATACAATCTCTTATCCCTTCAATCGTATTAATTCCTTTGTATTAAAAAAAGTTGTTGAAACCGGATACAGATATGGCTTCGGTGGAGATGGAAAAAGTCAACTTACCATAAAAAAAGAAGCAATCTATATAACCGATAATCCTTCTACATTACGAACAAAAATTTCTGAAAAGCCTTTAATACTTTATCTCTACGAAAAATTACAACAAAAGATAATAAATTATTTCACAATTACAACGATGTTGAACAAAAGGAGGTTGTATGATTAAAAAATTCTTTATTTTCACGGTAATATGTTTTGTGTTTATATCTGCACAATCAACAGATGAATTAATAAACCAGGCAATCCAACTTTATGAAACACGACATTTGAACAAGAATAATCTTAAAAATAGTTATGAAGTTCTTTCTAAAATTGTGGAAAAAGAGCCAACTAATCTTCGTGCCCTTTATGAATTCTCCAAGGTCTGTTATCTTATGGGAGACGCCCAAGATACAAAAGATAATAAATTAGAATTTTACAACAAAGGTATTGAATATGGGAAAAAGGCAATAAAAATAGATGAAAATTCAGTCTGGGCACATTTCTGGTATATGGTAAATTTAGGTAGGATCGGGCAGACAAAAGGAGTGCTCAACTCTCTTGCAATCGTTCCCGATATTAAAAAAGAGATTGATATCATTTTAAAACTTGACCCGAAGCATACCGGTGCAATGGATGCAGGTGCAATGCTATATTATGAATTGCCTGGTCTGCTGGGTGGTAATCTTAATAAATCAATAGAATATCTTAATCAGGCGATTGCGATTGATTCAAATTATACAATTCTTTATGTTGATATGGCTAAGGTTTATATTAAGAAAAAAGAGTATGAAAAGGCAAGATGGTTTTTAAACAAGGTTCTCGAAATTCAAAATCCAACCTATGAGGCTGATTACATACTTGATGATAGACCTGAGGCTTTAAAATTACTGGAACAAATAAAGAATAAATAATTTATTCTAAAATAAACTCCCAGGCACAATAATACTCTGCAGGATGGTTGTCAGGAGGACAGCACAGACAATTGGTTTTTATCCTCGGATCAATGGTCTTTGCGAAAAAGGAATACTCCACAATTCCCACCGGTTTGCAGGGAAAATCAGGTAAACCCTTCCTTTTTCTTGCTTCCTGAACACGACAATTATTCATTCTTAAAACGCACCTATTTTCTGAAACATCCACGATCTCCTGTTGGTTAATAAAGGCATAAAGCCGAAACTTTAACGCCTGTATCAATGCCTGTATTCCACCGTTTATTTCTATCTTCAATCTTTTCATTATTCTTTCTGCCTCAATTACAGTAAATTTTTCCCAGGCCTTTATATCAAGTTCAATTGCTGACTCCAAACCATACTTCTCTTCCACACATAAAAACCACAACCCATCATGAGCCAGCCAGTTCTTTGCAAGGTCAGGGATAAATTCCAGAAGTTCTTCTTTTGATAAATCTTCGGGTTTAATTATTTCAGACCCCTTCATAAAAAATTTTACCTCTGTAAATTCTTTTTTTGATCTTTCTTGTTTTTAAAAGTTCAAAAAGATATTTTACAATCTCATTCTTTTTTACCCCCAGACTCTTACTGATATCCTCCTTTGTCCCGGGTCTTCTTTTTAGATACTGGACAATCTTTTCATTTATGCCTTCTCTCTGTCCGATATTATCTTTTAATTTGAATTCAGCAACGATTTCACAATTTCCGCCTATAATCTTTTTTATTCTCTTCAACTCTTCTAATGTAAGGGGTCGGGCATATTCTTCACTCGGAGGTCTCACCACAGTATTCAATTGAATCTTATCGGGTTTAATTTTATTTATCACATTTTTTAATGCTACAATTTCTTCTTTTGAGTCATTGAATCCTTTTATGAACATGATTTCAAGAAATATTTTGCCTTTAAATAGTTTACGAAATTTTACCAGACCGTCAATCACTTTTTTTATTGTAATTGGTGGTGCTGGACGATGAATCTTTTTGAATGTTTTATTATTAACACTCGTTACAGTGGGCAAAATGACATCGGCGTTCAACAGACTTTTTTGGACATCCGGACTAAAAAGCAAAGAAGAATTTGTAATGACTGCAATTGGAATATCTGTTATTTTTTTTATCTCATTTATCAAATATTTTATATCCGTATTCAGGGTTGGTTCACCAGAGCCAGAAAATGTAATAAAATCAATTCTTGTTTTGTGATTAAAAATTTTTCTTAACTCTGCTAATATTTTTTCTCGAGGGATAAGCTGCTTCCTCCTGATTGCTTGTTTCGTGGTTCTACCTAACTGGCAGTAGATACAATCATAGGTACAGGTTTTAAATGGAATTATATCAATACCCAATGAATATCCTAATCTGCGTGAAGGGACCGGTCCGTAAACAAATTTATTCTTATTTAATTTTTTTGATGCGGTTCTTTTTGTCAAGCAATAAAATCCTTGGTTGAAAATGTTTCATTTCGCTCTGCGGGACAAAGGCATAAGAGAGTATACAGAGCCTCTGTCCTGTCTTTCCTTTTAATGATGCCGGTCCATAGAGAACAAATCTTCGCGAACCGGGTTTTTCGGGAATCACATAGGTTTCAAGTCTTTCTCCGTTATCATAATTGAGCACCTGAACTTTTTCTCCAGGTTTTATATTTGCTGATTCCAATATCTTTGCATCAATTCCCATACTCCCTTTATAAAATAAGACTGTATCAGTAATAACTGCTTCAGAAATCTTCGATTTCAGAACCTCAAAATATAAAGGAAAAGGATTTGTAGTCTCTATTCCCTGATTGATTATTGACCTGTGGCTTAAAAAAGGGATAGGTGGCAAACGATCTTTAGGAAAGAATTTTACCTCAACTGTATCTGAATTCGGTTTCATCTTCCCACCGGTGATCTCAACACAATATCCAAGTAATAAAATATCACCATAGACATCCGTATTTTCAATATGGACGCCGAGTATATTCTTGATTCTACCACGCAATCCTGTTTCTTCTTTTAATTCCCTCAATACGGTCTGTTCAGGCGTCTCACCCGATTCAATAAAACCCGAAGGGAGTGCCCATTTGCCCTTACCCGGTTCAATCCCTCTTTTCACAAGCAATATCTCTTTGTTTTCATTCATTGCAAATATTGCCACTGATGGCAGGGGGTTGTTATAATAATGCCAACCACAATCCGTACATTCAAAAAATGTTTCTTTTTTTCGCAATTTACCCTTACATAAAGAACAATAAAGCCATTTTTTCATTCTTATACTCCTCGGGCATCTTCATTAAGTTTTTTCAATAAACTATTAACGTCCACCTGATACCGCGCACACAGTTCTTTAACCGTTCCCCAGAAAGGTTCACCGCATACAAGACAAGGGACACCAAATTCAATAAAAATCTTTGTCTTTTCCGGTGAACCCCTTAATATATCTTCAATCCGAGATTCTTCTGTAATCATAGAAAGATTATATCTAAAATAAACAAAATTTCAATGGGTAAATATGCTGTATAATTAAAATAATCCTTCTAACGATGATTTTATGATTAACTATGTCATTTTTTCAGTGCCTTTTTAAATTTCTCAAGCTGTGCCTTGAAAAACGAATTTTGAGGGTCTTTCTCAAGTGCTTTTTTCTCCCAGTAAATTGCCTGTTTATAGTCCCCCAATGCATAATAGGCCTCAGCAAGGGTGTCCATTATGTTTTCATCATCCGGTGCAAGCTGATGTGCCCTTTTTGCTGCAAGCAGGGCTTTTTCTGGATATTTCTTTCTCAAAGCAAATTCCCAGGCAAGATTGTTGAATATATGGGGATCTCTAATTTCGCTCTGCAAAGCCTTTTCAAGAAGATTGAGTGTGCGTTCAAAAAAGATTTGTGATTTATCAACTTCCTCTTCAGCAAGGCGCAAATATGCCGATGCAAGAAAATAATATTGCCAGGATTCATATTGCCTGCGTAGTTCTCTTACCGGTTCTTCATTATCCACGACTTTTAAATCAATGAGTCTATCATCAACACCCTGATAACCCCCGCGTCTTCTCAATACGATTAAACTTGCAGACTGTTTTCCCCTCTTGTCACCACCAATAAATTCACCTGCCTCAAGTGCACTAAGCAGTCTTTCTCCAAGAGGTCCTTTAGAATTCAAAAATACACTGAGCATTGTATCGATAACTTCCGGTCCGGTTATAATATTCCCCTGGACCGATACATAAGGTGCATTCTTATGTCCTGCCCAGGATAATGTGTTTTTGCCGGTGAACGCTACAGATTTTCCTGCAAAGTCAACAACACCCACCTGGCGGTCTTCTTTCAGACTATCCTGACTGAGACTTATTTCTAATGCTTCTTCTGCAGAATACCCTTTTTCTATTGCATCAAGTATCATTGGTCCAAGAAATGGATTGGCAAGCGCCTGGGTTGCTACTGCACCGACTCCGGTCCTTATCCAGGGAACGATATATCCAACATCAAAAACCTTTGAGGCAACTGCAATACCGTATTCTTCGGTCATCGGGTCAATTGCTACAATAGAAAATGTGCCCATTGAATTAAAGCCAAAAACAAATAAAAATATAATGTTCATAATTACTCCTATTCAAAATTTTTTACAAACATCATTCCGGGTAGTTGTTTGACAAATCCCCTTATTTCAAGCTCGAGCAATACTTTCAATATTGTTGGCGTGGGCATATCAATCTTTTCTTTTAATTCATCAAGATAGATCGGTTCAAATGATAATCCTTCCCAGATTTTCTTCTCTAATTCATTATTTAATATCACCTCCCTCACTTCTCTTTCTTTTTTTGCGAATTTTATACCGAGATAATCAAGGACCTCGCTGGCTGATGTGACCGGAACTGCGCCCTCTTTTATCAAACGGTTTGTGCCTGCAGATGCCTTGGAATAAATATTGCCAGGGATTGCGTATATTTCTTTATTCTGCTGCAAAGCCCATTCTACTGTGTTCATAACCCCGGATTTTTCTTTTGCTTCTATAGCAACGATTGCCTTTGAAAGCCCTGATATTATTCTATTCCTTTTTGGAAAATTCTGGGCAAGGGGTTGGGTCTGAATATTGAATTCTGATATTACCGCACCGTTTTTTATTATTTCGCTTAAAAGATTTTTATTCTCGGGTGGATAAATAATATCAACCCCACAGCCTAAAACAGCAATTGTTCTTCCATTATTCTTTAATGAGCCCAAGTGAGCGTATGTATCAATACCCCTTGCCATTCCACTCACAACACATATGCCTGCCCGGGCAAATTCACCTGCAAATTCTTCGGCAATTGCCTTGCCGTAGACTGTTGCTCCCCTTGTTCCAACGATGGCAATGGCAACTTCATCTTCTGGTTTTATCATACCGCGCATAAACAAAACCGGCGGAAAATTTGGTATATTTTTCAACCACCCGGGATATTCTTCAGCATAGTAGGGAATAACCTTTATTTGATGCTTCTCCATTATTTCCCATTTGCTTTTTATGTTATCGTCCACCTTCAGCGTTGAAATTCTTCGGGCAATTTCACAACCAACAATTTCAGACAATTCTTCAAAACTTGCATTCAATATTGATGCAGGATTTTTAAATCTTTCTAAAAGATTATAGAGTTTGGACTCGGTTAACTTCTCGATGGAACACAAAAGCACAAACTCTTTAGCCTGTTCGTGAATTAACTCTACCATAATCAATCTTTCTTAAAAATTTCATTTAACCTTTCCTTAAATTCAGGGAAAAATTCAATAAGGATATTATGAAGATTCTGTTTGAGTTCTGATGAGTCTTTTAATTCCTTAACCTTGGAAAAGAAATTATCTCCATTTTTTTCTGCCATTTTCTTTATTGCTAATTTTATTTCTTTCATTACAGTTGGGTTTGTGTCATTTAATAACAGCGTGATGATGGTGGATAATCCTTCCAGATCACCAATCTCACCGAGTGTTCTGCAGGCAGCAGCACGGGTATACCAGAAACCCTTATTACATAATTTCTTTAATCTTGGGACAAGTTTACTCCCGAATTTAGCAAGTTCTTGTGTTGCCTGCTCACGTAGATACCAGGAATTATCTTCAAGAATTTTCAATAAAATCTTTATTTTATCCGATTCTGCAAGGTCATCGATTTTGTTGAATATTTTTAATTTTTTATTGATATCACCTTCTTTAAGTATTTTAAGTAGAGTCTCTTTGTCAGTTTTTAAAGAAATCTTCATTCTTGAGTGCCTCAGACAATTTATCAATACCTATATTATTCAATGCCGATATGTAAAAAGTTTTTTCTTTCAAATTAAACTCTGGTATCTTCTGCAAAAGATCAATTTTATTGAATACTACAATGCGTGGTTTTTTCAGAATTTGGGGGTCATATTTCTTAAATTCGTCTAATAGTGTATAATATTGGTTCATAGGTTCTTTAGAAGAAATATCTATCAACAATATCAATATCCGAGTCCTCTCAATATGGCGTAAAAATCTCAGCCCCAGTCCTTTTCCACAATGAGCACCTTCAATTATGCCGGGCATGTCAGCAATCACAATATTTTTCACATTATCTTTGAGTACACCCAGGTTAGGGGTGAGGGTTGTAAATGGATAGTCTGCTATCTCAGGACGTGCATTAGTCATTGCCTGTAGTAGAGTTGATTTCCCTGCATTAGGAAAACCAACAATTCCAATCTGAGAAATGAGTTTTAAAACTATTTTTAGTCGACATTTCTCACCCGGCTTACCTTCTTCGGCAATTCTTGGTGCCTGGTTCGTGGATGTTACAAAATGGCGATTACCCCTGCCACCCTTTCCACCTTTTGCAATGAGCAGGGTTTGTTTATGGTCAAGTATTTCACCCATAAATTTTCCGTCTTTATAGACTTCAACGCCCAATGGCACAGGAATAAATCTATCCCCTCCTGACTTACCATCCATACCTTTACCTTTTCCATGCATACCCCTTCCTGCTTTATAATGGGGTTTTAATTTTAAATCATATAAGGTTTGCAAACTTCTTTCACCAATAAGAAATACTGAACCACCATCTCCACCATCTCCACCATCAGGGCCACCTCGGGGAACATATTTTTCCCTTCTAAATGATACACAACCGTTTCCACCAGCACCACCTTCAACAAATATCGTTGCTTCATCTACAAATTTCACAATTTATTATAACAAAGTTTTTGATTGTGTCAATCAGGATATTTATCTAAAAAGAGGTCCTGCATCTAATTTTATGTTGAAGTGTTCATAGGCAAGGGGAGTTACTAATCTTCCCCGCGGCGTTCTTTTAATAAATCCCTCCATTATTAAAAATGGTTCAAAGACTTCTTCTATGGTCTGGGCATCTTCACCCACGGCCACAGCAAGACTATTGATTCCCACAGGACCACCCTGAAATTTCTCAATGATTGTTAAAATGATCTTTTTATCCATTTCATCGAGACCCCTTTTATCAACATCCAATTTTTTTAACGCATATTCACAGATTGCCATATCAATGATTTCTTTATTCTGAACCTGAGCAAAATCACGCACCCTTCTCAAAAGTCTATTCGCCACCCTTGGTGTTCCCCTTGATCTTTGGGCGATTTCCATACTTGCTTCTTTTGAAATCTTTATTTTCAATATCTTTGCCGAGCGCTTTATGATTTGTTCCAGGTCTTCTGGCGGATAATAATCAAGCCTGAAATTTATTCCAAATCTTGAGCGTAAGGGAGAAGTAAGAAGTCCGGAGCGTGTCGTAGCACCTATCAATGTGAATTTTTCAAGTTTCAGCCTTAAACACTGCGCACCCATTCCCTTATCCTGCATTATATCCAGGTGGAAATCTTCAAGTGCTGGATATAGATACTCCTCAACGACTTTATTTATCCTGTGTATTTCATCAATGAATATAATATCTCCATATTTCAAATTACTCAATATCCCTGCGAGATCAAAAGGCCTTTCAAGTATAGGTCCTGATGTCGGATAAATATTTACATCCATCTCGTGGGCAATGATATGGGCAAGGGTTGTCTTACCAAGTCCTGGGGGACCAAATATTAGAATATGTTCTAATGGTTCCTGTCTCTTCTTTGCTGCCTGAATAAATACTCTTAAATTTTCCACAACATTCTTCTGTCCTACAAATTCTTCAACCTTTTTCGGTCTGAGGGTCAATTCATATATTTCTTCACCTTCAATCTTTATACCGGACTGCGTCCTTTCTTTCATTTACCCCTCAATGCCTGTTTTATCAATTCTTCAACCGTCAGACCATTTGGTAATCCCTTCAATCGCGTTAATGCCTCATTCCTGTTCAATCCCAGTGCACAGAGTGCATTAATTGCCTGCTCAAATGTGCCCGCCTCCTTAACAAAACTCAATTTTCCTTTCATCTCAAGGATTATTTTACTTGCAAGTTTCCTGCCGATACGAGGAACCGAAGAAAGTAGTTCAAGGTTTTCTTCTTCAATCGCCTTGGTAATTTCTTCGGGGGTGAAGTTTGATAATAGTGTCAAAGCAGATTTTGCTCCAAAACCAGGAACCGAAATCAATGCTTCAAATATTTCAAGTTCGTTTTTATCAAGAAAACCAAACAGACACATCGCATCTTCTTTTATCAAAGATTTGGTGTATAATACTACATCTTGATTTAATTCTAAATTTTTAAATGCGTTCAAAGGCAATTGTATTAAAAAACCAATCCCCGTGACATCGAGTATTAAAAAAGGAGGATTTTTTTCAATTATTCTGCCGCGGAGTCTACCAATCATTTTGACCCTGAAAATACTGAAGTTTTATGAAACCAAAAGTGGTGAATCATAAGGAACATTTTAGTTTCCTCATTGCCGTATAGGCAATTGCGAGGGCATCTATTGCATGGTTTGAGATGCGTGTTTTATTTTTTAATATCATCCTTTCCATTATAAATCTTACCTGTTTTTTGGATGCCCTACCATTCCCTGTTGTGGTAAGTTTTATCTGGGCAGGGGTATATTCAACAAAAGCGATATTATTCTGCAATAACAAATAAAGGATGGCACCCCTTAATTCCGAGATCTTTATAAGGCTTGCGACATTTTTCTGAAAAAATGCCTTTTCTAACGAAACTACTTCGGGTCTGTAATTTTTAATAATCGATTTTACCTCATTGCAGATGAATGAAATCTTTTTTAAATAACTCTTATCCTTTGGTCTTATCGTACCAAATATTGCTTTTTTTCCATTAATGATGATTCCGTAACCGGTTGCTGAAACTCCGGGGTCAAGTCCCATTATTTTCATTTCCGAAGGTTTTGCAGTTTACCCTGTTATCAAAAATTATGTATTAATTCTGGTTTGAGATTTTTTCCATTACTTCATCAGAAATATCAAAATTACCGTAAACATGCTGGACATCGTCAAGTTCATCAAGTGCTTCAAAAAGTTTTAATACCTTCTCTGCATCCTTCTCATTCAAAGGGATAGTGTTCTGCGGAATCTTTGTAATTTCACTGCTTACAATTTCAATACTATTGTTTTTTAATATTTCTTTAATCTTATGAAAGGTCTCGGGTGTCGTTATTATCTGGTAATTATAATCTTCGTTCTTCACATCAAGCGCACCACCATCAAGTGCAAGGCTTAGAACCGTATCTTCATCGTATTTCTTTGCATCAATTGTTATAATTCCGCGGGTCTGGAATTGCCAGGCAACCGAGCCCTGTGTTCCTAAACTGCCATTATGCCGAGAAAGGATATGTTTGATTTCGCTTGTTGTTCGGTTGCGATTATCGGTTACTGCTTCAATCAACAATGCGACGCCATTTGGACCGTACCCTTCATAAACCACCTCTTCAAGTGCCTGTCCATCGTTCAATTGTCCGGTACCCCTTTTAATCGCCCGCTCAATATTTTCATTTGGCATATTTGCTGCCCGTGCCTCATCAATTGCCGTGCGCAATCTTGGGTTTGCATTCGGGTCACCACCGCCATGGCGTGCAGCAATCGTAATTTCCCTTATCAATTTGGTAAATAATCTGCCCCGGGCAGCATCGGCACCAGCTTTCTTTCTCTTAATTTTTGCCCACTTAGAATGTCCTGACATATCTCACTCCTTTTTAAATATCTAAACCGTTCAAATCTCTTTCTACTTATATATTTTAATCAAAACTTCGCAGAAGTCAAGGCTTGACATAGATATTTTACTCGATAAAATAAGCAATCAAAGGAGTTGAAATGTTTTATAGAACATTAAAATTAAGCATTGTTTTGATTTTAGTATGTGCGATACTCCTAACAAATTGTGCACCCGGGAATGAAAGATGGAACCAGAATATCAACCCTAACAAAAAGGCTGGATTCTGGGCAGGACTGTGGCATGGGATGATTCTAATCATAACCTTTGTCATCAGTCTTTTTACGAAAGAAGTTGGCATTTATGAAGTAAATAATACGGGCTGGCCCTATAATTTAGGATTTATTTTGGGCCTTTGCTTCACATTCGGTGCACCCTGGAGATGGAGGCCATTCCGGCGCCAACATAGATAATTATTATTTAATAATTAACTACTTGAGCACTTCGTTATACGCAAATATACTAAAGATTCCACCCGTGTGAATGAATATCACTTTTTTGTATTTTCTATTTTCTAAATCTTTGAGCATTCCATAAAAAGCCTTCCCTGTATAGACCGGTTCAAGTATTACTCCTTTTTTGGCGAGCATTTTTATTGTTTCAATTTCTTCTCGATACGGAATGCCGTACCCTTCGCCCACAAAACCATCGATGAGGGTGATATCCTGCGCTTGTATTTTAATTTTTAGATTGAATCGGTCAATCGCTTTTTCACATATATCCGCTATTTTATTTGTAAAGTATTCAACTGTATCACAGATTATCACACCGTTTAAATCTATGTTAATCTTCAATAACTGTTTTCCTAATAATAAACCAGAATATGTGCCACCGGAGCCCACTGCACAATAAATCGCATCAATCTTCTCTTTTTCAATAAAATCTGCCATTTCTTTCATACAATCAATATAACCCAGTGCGCCAATTTCATTTGAACCGCCTTCGGGAATTATGTAGGACCTTTTCCCTTTCAATTTTTTTGCATATTCCTTCATAATTTCATCTCTAAATTTGTATTCCTCAGGCGTTATAAACTTTATTTTAGCATCCAGCAATTTATCAAGTAGCAAATTGCCGGTATATTCAGGGCTATTTTTCGTTCTCAAGAATAAATGACAATCATAGCCAAAATTCTTACAGAATGCGACAGTTGTCCGACAGTGGTTAGACTGAACTGAGCCACAGGTTATTATCGTATCACATTTTTTATCTCGTGCCTCCGCAATCAAGTATTCAAGTTTTCGGATTTTATTTCCTGAAACCAACAATCCATTTAAGTCGTCCCTTTTTAAAAAAAGTTTGGGCTTGCAGATACCCTTCAGTTCTTCAATCGGTGTTGGCTTTGTTATTTTTAATGGTTTCATAATCTTTGTTTTTCTCATATATCTCCTTTGCTAATTTTAATCCTTCTTCTTTTGTTCTAATTTTACCTTCAAATTGTAAATCAAAAAGTTCTTGAAGAATGATTTTAAAAATCGGACCGGGTTTTAATCCAAGTGCAATCAGATCATAACCATTTACCAATCTTTCAATCTTTGGTTTTGCATCATCCGCCCTTTTTAATTCAATCATTTTCAAGAATACTTTTTCCAGATGCCTTGTCCTGCCACCGGTTGCATATCCATCCGCCCAGGCAAGCATCATTGCACCGAAATAATCTTCACCGAGATTTCTGAAGAATCTTCGTATTGCACGGTCTGTGAGTTCTTCATTGGTTGCAAGAAGATGGGGTCGCATATGTTCCTTAACCAATTTTTTTATCACCTGAACATCGGTGCGTGGCAGCTTTAATCTTTGATAGCCAATTATTTCAACAATCCTCGCACCCTTTGTATCGTGACCATAAAAATGAACATCTCCTTCTTTGATCAAAAATGTATCGGGCTTGGCAATATCATGAAACATTCCAGCGATTTTCAACAGGGCTTTTCTTTTTTCAATAGAAAAATATCGGGAAAATTCCGGCTCCATTTCTTTAAAAAAACCCTTTTGCATCAGAACTTCAAGCGCCTGGTAGGTATTTAAAGAATGTCCCCAAAGGAATCCATCCTCAATTATCTTTTTTGCTTCAGGAAAAATTTGCTGGAATAATCCAAGGTCATTCATTTTTAAAATCATTCTATAAGAATCAGGGGCCGAAATTATACGAATTAATTCATAGCCAATTCTTTCTCCGGCAATATTTTTTAAACTGACCTGTCCTGCATATTTCAAAAAAGTCTTGTCAATTCTAAACCCCAATTCAAGAGCAAACCTGAATCCTCGCAATACCCTTAATGGGTCATCTTTAAGTGAATTTTCTGAAGTCACACGAATCAATCCCTTTTTAAGGTCATTTAATCCATTGTGCGGGTCAATGAATTCAAATGTATCTAAATCTACTGCCATAGCATTTATTGTAAAATCACGCCTTTCTAAATCTAAATTTATATCTTTCCCAAAGCCTATAAAATCATAAATTACATTATCTTTTACAACCCTTGCCTCATCATCTTCTTCACTCAAAAGAACAAATCTACCTTTTATTGATTTTGCTACCTTCCGGGCAAAGTATGTACCAGAACCCGATACTGCAAAATCATAATCATTGGGTTTCATATTCAAAAAAATATCTCTGATTGTGCCACCAACAAGATAAATTTTCTGTCTTCTTTTCAAGGCAGTAATCTGCCCAATGTATTCGTTTTTTCTTATCTCAGCTATCAACTGTTCCATCGCTATATTTTATCTATTACTCGGGTTGTGTCAACTGCTTCACCTGTTGACTTCAAGAAAAATTTAATTAATATTAGTATAATAAAGGAGTTATATGGCAAAGGATGAAAAAGAAAAGGTATTATCAATGGCAATAAGCCAGATTGAGAAACAGTTTGGCAAGGGCTCAGTAATGAAACTCGGTTCTGAAGAATCAAGGGTCGATGTAAGTGTAATACCTTCTGGTTCACTTACACTTGATTATGCACTCGGGATTGGTGGTTATCCCAGGGGAAGGGTGGTGGAAATATTCGGTCCTGAGGCAGGAGGAAAAACAACCCTGGCACTTGAGGCAGTTGCCCAGGCACAAAAATTGGGTGGCAATGCAATATTCATTGACGCCGAACATGCCTTTGATCCCAAATACGCCCAGTCAATTGGTGTTGACCTTGACAATCTTTATATATCACAACCAGATACGGGAGAGCAGGCACTAGAGATTGCAGAGATTTTGACGCGTTCTGGTGGCGTGGACATCATTGTTGTAGATTCAGTTGCCGCATTAGTTCCCAAGGCAGAAATTGCTGGTGAAATGGGCGATATGCAGGTCGGTCTTGTAGCAAGGCTTATGTCACAGGCGCTGAGAAAGCTAACCGGAGTAATAAGCAAATCAAAGACGGTTGCAATTTTTATAAATCAGATCCGAATGAAAATTGGTGTAATGTATGGTTCACCCGAAACCACACCCGGGGGATTGGCTCTAAAATTTCATTCTTCAGTCCGTCTTGATATTCGCAAAATTGCAACATTGAAAAAGGGCGAAAATGTGATTGGCTCAAGAACCAAAGTCAAAGTTGTAAAAAATAAACTTGCACCGCCATTTAGAGAAGCTGAATTTGACATTATATATGGCGAGGGGATATCAAAACTTGGTGAACTCGTTGATATCGGTGCTGAGCATGGAATAATTGAAAAATCAGGCACCTGGTATTCATTTAAGGATGAACGTATCGGTCAAGGTCGTGATGCGGTTATGGAATTTTTAAAAACAAATCAGGATATTGCCAAGAAAATTGAAAAAGAATTGAGAGAAAAACTATTCAAAAAGCCAGTTGAAGATAAGCAAGATAGAAGTTCAAAAGAAAAATAAGAAGCGGTCTTCAATCTATATTGACGGTGAATTTAAATTCGGATTGGATAATGAGATAATATTGAAATATGAAATAAAAGAAGGTGATGAACTCACTGAAGACCAGATCAAAAATTTTCTGCTCGCGGAAGAAAAACAAAAGATTAAACAACGGGCATATAGATTATTGAAATATCGGAGCCGTTCAATTGCGGAGATGAAGGATAGACTACTTAAGTTGGGATACGAACCTGAGATTGTAGAAAGAGCGGTGCGCGAGTTGATTGAAGAAGGTATTTTAAACAATCATAAGTTTGCCCGGGAATTTGTGAGTGACTATACGAACTTGAAACCAAAAGGGAATATTTTTATAATGAAGGAATTAAAAAGCAAAAAAGTTGATGACCTATATATACAGGAAGTTTTGAGGGAACGGGATGAGAAAAGTCTGATAAAAAAAATTTTAGAAAAAAAGTTTTCTGATTTTAATAAAAAAGACCCAAAACAAAAGGCAAAGATTATAAGATATCTATTATACAGAGGATTTACCCTTCAGGCAATTTACGAGGTGTTGGGTGAAGATTATGAATAACTTAGAAATTCGTGAAAGTTTTTTGAACTTCTTTAAAGATAAAGGGCATACAATTGTCCCTTCAATGTCTTTAATTCCCAAGGATGACCCGAGTCTGTTATTCACCAGCGCTGGGATGGTCCAGTTTAAGCCATTGTGGACCGGAACTGTGCCATTGCCATATAAACGAGCTGTGAGCATCCAGAAGTGTTTACGATTATCAGACCTTGATAATGTTGGAAAAACAAGGAGGCATCATACATTCTTTGAAATGCTTGGTAATTTTTCCTTTGGTGATTATTTCAAAAAAGAGGCGATATTATGGGCATGGGACTATTTGACTTCAATTTTAAAGATTGATAAATCCCGATTATATGTTTCGGTCCATTATCAAGATGAAGAGGCTTATAAAATTTGGAAAGAAGATATTGGACTCAAATCAGGAAGAATTTATAAGCTCGGTGATGAGACAAATTTCTGGGGGCCTGCAGGCAATTCTGGTCCTTGTGGTCCCTGTTCAGAAATTTACTACGATCTCGGTGAAAAATTTTCCTGTGGAAAGAAAACTTGCGCTCCGGGCTGTGATTGTGATAGATACTCTGAAGTCTGGAATTTAGTATTTCCCCAGTTTGACCAGAAGATTTCGGGCGAAAGGGTGCCCCTGAAAAATCGGGGAGTGGATACAGGAATGGGTCTTGAAAGGCTTGCAAGTATTATCCAGCAAAAGAACTCCAATTTCCACACCGACCTTTTTTATCCAATCATTCAAAACATTGTTGAGTTAATCGGACATAGGTATGGTGAAGAACCGCAGATCGATATCAACATAAATACGATTGCGGATCACATTCGGGCACTTGTCTTTGCAATCGGTGATGGAATAATTCCGTCAAACGAAGAAAGGGGTTATGTATTAAGAAGAATATTAAGACGAGCAACAAGATTGAATTTGAACTTGGGTATCAATGAACCGGTCCTTTATAAAATTGTCCCGACGGTTGTGGAGGTATATAAAAATTCATATCCAGAACTTGTGGAACACCGGGAAGAGATTACCCTGGTGATTAAATCCGAAGAAGAAAGATTTCTTGCCACTCTGGAAAAAGGAATGGCACTCTTTGAAGAAATTGTAAAGAAAAGTAAGAAAATATATGGAGATGAGGCATTCAAACTATATGATACATACGGGTTTCCAATAGAATTGACAAAAGAGATCGCAAAGGAAAGAGGAATTGATGTTGATGAAGAGGGATTTTTAAAAAATCTCCAGCAGGCAAAAGAAGAATCAAGAACAAAAGCAAAATTTACAATTGGTAGCGAATGGAAGATTCTGAAAGCGGAAACGGGAAGATTCGTTGGCTACGAAAAGAATGAAGTAAAGACTGAAATACTCCGTTATAATGAGTCAGGTAAAAATATTGAGATAGTCCTTGCTGAATCACCATTCTATGCTGAAGCCGGCGGACAGGTTGGTGAAACCGGCTGGATTATTGGGCAGGATTTCAAATTAAAAGTTCTTGATACATATTGGCTCCAGGGAATGAATACATGCCACTGTGAGATAGAGACCGGGAAATTTAAACCTGATAAGGTAATTGCCCGAGTTGATTTAAGACATCGTAAAGAAAGTGCACGCGCCCATACCACAACCCATTTATTACACGCGGCACTGAGGCAAATTCTTGGTGAACATGCAAGACAGGAAGGGTCTTTTGTTGAGCCGGGCAGATTCAGATTTGATTTTATGCATTTCAAGCCACTCAGTGATGATGAAATAAAGGCGGTTGAGAATCTTGTAAACGAAAAGGTTATGGAAGCAATACCGGTGGAAAAATTCTATACCACACTTGATGAAGCAAAAAAACTTGGTGCGATAGCATTATTTGGGGAAAAATATGGTATGGATGTCCGGGTTGTGAAGATTAGTAATTTTTCAATCGAGTTATGCGGTGGTATTCATCTTGATAATACCGGTGAAATTGGATTATTCAAAATAATAAGCCAGGAATCAGCATCCGCGGGTATAAGAAGGATTGAAGGTTTTGTCGGATTTAATCTTCTCGAGGAATTGAGGAGGTACCGTGAGATAGTAAAGAAAGCTTCCGAATTTTTGGGTAGTGATACCAACATTTTGGATAGAATTGAAGAAATTCAGAATCGCTTAAAGATGCTGGAGAATATAAATCAAAGACAAACGGCAAAACTTTCCGCATTAATTGCAAAGGAGATAATAGCGGAGACCAAAGACCAAAGATATATAATAAAACGTCTTGATGGATTTACAAATGAAGCTATGAGGCAGGTTGCCGATTTTATAAGAGAAAAGGAAAAAGATAAATTGGGTATTTTATATGATATTGTGCATAACAGGGTAAATTATCTGGTATTTGTCGGTGATGAATTAAAAGATAAACTTCCTGCCCAGAATTTGATAAAAGCTATAAGTAAAGTCATTGGTGGTGGTGGCGGTGGCAAACCCCATCTTGCTGAAGGGGGTGGCGGCAAACCGGATAAAATTCCGGAATTATTAGCATATTTTAAAACATTAAAATTTTAGCATCTTTAATACCCTATCATTGCCTTTTATATAAGGGCAGAAATAAAAAATCTTGTTTGTCCACTGCAAAATGATTAGATTTTTTGGGAGGTTAAGTCTGCAATTACCTTAAAAATTACAATTTGCTCCGCAACCTAATTTTTTGACTTTCTTGTCGGTCTTTTTTATTGCATTTCTGGTATCAATAATTAATCGTGAATACTTCAAAATGCTATCATAATCATATACCGAATGGTCGGTGAGTATTATGACCGCATCATAATTGTCTAATTTCTTAAAATTTAAATTTACGGATTTGATTTTTTTCCCATTGAGTTCAAAATAAGGGACATGGGGGTCATTGTAATCTACCTCTGCTACTTTATCTTTAATTATCAGATAAACCCTGATTGCTGGTGAATCACGCAAATCCGAAATATCTTTTTTGAATGCCATGCCTAAAAGGAGCACCTTTGCCTTAGCCGGGCAGACACCTGATTTACTCAATTCTTCAATTGTTTTATTTACCACAAAGTATGGCATCTCTTCATTCACCCGTGCTGAGAGTTCAATAAATACAGTGTGAAAATCATATTCCCTTGCCTTATAAGAAAGATAATAGGGGTCAACGGGGATACAATGTCCACCTACACCAGGTCCCGGATAAAATGGCATAAATCCAAAAGGCTTTGTCTTTGCTGCCTCGATCACTTCCCAGATATTTATATTTCCCATCCTTTCACACAATTGGGCAAATTCATTCACGAGTGCAATATTAACATTTCTGAATGTATTTTCAAGGAGCTTGGTCATCTCGGCAGTCCTTGCCGAAGATACGGGTATGACTTGATTAACGAACTGCTCATAGAAAAGAGTAGCTATCTTTGTGCATCTTTTCGTTACTCCACCAACGACTGCAGGTGTATTGGCGACACCAAATCTTTTATTTCCCGGGTCTATTCGTTCGGGACAAAACGCAAGATAAAAATCTTTACCAACCTTCAAACCGCACTTTTCAAGTATGGGTAAAACAATCTTTTCTGTAGTTTCAGGAAATGTTGTGCTTTTTAGAATCACAAGCTGGTTCTTGCGCATAACTTTTGAAATATTTTCCGAACTATTGATTATCGGTTCTAAATCGGGTTCTTTATTTAAATTAACCGGTGTGGGCACACATATAATTATTATATGGACATCCTTAAGTTTTTTATAATCAGTCGTTGCCCATATTTTTTTATGTTTCACAAATTTTGAAAGTTCGCGCTGCGGGACATCGTCGATAAAAGAAATACCGCGATTTATTTTCGCTACCCTTTCGCTATCAATATCCACACCAATAACCGTGAAACCTTTGTGATTCAATTCAAGAGCAAGGGGCAAACCCACATAACCAAGTCCGATTATCCCAACCTTTGCTTTTTTTGCGATTATCAATTTTTCAAGCATTTCACTCCCTGCAACTCATTATACAGAAAATAAAAATCGTGTCAAGAATTGTATTTAAGTTTACGCTTTAATTGTCATCAATAATCTTTAATCTCATACTTTTTCCCACCATGCCTATTTGTTCTTCCATTATTACAATAAGTCCTAATATCTCGGAAACCCCATTTGCAAAATTTAGTGCCTTTTCTATATCACCTCTGGTTTTCACCATATTACAAATTGCGGTCGCTGATGCATCAGCAAATCCACCATTTTTTGCGATTACCGTCACAGCGTCGGCATTACCGAAGCTTAATGAGTGACCAACGGTGCCCGAAGAGGTCGCAACCGCAATTCCTTCAGGATGGGCATCAATTTCAATACCGATTTTCAGGGAAAGGGATGAATGACCCGCATAGATGGCAAGTGTTACCGGTTCTTTATTAATGATATAAATGTCTCCACCATTCTCAACAATAATCTCGTGTGAATATTGTGAGAGATGTCTGCACACCCTCTCTGCGATTACGCCCGCTACTGAAGCCATTGGTCCCACACCAAATGTCTTTGAAGCCATTGCCATTTCTCTGACAATGTCCAAACCTGAATCCATAATTTCAATGGGCTTTAATGATATCAGGAAATTTTTATCTATTTCAATATAGGACTCTATTTGTGCACGCAATTCTGAAAGTATTTTATGTGCCTGAACCGTTAAATCACTTTTTGCCAGAATAAATAAATCACTCTCCTTCTGTCTAACTTCAAATTGAACAAACCGTTTAGAACGGCACAAAGCACGATATGACCGTGGTATGTAAAGATTGGTCTTCATTACACCAATTTTAATCTAATGGCATTATAAGGACATACCTTAAAACATTCTTCACAAGCGATACATTTTTCGGATTCAAATTTTACTTTCATTTCGGGAGTTTTTATATAAAATGCATGACTCGGACAGATGCTCGCGCATATTCCACACATCACACAACATTCCTTTGACCATATTATATCCCTGGTTAGTGGTTCTGTCTTAATACCGAGTCCTTTTAAGTATTTCAAGCTTTTATTCAATTTATCTTCTGTGCCCGTAAGTTCTAATAACAGTAATCCTTCACCTCCATCAATAGCAATCTTTGCCTTAAGAATGTTAACCACAATGTCGTAATGCTTCACAAGTTCATAGGTAATCGGTTTTTCAACCAAATTCTCTGGGAAATGTAAAACGACTTTTTTTGAGATTTGCATTTTTCCTCCTATTTATATTTTCCCCTGAAGGTCTTGAACTTGACCCCTGATTCCCTACCCGGCAATCTCTCAACCGGATTGGTTAAATAAAATTTGCCTGATTTTATCCATATCTTCAAAATCCTGCTTATCTTCTTTGCCATATGATAACTTGAAATTGGAAATGTAGGAACAGTTTTACTACCAATCCTAATCCTTCCTTTTTTCAAAGAAGCGTAATCTATTGTACCGATTATTTTGCCAGTAAGGTTCGGATAATCATAAGAATAATCAACAATTGGTGCAATTATGTCGCGATCGGTAACACAGGTATATTGCAAGATTTCCTGATTAATAACAGGAATAGGAATTCCAATACCTACACTCAAACTCACGCCATAACCGATTATTGATGTCCCCCTTAGATAATCTCTTTTCATCTGTTTTAAGTCTCCTATCACTGCGATTGTTCCGGAGCCGCCCACTGGAATACCTTTTTCATTCCGGGGAACTTTAGGGTCATGCTGTGTTCCATGTCTGACGATATAACCTATTCCACCTCCCAAGAATATCCTTGTGCCAATTCCAATTGTCAGATATTCCGGATCATTTAATAAAGGTGATAGTTGCCCTGCAGAGCAGTAATTTGCATTTCCAAGATTCGGTTTCAGGATACCAAGGTAAGTATAAATTTTCTCTTTACCCAGATTAACTGCTACATTATAGTTTTGATAGCAGTTTCTTGGATTAAAGAGAAATGCATCATTTATGTCATTTATTGTAAATTCACCTTTTAATTCCTTTCTTGGATAACAATCTGTTCCATAAGATAGTGCTTTTATCCTTATCTTCTTACCAGCAACTAAGTCCTCAATCAAATGGCCACCCCCATACCTAAATTTTCCAGGATATTCATTATTAGCTGGATCATTATCCGGTATCTGGGTTGCACCGATATACAAATCAACCGCAGCAATTCCACAGAATACTTCAACATCATTCAACCATGCCCGAGTTATTCTCATTCTCGGTCTGGTGTGACCGAGATTTATAAATGCGCCTGAAGAGCACATTGGGCCAAAGGTGCCTGTAGTAACAACATCAACCTCTTTTGCAGCTTTTTTTATCCCTTTCTCTTTTACCACATCAATAATCTCTTCGGCAGTAAATACTACTGCCTTTCCCTTCTTTATTTTATCATTTATCTCATCAATGGTTTTTTGCATAATACCCCCTTTATCAAGAAAATTCCTAATTCTAAACCTCGAGCACCAGACATATTATTTGAATCTAATGCCGCGGATTCAGAATTTATAAATAACCAGGGGAATGAGTGGATAAACAAAAAACCTTCCCGAATTCAGGAAGGTTTTATTTTTGAGTTAACACTCATCTCTCCCTAATCGGGCGGGAATTGGCACCCGCCCAAGGCGGGTTGCCGAGGCGTCACAGGGCCCGTCCCTCAGCCTCTCTTGATGAGCTCGGAAATTTCAAAGAACAATTAAATACAGACTATTATATAAAAAATTCAAGAAAAGTCAAGGTTTCGATTTAAATCAAAAATAATCTTACCGAAATGGGGTTATTTAATCAAAATAGAA
>CAZLGA010000014.1:0-40045 GCA_964559225.1 uncultured bacterium | reverse complement strand
GGATAATCAAGATCGAGAAAGTACAAGAGCATTGAAATTTGTGGGCGTGCTAACTTAAGCAATTTATCCTCCCATCTAAATGCCATGTTTCTCTCCTTTCAGGAGAGAATATTAAGCTGAAAAGTTGCGATTTTAAAGTTGGAAAATAAATTGCTATTTTCAAGTTGGAACGACACTCCCTATTGACAAATCTTTTACATTATGTAAAATTTTGTGTATGAAGAAGATAGTGGTTAACATAATATTTTTTATCGTTCTATCTAATGGTATCGGCTTTGATGTCGTGAACCATAACCCGGATAATATTTTTTATGCTAATCCAAGGATGGGCGAAATAAAGCTGCGTTCTAATAAAGGAACTATCCTTGAAGCCTATGTTATATACACCAATAAAAGAATAAAAATGGCCCTCGGTTTTCAAGATGCTACATACGACTATTTTACTGCCGATGTTGGAAAATTTGATACAACATTCAGTTATCAAATACTTGTACGTGATAAAAATGATTCATTGCTTTTGCCCCAGATCGGCACATTCAAATGTTCACAGGCACCTTTTATAATTCCTGAATGGGCATATGGTAAAGTTTATTACAGTATATTCCCGGACGGATTTTATAATGCAAACAAAACAAATGACCCAAAGAATGTTGCCCCCTGGGGTAAAACCCCGGATAGAGAATTCTCTTATGGCGGAGACCTGCTTGGGATCATTGAAAAATTACCATACCTTGATTCTTTAAATTTTGATATCTTATTATTACAACCAATCCTGTCTGCTGGTTCAAACCATAAATATGACCTGCGTGATTACGCAAATCTTGATATACATTTTGGCGATACTATTGAACTAAGAAATCTCATAAACAAAATTCATTTAAGAAAGAAACGTATAATACTGAAATTCATTGCCACACATACTGGTGTAGATTTTGTAGGTTTTCAGGATATAATAAAAAATGGTTCAGCCTCTAAATATTATAACTGGTATCTCATTCACTCTTTACCGATCAAAACATCTCCCCCCAATTACGACTGCTGGCTCAATGATGCCCGTTTTCCGAAATTAAACTTGAAAGAGCCATCGGTTCAGGCGTTCTTAATCGGTTATATTGATTACTGGTTGCATTTTGGATTTGATGGTGTTTATATAGGAGATGATCCCGAAATAGAGCCTGATTTTGTTCGGATTCTAAAGAACTCCCTCAAGAAAAAATATCCCGAACTCCTCATCCTTGGTAGTTCAGCAAATTTTGGTATCAATGGCTTTGATGGAACTGCCAACAAAAAGATTGCCGATTTGATAATTAATTATTTTATCCACAATAGAATATCCACTAGTGAATTTGACAGCGAATTGAAAAAGATTCTCTTTTTCACTCCCTCCCAGGTTAATCTCGCCAGCCTCATCGACCTGAGCGATTTCAATATCAGGTTGCCAGGCATTGCAAGTATGGATAATCTTTTTGGAGTTTACGCATTTGTTTTTACATTTTGCGGTTCCCCGGTTTTAACATATGGAGATGAAGTAGGAATGAAAGATGGTAAATTTCTGAATATGGGAAGTTTTCCCTGGGAATACGAAAAACAAAACCGTTCTTTACTTGAAGAGATAAAAAAATTAATAAACATACATAGGAACAATCCAATACTCAGCAGCAAATACTATTATACACTGTATGTAAATGATATAAACCGTGTCTATGCCTTTGACCGTGGAGGGATAATTACAATTATAAACAGTGGTGATAATCAAAGTTATACTGTATTGCCTGTCTGGAATGGAACTTACCAAGACCTGACAACCGGAGAAAAAATGATTATAACAACACAACAATTAAGATTGTCTTTGCCAGCCAAATCCTTCAGAATTGTAAAACGTGAGTTTTAGACTGGTATCTAATTTCAAACCTGCGGGAGACCAGCCTGAAGCGATTAAAAAACTGGTCCAGGGCGTCAAATCAGGATACAAGTTCCAAACACTGCTCGGCGTTACTGGTTCAGGTAAAACATTTACCATAGCCAATGTGATAGAACAAATCCAGAAGCCGACGCTAGTGATATCGCACAATAAATCCCTTGCTGCCCAGTTATACAGCGAATTTAAATCTTTCTTTCCTGAAAATGCGGTTGAATATTTCATTTCTTATTATGATTATTATCAACCCGAGGCATATGTTCCGGAAAGCGATTTATATATAGAAAAAGATGCCTCTATAAATGAAGAGATTGAACGTCTCCGATTGAAGGCGACCTCCTCACTTTTAACCAGAAATGATGTCATAATAGTTGCATCTGTTTCTTGCATTTATAATATCGGATCCCCTGATGAAGTAAAGGAACTCGTTGTATTCTTAAAAAAAGGCAATGAAAAAGGAAGAGAATTATTGATGAGCCAACTCGTAGGAATTCAATATAAACGTAACGATATTCAATTTACCCAGGGAACTTTTCGGGTCCGCGGCGACATAATTGACATATTCCCTGCGGATGAGAAAAATGCGATAAGAGTGGAATTCTTTGATGAATTTATTGAAAAAATCAGTATTTTTGACCCATTAACAGGCAATTTGCTCAAAGACTTGAATGCAGTAATTATATTCCCCGCAAAACACTTTATTACAACCCGACCCAAGATTGAAGAGGCGGTGAAAAATATAAAAATTGAACTTGAAAAAAGGGTTGCAGAGTTTGAAAGACAAGGCAAACTTCTTGAGGCGCAGCGTTTACTTCAGCGCACATTATTTGACTGTGAAATGCTTTTAGAACTTGGTTATTGCCCAGGCATAGAAAATTATTCAATGCATCTTTCAGGAAGAAAGCCCGGTGAAAGACCTTTTTGTTTGATAGATTATTTCCCTGGGGATTTTTTGATGGTTATCGATGAGTCCCATGTAACAATCCCGCAAATCCAGGGAATGTATGAAGGGGACCATTCACGAAAGTTGACGCTTGTGGAACATGGATTCAGACTGCCCTCAGCCCTGGAGAATAGGCCATTAAAATTTGATGAATTTGAATCTCTTATCAATCAAGCAATCTGCATCTCAGCAACACCCGCAGAATGGGAGATAAACAAATCTGATAACCGCATTGTTGAACAGATCGTAAGGCCCACAGGAATTATCGACCCCAAAGTGGTTGTGAAGCCAGCAAGCAATCAAGTTGATGATTTGATTAACGAAATCCAGAAACATGTCTCAAATGATGAACGTGTTTTGATAACAACCCTTACCAAAAGAATGGCAGAGGAACTTGCCCAATATCTCAACGAGATAGGTATCAGGGTTCGTTATATGCATTCTGAAATTGATGCATTACAGCGGGTTGAAATTCTCCGGGGATTGAGACTCGGAGAATTTGATGTTCTGGTCGGAATAAATTTATTGAGAGAAGGGCTTGATCTTCCTGAGGTGGCACTCGTTGCAATCCTTGATGCTGACCGTGAAGGATTCTTAAGGAGTGAAAGGTCATTGATACAGACTGCGGGTCGTGCTGCGCGTAATGTTCGGAGTGAAGTAATACTTTACGCTGATGAAATTACAGACTCTATGAAACGCGCACTCGCTGAGATGGAACGGAGAAGGAATAAACAGCTGGAATATAATAGAATCCACAACATCACACCGCGTAGTATCGTGAAAACAAAAGAAGAGATTCTTAAGGCAACCTCGGTAGCAGATAGATTACTGCCTGATGATAACAGAGATGAAGATTCTTTTGAAGAAATAGAAAGATTATATAAAGAGATGGCGGATGCAGTATCCTTGATGGAATTTGAAAGGGCTGCAGAACTCAGGGACAAAATAAAAGAGATAAGAAAGAAAATGGAAATGAGTGAAAGAAGATATAATAAAAAAAATAGACACTTCTAAAAAGGAGGCAATATCAAAAATTTTGACAGTAAAATAAGAAAAATAGTAAGAAATGCCTTAAAAGAAGATCTCGGCAAAGGGGATATCACGACCGATTCAATCGTTCCGCCTGATTCCCAGATACTGGGTATAATTTTTCCGAAGGAAGATGGTGTTCTTTGTGGAGTTGACATTGCACGCATTGTTTTTGAAGAGGTAGATAGAAATATTAATTTTGAACCAAAAATGCAAGATGGGGTAGAATTCACTCCAGGTATGACAATTGCAACGATTATCGGACCTGCTGGAAGTTGTCTGAAGGCAGAAAGAACCGCCTTGAATTTTCTGCAGCGTCTAAGCGGAATTGCAACCCTGACACGGAAATTTGTAAAGAGCATCGGAGATAAAATAAAAATTATGGATACACGAAAAACAACACCGGGTTTAAGAATAATAGAAAAGTATGCAGTCAAGACCGGCGGCGGATACAATCACCGATTTGGTCTTTATGACATGGTTTTAATAAAAGATAATCATATTGAAATCGCGGGTAGTATCACTAATGCAGTAAATGCAGTGAGAAAAAACAGCAAAAAGAAAAAAATGTTTATTGAGGTTGAAGTCAAAACAATAGACGAATTAAAAGAAGCGGTTGAATTAAAGGTTGACCGAGTTATGCTTGATAATATGAATCTTGAACAGATTGACCAGGCAATAAAACTTGTGCGTGATTCAGGACGAAAAATTGAAATTGAAGTGAGTGGCGGTATCAATCTTGACAATATTGTTAATTATGCTGACCTTGATATTGATTGTATATCTATCGGTGCCCTCACCCATTCTGCCCTGGCAATTGATATTGCTTTTAAGATGAAACCAATAGGAGGTTGTTAACGCCTTTTTGTTACATCGGTTACCATTACAACAAGCAAAATAATATTTCCATCTTCATCTTTAATAGGTCGTGCATTTATTTCACCAAGATATACAGCCCCATCTTTAGCAACAAATTCAAGTTCGTAGGGCTGGACAAATTTACCCGATAACCGCTGAATAAATTTTCTCATTGCCATTATTTTTCCTGATTTTGTTAAAAATGGATACATTAAATGGTCCTTACCAATCATTTCTTCCCGTTTATATCCCAGCCATTCGCACAATCTTTTATTGACATCCACTATCCGACCTTCAGCATCAAGAATAATCAATCCCTGCGGTGATTGTTCGAATATTTTTCTATACTTTTCTTCGGTTTGTTCCAGTGTCTTTTCAATAGCAACTTGTTCTGTGATATCGCGAATTAATATTGACACGCCTGTTTTATTTTTACTTAAATCCTGAAGCGGTGCAATCCTTGCACTGAACCATAAAGTTTTTTCCCGTGCTGATACGGGATAATCAATCTGTTGTATCTGCCCTGTTTTTATACAATACTGGATTGTCTTTTCTATTTCTGAAGCAATCGACTTTGGAAAAAAGTTTTTTATTGACTTACCAACATAACTTTTTACAGAAGTAAAGACAAAATTTTCATAAGACAAAGGAGATTCATAATATTCAATCAAATGCAAATTCACATCCACTATGAGGATTATATCTTCAATTGAAGATATAATAGAACGCAACTTCTCTTTCTCTTCTTTTAATTTAATGTCATTCTGTATATGTTCAGAAACATCCCTCAAAACTACTATAATCCCTTTAACTTCGTCTTCATTTTTAAGTAACCTTAAACCTGCTTCCATATAAAGATTTTTGCCATTTTTTGCCACACAAATCAACCTTAATTTTTCGCTTACCACACCCTTCTTCATCGCTACTTTAAATCTTTTTAAAAGGTCGGTGACCTCTTCAGACAGCATCACACCTGATTTGGCAAAATGTTTACCTTTTAACTCATCGGGTTCATAACCCAATACATACTTAACAGATTTATTGATTTCAACTATTGTGCCGTATCTATTGATGTAAAGTATTATGTCATTGCTATTCTCAAAAATTTGTTCCAGTTTCTTCAATTTTGTATCCAGCTGCCGATTTGATTCTCTAAGTTCATCAAAAGCCGTTTTTAACTTATTAACCATTTTATTAAATTCACGAGCAATTGCATTTAGATTTGGATTGTTCGAGGATAAACTAATTGCTGTAGTCAGTTCACCGTTTCCAGCTCTTACCAAAGCATCAATTATTTTTTTGTAATCATCGCTTGAATTTCCGTTTTTCTTTACCATACCGGATCATATTAAAAAATAATACTCTGTCAATAATATGAATTTTTATTGACACAAATGCATTTTTCATTAAAATACCAGGTATGAAGGTGGAAAAATTTTTAAATTCATTAATTAATTATGAAAAGATACCTGGCTATAAGTATGATCTTGAGGCATTTAAAAAATTTCTGCAAAAACTTGGCTCGCCACAAAAAAAATTAAAAAATGTAATATTGATTGCTGGAACAAAAGGAAAGGGTTCAACGGCTACAATGATTAACTCCTGTTTGATTGCCAGTGGCTATAGAGTTGGATTTTTCACCTCTCCCCATCTAATTAGAATTACCGAAAGGATTAAAGTTAATAATCAGGAAATCACTGAGCGCGAAATGGAAAAATATCTCAGAATTATAAAACCCCATATCAATTTCAAAACCCGTATCGGTGCCCGCACATTTTTTGAAGTTCTTACCACAATTGCTTTTATGCATTTTGTTGAAAAAAAAGTTGATTTTACAGTCCTTGAAGTCGGACTTGGTGGCAGACTTGATGCTACAAATGTCTTCGTGTCTCATATTCCAGTAATTACCAGAATTGGTTATGACCATATGAATTTGTTGGGTAATAAACTTTCCGAGATTGCTTATGAAAAAGCAGGAATAATTCCGCCGTCCCTTAATCCCCCTTTGAAAAAAAGAAAAATAACAGGATTTTGTATAACCATTCATCAGCGACCTTCGGTTAATAGAGTTTTGCAAAAGATTGCATATGAAAGAAATCATAAAATTGTCTTTGCTGATGAATTGCACAAAATAATAATTAGAAATATCACAATAAAGGGAAGTAAACTGAGCATTAACGGTGCATTGGGTAGGTTTGATGTTTCAATACCGATTATCGGCAGGCATCAGATTGAAAATCTCCAGATTGTTCTGGCAGTCCTGTCTGAATTAAAAAAGAGAGGGTTTAATATCAGAATTCCAAGTATAAAGACTGGAATAAAAAATGCAAAACTTGAGGGCAGGTTTGAAATTTTAGCAAAAAAACCTTTTATTATCTACGATGTTGCCCACAACGAAGATTCATTTAAGGCGTTGCTTGATAATTTAAAACTTTTGCATGATTATGAAAATAACCTTTATATCATCTTTGGCTGTAATAAAGATAAAGAAATAAATTATGCAATAAAAAATATTTTTCCTAAGGCAAAAGAAGTTTTACTTGTCAAGGCAAACAATCAACGGGCAATGGAACCATTAGAAATTTTTGAAAAAGCAAAAAGTTATCAAAAGAATATTATCATTGCCGGCTCAATAAAGAATGCCTTAAATTATGTAAAAGAAAAAATAGATTATAAATCAGTTATTATCGTCTTTGGTTCTTTCTATCTTTATTCTGATTTATTGAAGGTATTAGATTACATCCTGATAAAATCCTGATTTTAAATTGACAAACATATATTTATTCAATCAATTACAATAATGCTTTAGCTACCATTATGCCGCTGCTCAGGATATAATCCTGGACAGAGGCATTTGTATGATAACCTGAGCTCTTTGTAGTAGTCTGACGGATTATAATCACATCTGCATCACTACTCTTTTCGGTTTCAATCGTTATCCTATTGAATTCTAAAGGTTTGAATTTCTCATATAATCTGAATGTTGGAAGTGCAATAATTACACAATAACAATATGGGTATTTTTTCCCCTGAACATCATTTATGGAAATTTGGAATTGCAGGCCAATAAAATCCTGTGGCGCATCCTTAAATTTGATCAAAATTCTTGTATCATTTGGAAATTGACCATCCTTAGTTTCGCCCATCTCAAGATAAGGGATTATCTTTATACTCGGGTCTTTAGAGAATACAGGATGATTTAGTAGGCGTTTGATTATAGGCATTTTAATATCGAGATTATTGGGAATCCATATTGAACACCTACCGCTCAGCCATACACCACTAAAAATAATCAGGGAATCAATTATCAAAGCAATTACTGGAAATGGGTCAGTCATGTTAACCGCCAATGCTCTCCCATAGACTTCCAATAGTGGTAAGATAAAAAATATCAAAAAGAAGACCACAATGAAAAACACTACACATCCCATAATTTTGCCGCGAATTTTGCTAAGGCGCTGGCAGTGATTGTGAACCTGTCTAATCTTTTCTGGGGTAACTTCTTTCCATTCAAATTTTAGTGCACGAATTGGTTTTATTGAAAAATTTCTAATCAAATTTAATGCCAAGCAGAATACGAAAAATGGCAAACCAACTAAAATATTCCTTGCACTCAGCTGAAGTGCAAAGCCCGTGAAGAACAAAAGAATCGTAAGAAAACTTCGCAATTTAGGTGAAATTTTGCCAAGAATATAATAACTATACATCCTTAACCTCATTAGGAGCGGCTTCGCAGCCGCGACCAGCTCTTGCATCGCTACTGGCAATAGTTCCTTCAGACAATCTCTTCCAGAACAATGGGCAGGCACCTTTGCAGATTTTAAAATCAAAACATTGATGGCAGGTCTGTGGTGCATAATCAGCATTCTTAAAATAACTCAATATCGGTGAGTTCCATATATCTTTAAAATTCTTTTTCAATAATGACCCTACCGGCTCACGCCAGGATGAACAGGGCAGTATATTTCCCATCGGATCAATGCTCAACAATCCTGTGATTGCTGCACAGGATTTGTTCCCAAATCCATAGGCGATGGGATTAAATTCACACATCGGAATCGGTGAATACCATAAAAATTTAATACCTTCTTTTTCAGCACAATGCTTCATTCTTAAAATATGCTTACCAATCTCCGAGTATGATACCAACAAATCATTTCTATTTTCTGCACTTCCACAGGGTATCATTAAATTCATTGATAACCTTTTTAAACCGAAGGATTTTATTAACAATAATATTTTCTCAAGATAGTTTATATTAGTCCGTGAAACTGTTGTGTTTGTATGAACCGCTATCCCTTCATCAAGAAGATATTTTATTCCCTTGATTGTTTTCTCAAAACTACCATTGACACCGGTAACTCTATCGTGTATCTGCCTATTCGGGCCTTCCAGACTAACCTGAGCACTATTTAAACCTGCATCTTTTAAAGACTCAACAATAGTTTTTTCAAGCAATGTTCCATTTGTTATTAAATTTGTCCACAAGCCTATCTTATGCGCATATTCTATGAGTAACACAATATCTTTTCTCAACAATGGTTCGCCACCGGTAAAACTTAATGAAGGCACTTCTGCTTCATTATAGATTTTGAAAATTATATTTTTCAAGGCAGATGTATTGAGTTCAGGAAAGTCCTTATGCCCCACATAGCAGAATTCACAATTGAGATTACACCGATAAGTGACTGCAATTTCTGATAGCACAGGATATTCGTTCACATCGCGGCTGAATTCATAATAAGAAATAGCTTCTCTTTTTTCACCTTCTACAACACACCCGCTCACAATCGCGCGCAAATCACAGAAAAAGTAATGTAATTCCCTTTTTTTAATTTCATCATCTCCAATCAAATCAAGAAGTTTGTCAATAGAATTGCCCTTGAACAAGAAAGACAGAATCTCAACCCCAGACTGATTCAATCTGTATGCCTGATTTGGGATAAGGATTAAGAGATTATCAATCTTGCGGACAAAAATATAAGGTCTTATCTCTTTTATAAATCCATCCACCCAGATTAAATCTATCCCTTCTTTTTTATTTGGAGTTTGAAGTTTTCCTTTTTCTTTCGGGCATTCAGGTATCTGGGATTTCAGGCTTTTTATCATTTATCTCGCTCCTCCGCTCACACAGGCACTATGGCAGGCACTATGACAGGCGCTATGACAGGCAGAATGGCAGGCGGAGTGACAGGCAGAATGGCAGGCATCATGACAGGCAGTATGAACATAACAGGCACTATGGCAGGCATCAGAACGCACAAAAGTTGAATAGTCCTTTATGGGCGCTCCATATATAACAAAACCATCTTCCATTTGTTGATAATAATCCCTGCGGTCAAAAGGTTTGTTCTGAAGATAATAATAGTAAGACATATCGTCATATTCTTCATCAATCGGTTCTTCCACATCGGGCGAGCCGATTTTTTCTGTATAGTATGCCTTTGTTGCCTCTAAATCACAATCCCATGCCTTTGCCTGTATATTCTCCACAATCTGCATTACAAGTGCCTTCAATCCTGCCTCATCCATTGTGCCATCACTCTTTATTGCATCAAGAAACAGATTTTCATAATATTGCAAGCCACTCGGTCTCTGCAAAATTGATACCTTGATGGGGTTGTAGTTTATAATCTGCATAACCCCCTGTTTCTGGAGCTTCTCGGCTATGATAGTAAAAACTTTATTTATTGGATAATCCAGCAATATTGCTGCCTCAATCAAATCTAATTTAGCCACCTTACCCGATTTCCTGAATGTCGCAATTTCAATCTTTGGTGGAATCCAGTCTGTCCTTAACCATTGTAAACTCTGGGCTTCGCTGTAAAGTCCTTTTATCTTCTGTGCCTTCTTGTTGGAATAAAAAAGGTAGGGAATTATGGAAAATAGCATATATATTAATTCATAAGGGATAAAAAGTTTCTTTTTTCTTTCAGGCTTTATCTCAATCCTGCCGAATTTTTCTGCATTGAAGTAACTGGCAGGAATGTACTGCTGTATCTCAATCTTTTCCATTTTGTAGACATTATCCTTATGGATTTTTACAGTAAAGTAGTATTCTCGTTTGTATTCCTGACCAAAATAATCTAATAGATACCTTTCGTTCATAAATTTCTCAGTCCGAAAACCATATTCATCTGGATTTACCTGCCTGCCTCTGACTTTTATCGGGTAGTTAACATTGACCGTATAGTGTTCCATAGGTTCATCCCACTGGGGTGGCGCCCAGTGGAATACGACAAGCTCACCAAATTCACTATGGGTTACAGCAAGATTTTTACTCCTGCCCAAATCGCCGCCAAAATGGATGATAAATGTGATCTGACCCGGTCCATATCTCTTCCCTCTACTGAGCACAATATCATATTTACCACCACCAAGGGCCTTTATATTTATAGGATATCTATTGTTGTATTCATCAAGTGCATACGAATTTTCGTAGTCAAAGAATGGTTCAACGGAAAGACCCATAAGATAGAACGCACTCATTGAACCCGATATGACATTCCAGCGGATTTTATAAACAAAATCTGCCCTTCCATCCTGCCACAAGGCAACATCAACCTCAACCCAGCGCAGGTCGGCAGTAAGTGATAATAAACAAAAAATCAGTATCATTTCACTTTATCGTTAATGGTTATACGGTTTCGTTGCCCGTTTATAAAAAAACTTACTTACAAAAGACCATAAACGAATTACGATACGAGCATCCAACCGAATAACATTACACGCTTTACTCTTTACTTGCCTCAATCCTCGCCCTTAACAAATCTGCCTGTGCAGAAATGAAATTGGAGTATGCCTGTTTTGCCTGTGACCAGCAGGTCTCATCAGGGAATGAATTGACTATTCCCTGCCAGATAAGCTTATAAACCTTTTCAAGCGTTGCTTTTGCATCGCCTTTGCCTGTATATTCAAATTGGGCAATTACAGGAACCGGCTGAAAAACTGGTGTTGGTCCCACAACAACCTCGGTCTGGGCACCGAGGAAAACAACACCCATCTCTTCAATTACATCAAGATGGATTCTTATTGCTGCCAACACTGAAGCAATAGAATAATCTGCGGTTGAGAACTTCATTATGAGCAGATTATTTTTAATCTCACCGAATGATAAGTTCATCATACCTCCTTGTAGATACTAAATCATTTTCCCCTATGGGGGAATATAATAAAGAATTATATTTAAATATGAAATTAAATCAAGATTTCGATTTAAATCGAATTATTGACTTTTTCTAAATTTTATATATAATGTGTTTATGCCTATAAAGAAAAGGTCAAAATCGGTACTTAAAAATATTCGTAAGTCAAGGCGGCGCTATTTACAAAATTTAAAGAAGAGAAAGACACTAAAGGAAGCGGTTAAAAAAATTAGAAAGGCGAAATCAAAAGAACAGGCGATTAAATTGTTCCCCGAGGTTCAGTCGATAATCGACAAATCAGTACAAGATGGAATAATAAAAAAGAATACCGCTGCCCGATATAAAGCAAGATTGGCAAAGTTCATAAGAACTAAACTTACATAATTCTGAAAAGATATTTTTTTTATTTTGGAATTAGAATTTTTTTTATCATACTGATTGCAAATTTTTATGCGCCGCGTGACTTTGAGTATGGTGAAATAGCGAGAAATATAACTGCGGGTAAGGGTTTCAGTAGAACGCTAAATATTGAAACACAACCTGTACCAACATCTTCTCATGCGCCATTATATCCTTTTTTTCTCGCATTCTTTTATCAATTTGGCAACAAACCAATCATTTTTATCTTAATACAAATCATTCAGGCAATAATCTCCACACTGACGGTTTTATTGATTTTCAAAACCGCGCGGCTCATTTTCAATGAGCCCACAGCACATATCACAGAACTTTTCGCAGGATTATACCCACCGTTGATTTATTATTGCACCAAACTCGTGCCAACAACCATCTTCTTATTTTTATTTTCGTTGGCACTCTATCTATTACTAAATAGTGATGAGAAACTTTTTTTCCATTATCTCCTCGCTGGCGTCACTGCTGGGGTCACTATATTATGCGACCCTGTAGCAATAGTAATTTATCCAGCGATGATTATCTGGTTTATTATCAATAAAAAGATAAACTTCTTTAAACTGATTTTGATAATTATTGTTTCATTAATAATCGTAACACCCTGGGCAATAAGAAATTATAACATTCATAAAAAAATCATCCCTGTAACCACACAATTCGGCGTTAATCTCTGGATTGGGAATAATCCCAATGCCACAGGAACCGACTATTATAAAATAATATCAATTGAAAAAGGAGAATATATTCTAATGACCCATACTCTGCCCTTTAATCTTCAGGATAGTTTATCTAAAATTTCTGAAATTCAACGCACCAATTTCTATTTAAGCGAAGCATTAAATTTTATTAGAGAAGAACCGTTAAAATTTATTCGGCTTATGTTTAAGAAATTTTACTACTACTTCTGGTTTGCACCATCAAGTGAATATTCATCAAAGGACCTTGAGAAATTTAAAATTTTATTTTATATTTTTTATCTTCCAAACCTTATAATGGGAGTGACTGGTGTTTTTTTATCAATAAAAAATCGCAAAAATGTTTTATTAATCATTTTTTCTTTGCTTTTCATTTCTGGTATATACATATTCACGCATGTAGGTCTGATAAGATATCGCCTGCCCGTAGAATTATATCTACTTATCTTTAGTGCCTATTTTGTGGCATCTGTGAGAAAATGAATTTGCCCGAAGAAATTGAGATTAAGATTCTTTCGGAATTAGATTTAGAGGACATTAATACAAATCCTGATATTTACAGAAAAGAAATAAATAAATTAAGAAAAGACTTGGTCAATCTATCTCAAGTCTTATTCTTTGAATGTCAGGTAGTTAAAGAATTTTCGGATGCATATTTCTGTTATAACTTTCCTCAGAATTTTATGAAATCAATGATGGTAACAAAAAAACTATTCAACCTATATAAAATAGCAATTCCCGAAGAAATCCAAATTCTGGATATTGGCTGTGGTGATGGAGCAGGGATGTTGGGGATTTTGTATTTTTTGCATAAAACGAAACCGAGCTGCAAATTTCAATTAACTGGTTTAGATATAAATGATACATTTACCAAAAGATGCACTTCAATAGTGGACTTTTTAAAGCAGAGAAATTTCAACATTAATATTGAGTTAATAATAGAATCTGCACAAAAATTTATTCAAAAAACTAAAAAAAAATTCGATTTCATAATCCTCTCAAATGCCCTTACTGAAATATTCAAATCAGAAAAAATCCCTCTATCTTTTGTCAAATTACTCTTGGAACGCTTAAAAAGAATCGGAATCATCATCATAATAGAACCGGCATTAAAAACTCTAACCCGGAGGCTTATGGAACTCCATAATGATATATTAGTTAATAGAACTGGTGAGATCCTTCTCCCCTGCTTACATAATAGCCGATGCCCAGGACTTCATAAAAAAGGAGAATGGTGTCATCAAAGCATAAAATGGATACCCCCAGAATATCTAAAAATCATCAATCAGAAATTATTTAGAAAGATTGAATACCTCAAATTCTCTTTTCTTATCATATCTAATCAAAAATTTAATCCACCACCTTCAAATTTATATCCTGTTATAAGCCGATTATTTATTGAAAAAGGAAGGATTAGGTGTCTCATATGCACTGAAGTAGGTATCGTAGAACTAATAAGACTGAATCGCGAAAGAAGTATAATGAATAAATCATTTGACCAGATCTCAATGGGAGACACAATAGAAATAAATAATCAATTAAAGATTAAATCAAACATTTGGAAAATCAGTAGCGATACGAATATCAAAAGGCTTGATTTTTGAACAAAAATATTTATAATTTAAAATTATTATCAAAAGGAGGCAAATGGCACGATATTTTATTACTTCGGAATCAGTTACTGAAGGGCATCCAGACAAAATCTGCGACCAATCCGCAGATGCTATCTTAGATGCAATACTTGAGAAAGACCCCTTCAGCAGGGTTGCCTGCGAAGTGCTTACGACCCGAGGGCTGATATTTGTGGCGGGTGAGATAACGACTAATTGTTATGTTGAAATCCCTGATTTAATCAGAAACCTTTTGATTGAAATCGGTTATACTGATACCGATATGGGTATTGATGCCTACACCTGTGCCATAATCACTGCAATTCAGGAACAATCAAGCGATATTGCAATAGGTGTAAATATCGGTGGTGCAGGAGATCAGGGGATGATGTATGGTTATGCTACAAATGAAACAAAAGAGTTAATGCCCATGCCCATCATCCTTGCCCATAAACTTGTCCGAAGGCTCGCCGAAGTCCGTAAGACAAATATTTTAACTTATTTAAGACCAGATGGTAAATCTCAAGTGACGGTTGAATACGAAAATAATAAACCGGTAAGGATTGATACAATAATTCTGTCTGCCCAGCACCATCCTGATATAAAGAATGAAAAATTACACACCGACCTGAAAAAGCATGTTGTGTTAGAATCTGTGCCAAAAGAATTGATAGACGATAACACAAAAATTTATATAAATCCAACAGGTAGATTCGTTATCGGCGGACCACAAGGTGATACCGGAGTCACGGGAAGAAAAATTATGGTTGACACTTACGGCGGAGTAGGGCATCATGGCGGAGGTTGTTTCTCAGGAAAGGACCCAACAAAAGTTGATCGCTCTGCATCATATATTGCGCGGTATACAGCAAAAAATCTTGTTGCAGCAGGTGTTTGTGATAAGGTGGAAGTTTCTCTTGCCTATGCGATTGGTGTTGCAGAACCCGTTGCTGTAAATGTCAATACATTTGGCACGGCAAAGATTGAAGAAGAAAAGATTGTAAAAATTCTAAAGAAACTATTTGATTTTACCCCACAGGGCATCATTGATAAATTGAATCTCCGCCGACCTGTATTCAAAAAGACCGCATGTTATGGACATTTTGGCAGAGAAGAAGAAGGTTTCACCTGGGAACTCTGTGATATGGCAGAAGCCATAAAACAAGAAGCAGGTTTATAAAATTCCTTAATTTGTTAATGATTAAATAAAGGATAGACAATGGAATTTAATATTAAAGATAACAAATTATCAAAAGAAGGTCATAAAAGGATTGAATGGGCAGAAACAAAGATGCCGGTGTTGAGATTGATTCGTGAACGATTTACAAAAGAAAAGCCGTTGAAGAATAGCTGTATAGGATGTTGCCTCCATGTGACGACCGAGACTGCAAATCTCGCAAGAACTCTTAAAGCAGGTGGTGCCAGAGTTTTTTTAACGGCCTCAAACCCGCTATCCACGCAGGATGATGTTGCCGCAGCCCTTGTTGAAGATGGAATCAGTGTATTTGCAATAAAAGGAGAGACACGTAAAGAATATTATTACAATATGAATCAGGTAATTAAGAATAAACCCGAAATCCTCATTGATGATGGTGCAGATTTAATATCCACTGTCCATAGAAAGAATGTAAAAGGCATTATTGGTGGAACTGAAGAAACAACAACGGGCGTGATAAGGCTGAAACAGATGGCGAATGAGAGGGTATTACAGTTTCCAATAATTGCAGTGAATGACTCACTGACTAAACATCTATTTGACAATCGATACGGCACTGGACAGTCAACAATTGATGGCATCCTGAGGGCAACCAATATACTGATTAGCGGTTGCAATTTTGTGATCGCGGGTTATGGATGGTGTGGCAAGGGACTGGCAATGAGAGCGAAAGGCTGCGGTGCGAATGTAATAATCACTGAGGTTGACCCCATAAAGGCACTTGAGGCCAGAATGGATAGTTATCAGGTTATGCCGATGATGGAAGCGGCAAAGATTGGAGATGTATTTATTACCGTAACGGGCAATATTAGTGTAATACGAAAAGAACATATCTTGAAAATGAAGGACGGCGCAATATTAGGAAATTCAGGACATTTTGATGTAGAAATTGATAAAAATGGACTAAAACAGATCACAAAGAAAAAACGGCTTATAAGAAATTTTTGCGAAGAATATACATTAAAGAATAATCGGCGCATCTATTTACTTGCTGAAGGAAGGCTTGTAAATCTTGCCGCAGCAGAAGGTCATCCAGCAATGGTTATGGATATGTCTTTTGCCAATCAGGCACTCGCGGTAGAATATATTTTAAATAATCCCAATCTTAAAAATCAGGTATATTCATTACCACTTGAAATCGACCAGGAGATTGCCCGTTTGAAATTGAAATCTATGGGAATAATGATAGATAAATTAACACCTGAGCAGGAACGGTATCTTGCATCCTGGGAAATGGGAACATAAAGAAATTTCTAAATCAGGGTAAACAAACTCTGCCTTCAAAAGTCATAACAGCCTGACCACCAAAGGTAGTCCTTAAAATATCATTATTATGTGTATAGATATGAACATAAACCAATCCCGGCATCTGGAGTGAATATCCCTGTTCAACAATAATACGAGTTGTTTCTTCTTTTTTAATAATTTTATTTTTCACAAGATAATAACCCAAGGTAACTGCAGCACCGCCCGATGCGGGCTCTTCGTTGATACCCACAATCGGCGCGAAATGGCGCATATGGACATTTGCCTCAGGGTCATTGGTTTCCATACTGAATATAACAACCCCGGTAATACCCAGTCTCTGACAATATTTTTTCATCAACGTAAAATTCGGTGTGATATCTAATAATTGTGGTAATGATTTAACAGGCACTATTATCTCGGGATGCCCTGACTGTACCGCACTAAGTGGCATATTTGTTTCAGAAAGTTCAATTGGTGATACACCTAAAAATCGAGCAACATTCTTTATTTCCAAATCAACATTTATGGTATTAGGTGGTGGAAGAGAGATTGTAACTCGATTTATTTTTTTATCCATAACCCGTAATTCCACTGCCTGAATACCTGATTTTGTCTTTTGTTTTAATATTGTGGTCGGCTCTTTCAAATTAATAATACCTTCTTTTTCTATTGCATAATAAGTCGCAACTGCACCGTGCCCGGAAAACTTTATTTCTTCGGAGCCACTAAAAAATCTCAAAACTAAGTCTGATTCTTTATCACCTGGAAATATAAATGTTGTATCTGAAAGTGGATTCAATTCACGTGCGAGTTTCATCATCTTTTTTTCATTATACTCCGGTTTCATACCGATTATAACCCATGCTGGATTTCCTGTATATGGCACTGTAGTAAATGAACATAGTCGCTTAGCCTTTATCCATTCCATTTTACCTCCCCTTCAATTATTATTATATTTTGCGTCAACTATATATCACACACACTATTACCACATTTCTTAAAAAAATCAATATTCCCAAATTCCAGTACCTGTGTCCTTTTACTATTATAACGATAAACAGTGATCCCCTTGCATTTCAATCTGTGTGCAAGTAAAAATGCGGCGCGGGTCTGTTCTAATGTCGCATCCTCAGGAAGATTAATTGTCTTGCTGACCGCATTATCAACATATTTCTGGAATACAGCCTGCATCTTCAGATGTATCTCAGGCATTATTTCATGGGCGATAGGGAATAATCTCTTTACATCATCTGGTATTCCCTTAATCTTCCGTAATGAACCTCCACGGACGATCTCGGATATTAAATCCGGCGAATAAAATCCCATTTTATGCGCAACCTCTTCAAAAATAGGATTTACAACAACAAATGTCGTATCAAGAACATTACGCAGATAGCCGACAGAAAACAAAGGTTCAATGCCCGAAGATGTGTCTGCAATCATACTTATCGTGCCGGTTGGTGCAATTGATGTCACTGTGGCATTTCTCATCGGTTGAGAATTTTTGTATATTGATTTTTCAATATTGGCAAAAGAACCCCTTTTCTCACCGAGTAACCGCGAAACTCGACGTGCTTCATTCTGGATAAAATTTGCCAGTCTATCAGCAAACTTTAATGCCTCATCTGAATCATAAGGAATTCCCATTTTTATAAGACAATCAGCAAATCCCATCACACCCAGACCAATCTTTCTGTTACCCCTGGTAATCTTTTCAATTTCAGGTAATGGATATTTATTTGCATCAATCACATTATCAAGAAAGTGAACCGCAATTTCAATTGTATTCCTCAATTTTTCATAACTGAAATTACCATCAACAAACATTCTTGCAAGATTTATTGAACCCAAATTACAGGATTCATAAGGCAGTAGAGGAACTTCGCCACAGGGATTCGTGCTCTCAATTTTACCTAAATTCGGTGTAGGATTCTTCCGGTTGATTTCATCTATAAATATCATTCCCGGGTCGCCGGTCTTCCAGGCATTTAATACTATCATATCAAAAATATCTCTGGCATTAATATTTTTAACCGCTCGCTGCGTTCTGGGATTTATCAAATCATAACCCTGATTATTAATCGCACGATTTACAAAATCATCTGATACCGCCACAGAAATATTAAAATTATTTAATTCGTTTTCTTTCTCTTTCGCCCTTATGAAATCAACAATGTCGGGATGGTCAACATTTAATATCCCAATATTTGCCCCGCGCCTCTTACCCCCCTGCTTTATCACTTCAGTAGCACAATCAAAAATTCTCATAAAAGAAATCGGGCCTGATGCTATACCCATTGTAGAACGTACCATATCACCCTTGGGTCGAATATTAGAAAAAGAGAATCCGGTTCCACCACCTGATTGATGAATCAATGCGGTGTTTTTAAGGGTTTCAAAAATACTGACAAGGGAATCGGCTATGGGCAACACAAAACAGGCAGAGAGCTGACCAAGGACACAGCCAGCATTCATAAGGGTTGGTGAATTTGGTAAAAATTCAAGGCTTGCCATCGCCTGATAAAATTCCTCTTCTGTTTTATTTGTATCTTCATTATAATTTGCATCAACCTGGGCAATTGCCTTTGCAACCCTCCTAAACATCTCGGCTGGTGATTCTATAGGTTTCCCTTTGCTGTCCTGCAAAAGATATCTTTCGCTCAATACTTTTAAGCTGTTTAAGGAAAGTTTCAGTTGGTCTTTCACACCAAGTATCGTCTTTTTATTTCTGATATCTGTCCTCAATTGTCGATAAATGATATACGCTCGTGCGGTATTAAATTTCCCGTTCTTAATAAGGATTTGTTCTACAACATCCTGTATATCTTCTACATTTGGTTTTAAACTTCCAAATCTCTGTTCGATCTCCGCTATTACTTCATCCCCAATTTTTTTAGCAAGACCGGTATCTTCATTGGTTGCCCTCAGCGCCTTCTCAATTGCCAGATAAATTTTCTCAGGTTTGAATTCTACAATCGTGCCATCTCTTTTGATTATAAACTTAATCATAATTGATTATAATATAATTTGAGTATTTGTCAACAATGCATATTTTAATCAGGTTTAAAATTACTGTCCTGAATTAAATCCAAATACGCTAATAAAATTCTCAATTACCGCCTTTTTTACAGATTCCATTTCTATTTGATATTTTAATATTTCCTGCATTGATGTCATCTTAATTTCCTTAAATCCACAGGGATTGATTAAATCAAAATATTTCAAATCAGTATTGACATTGAGCGCAAATCCATGAAGGCTCACCCATCTTTTAACTGCAATACCGATTGAACAGATTTTCCTCTCACCAACCCATACTCCGATCATTTTTTCCCTTTTGTCTGCAGAAATTCCAAAATCGCCGAGTGTAGCAATAATTGCTTCTTCAATTTTCTCAATGAATGATCTTATACCTGCGAGTCCCTTTTTAATATTAAATATTGGATATCCGACGAGTTGCCCTGGTCCATGAAATGTTACATCTCCCCCACGTTCAATATGGTATAATTCTATTCCTTTTTCCTTTAGGAATTTTATAGATACCTTAATGTTTTCGTCTTTTCCTGATTTACCAATCGTAACCACCGGTTTATGTTCAACAAGAATTAGCGTATCATGAATTTCCTCCGCCACCCTTTTTGAATGCAATTCTTTTTGTAAATCCAAAACCTCTTTATAATTCCTCGCGCCTAAATCAATAATTTTTAAAACACTCATTTATTAGTTCTAAAATAAAAATCTTATTTAAATCTATTCTCTGGTTAGCGATTTGGGTCCATAATTTAGAGTCTTATTCTACATGCTTTTATTGGAACAGGTTTGGTTGGCGGTCTATAAGTGGGTTCTATTATCTTTTCTATCGGAATACCGAGTTCTCGGGAAAGGATTCTTACAATATGCCTTCTACATCCCTTGCCCTGGCATAACCCCATCGTCACTCTTAAGACCCTTTTCAGCTCATCTATAGTATGATAACCTTCTTTTATTTTCTGAGCAATCTCTTCCTCAGTAATATCTTCACACCGGCAGATAATTTTCATCACCCATTTTAGCCGAAAAATTTAGAATGTCAAGTTTTAGTAAATTTTTATTAAAAATTCAATGCCACTCCTACTCTCATTCTAAAACCAGGATTCCAGTTAAAAGGATTGTTGTAATAAAATGCCCGTGCTTTTATGTATTCTTGGCGTAATTCATATGGATTATTTATACCGTCATGATTATAATCCGCCTGTGGTGTGTAGTATGCACTTGCAAGAGTAATGGTTGAAAATTGCCCAATACTTACAGTTATTGTCTGACCATCATCATCAGGTTTTCCAGTAGTGCTATACACAGCCGTTATCTGTTCAGTGTTAAATAGGTTATAGATATTTGCTAACAAAGAGAAGTTCAATTTCTGAATTGTTATCCCCTTTGTGATTCTTACATCCACATTTGTATAACCGGGCATCCGTGCAGAGTTATCATCGCCGAGTTTAACCCCCTTAGCATCGGTTGGCGTATATGGAAAGCCTGAATGGTATGAGTAGATAAAATCACTCGTCATATTACGTAAAGGAAGAATAATAAAATTTTCCGGTATTTCAAATCCGATTGTTGCATTAACAATATGTCTCTCATCAAAATCAAGCCAGTAATCAATGCGTGGAATTGGATATTGTCCGGTAATCGGATCCGGGTCTCTAAGGTAAACGTTATAATAATTCTGCCAGGCAGAAGATGCCGTTCCTTTTGCAAATTGAAGTGTATATGAGATATCAAAAGCCCAGTAATTCATCATCCTTTTTTTCAATGTCAATTCAATCCCCTTTACATTTCCATAATCAAGATTTTGAACCTGGTAGTAAGCATAGGGTAGTGCATCAATCTTTTGAGTTTGTATCAGATCAAAGATATCCTTGTAGTATGCAATAAAACCTAAAGCAAAGATATCGGATATCTGATTTTCATAGCCCATTTCATAAGAAATTGTCTTTTCCACCGTGAGATTTGGATTTCCAACGACTGAATTGTACCTCCTCAAAAGGAGCCAAACAACCTCTGGTTCAGTTGAACGATAAAGGTCGTGAGAAGTGGGTGTTTGAGTAAAATGTCCATAATTGAATCTTAATTTTGAGCGATCAGTAATTGGTAAAGAAAAACCAAGCCTTGGTGATAACCTGATTTTAGGGGGTGTTTCAATCACCGTCGAATCACTTATATCACTCGGATTTCTCAATCCGCTTGCCTTGGAATCAAAGTAATCCAGCCTGATACCAACCCTTGTGATAATCCCCTGAAAATCCATACGGTCTTGTACAAAAAATGCTCCTTTCACAGGATTCTTGCTATATCTATCCCAGAATGGCGTCAGTGTCCAAGGCAGATTATTATCAAACCATCCTACATTCTGTAAAATTGCACTAAATCCAGTCTTGAATTCATGGACCTCACCAATGGCATTGGTATAAGTAAAATTGAATTGATAATCACGATTAAAGAAATAACGCCACAAGCGGTCGTCGCCAATCGTATAATAAAAACCTGTAGCACCAAATGGATTCCGGCGTAAACTGCGTGCGGTTGACCTCTCAAATTCCTGGTAATGATAGGGCATATTAGGGTCAGCAAGTGAATCAATTAGATGTGATTTTACAAGTGTATCAGGTAGATCAAGTAACTTTTTCGGAAAGTGATTTGCCTTGAATATATAATCATCAAACCATTTTCTACCCTGTCTTTTTTCTTCTTCTAAATCACGCACTGCATAAAATCTGGTATTTTTTGTATAGCCAAATTTTGCTTCAATAATTGACTTTGATGTCGGCATATAATTAAATGTAAAACTTCCGAGATATCCTTTGCGCAATTCGGCAGCGCGACGGTCACGATTATAAATCATACTCAATGAACCCCAAATATCACTATAATATTGAAACATCTCTCTCTGATAAAATCCCGAAAGTATGATTTTACCTTTGGCATTGGGCAATCTATAAGACAATTTGCCTTGAGCCTTATAATCAAATCTTGGCGAAGGAACTTTATATTTTGCTCTTTGATGTGCATCGGTAAGGTATGACTCACCGGATAAAAAGTATCTCAATCTCGATTTAGATAAAACACCACCCCCAATGCTGAACTCATATTGATTAAAACCATAATTCAATTTATCACCACGAAAGATTTCATCAGTGGTGTAGCGTAAACTTGTAGTTGTTTTTTCACCTCCTTCACGGGTAATAATATTAACAACTCCGGAAAGTGCCTCACCATATTCAGCATCAAATCCCCCGGTGATGACACCAATCTCCTCTACAGCTTCCTTATTGACCTGAACTGATTGTTGCCCATAGTGAGGTGCCTTTGCCAAAACCCCATCTACAAAATAAGCTATCTCGCTATTCCTACCTCCCCTGATATGGGTTCCGAGCCTACTTGTTGATACCCCTGCCTGTAAAGTTATAATTTGATTAATCTCGGTTATCGGCAATTTTTTAATATCTTCAAAGGTAGAGGTATGGGTAGTCTGAGTCTGAGTTCTGATAACAATCGGTTTTTCTTCAACAACAACCACCGGTTCGAGAATGATTACGCCTGGTGCGAGTCTAAAATCAACAAATGTTGTTTGACCAGTCATAACTATTATATTCTTTTTGGTGACGCTATTGTATCCGATATAAGAAGCAGTAACTTCGTAAGTTCCCACAGGTACAAAGGGCATTATGAATACACCATTATCATCGGTTGACGCACCGATTTCGGTTCCTTCCACCATAACATTAACACCAATGAGTGGTGTGCCATCCGACTCATCTATCACCCTGCCCTGAATTCTTCCCATACCAGTTGCCAGAGCAAACGAACATAACAACACCATTCCCAAATAAATTTTCCTCATCTTAACCTCCCTTTTTATTATATTAATAATATCTAAAAATCATTAGTTGTCAAGTGTTCGATTTTTCTAACGGACTGCCACCACCCAAAACTTCTATTATTATCCTGAAAATCATAAATTTATTCAGGTAATATTTTATTTTGATAAAAAACGGTGGTGATAAAAAATCATTCACTATAATCTATTGACAAAACAGAAAATTAGGGTATAATATTACTATATGTGTGCAGTTATAATGACAAATGATATTTATCTTGAAACCGACTTCAAAAAATGCGGGTGTAGCTCAGCGGTGGAGCATCGGCTTCCCAAGCCGAGGGTCGCGGGTTCAAATCCCGTCGCCCGCTCCTATTTTTTATTTTATACTTTAACTTTGAAAATCTCAATTATTTAAAATGCATAGATGTTTGATATTTTTTTCTTTGTTTTTCTCTATATCCTGTTCTTTATTTCCAAAACAGAATTTTTATCAAAAAGGTCTCCGAAGTTACGAAAAGAAAGAATACAAAAAGGCAATAAAATATTTCACAGATTTCTATAAAAAAGCACCCACCGGAGATTCAACCCTATTTTTTCTATACAATTGTTACATAAAAATTGGCGATATCAAAACTGGAATAAGAATCCTTGAAGAACTTGCCAAAAGGAAGAACCCCAACGAACAAATTTATCTCAATCTTTTCAACTATTATCGTCGAAATAACCTATTTCATAAAATTAATCAGATGCTCTTAAATGCACCACAAACTGTGGTTCAGAAGTTTGACTTAAAATTTCTATTAACAAAAAGACTTTGTGCTGAATTATTTACCGGCGCTATTTCATCCAGTAAAGTTGATGACCCAATCAATTTCGCAATAAAAAAGGGTCTTATGAAATCTGCACCTGATGGTAAAGTTTATGAGAATGATACAATAAGAGTAAATCAATTAATTCTTCTTCTCGATAGTTTTGTTCCACCGATAAATCCTGAAATCTCTATCCGTTTTAAATACATAAAAGTGAATTCCTATCTTTACCTCCCATATTTACGATTAGTCTCACTGAATATTCTTGACTCGGATGAGAATACAAACCCCGAGGCAATTGCACCACTAAGCATGGCACTTCATGCAATAACAAATTTAAAAAATAAAGGATATATAAGATGATTCGTTTAATTGACCGCTATTTTATAAAAGAGTTTATCCCACCATTTCTTTTTTCAATCTTTGCCCTGACATTTATACTTTTGATGGATCAACTCTTCAGACTCATAGATCTGTTTGTGCGGAAAGGACTCCCAATTTCAGTCGTTGGACAAGTCCTCATTTATAACTTACCCCTGATTATTTCGTATACAGCACCAATGTCAATTCTTATTGCCATTGTTATGAGTTTTGGCAGATTCAGCCAAGATAATGAAATACTCGCCCTTAAAACAAGTGGCGTTTCATTCTTAAAAATGTTGAGAACTCCGGCGGCTGTTGTAATAATAATTATGATATTTCTAATATATTTCAATCATTACTTACTACCTGAGGCAAACCATCGGGCAAGAAACCTTATGTATGATGTTGCCCGGAAAAGACCCGCAGTGAGAATTCCGGATGGCGTATTTACTAATGAATTTCCGGGTTACACAATTTATATTGCAAAAAAGATTGAAAAAACCGGTGAAATATATAATGTGACAATTTATGATTTAAGAAATAATACGATAATAACTGCACCGAAAGGTACTCTATATTCTATTGAAGAAAACGATATCACACAGTTTGTTCTTTATAAAGGTGAATACCATCAGTTGATAGATAATACAAAGTATCAAAAGACAAAATTTGAAAAACAGGTGATAAACATTCCGGTAAATACCGACTTCGTCAGAAAAGAAAGGAATGTGCGCAGTGACGATGAATTAAACCTTCCAAGATTAATGAAAAATATTAATACGGTATCTTCAGAGATTGATAAAATCAAAACCGAAATCAATGAACTTGGCATAATCGCAGTTGATAAATATAGAAAGAACGAGATTGAAAAAACCGAGGTGATACGATTCCAGATTGAACAGAAACTCTCGGTAATAAAAAGTAAGTTACGGAATCATGCACGCTACCTTATTGAACTGAACAAGAAAATTTCACTTGCCTTTGCTTGTCTTGTCTTTTTAATAATGGGTGCGCCGCTTGGTTATCTATTCAGAAAAGGTGGTATTGCCGGACTATTACTCGGAATTCTCTTATTCTCTGCGTATTATATCCTTTTTTTGACTGGCGAAGAATTCGCAGCCCGTAGGAATTTTTCTCCATTCTGGGCAATGTGGCTACCCAACATTATACTACTCATTCCAGGAATTTTTCTTTTTTACCTTGCCGAATATGAACACCTACCATTATTTAGAAAGTAAATATGAAGAAAATTTATAAATACGTTTTAAGCAATTTTCTCCGTTATCTTTGCTTTTCACTTTTGATACTCATATTTATCTATATAATCATAAACCTTTTTGATAACCTCGGCAGATATTTATCAAGAAATATACCCCTTAAAGATATCCTTATTTATTATCTTTATCTAATTCCTTCTTATACTGTTCTGTTAATACCAGTTGCCGCAATAATCGGTGTATTTTTTATCTTCGGTTATATGACCAAATATCGTGAAATCATCGCTCTAAAGGCACAAGGTATGGACATAAATAATTTATTCGTTTTGATTCTAATTGCCGGGATTTTTATTTCTATCTTTACATTTGTTTTTCAGGAAACTGTTAAGGTTTGGGCACAGACAAAACTGACAAAACACAAAACAACAAAAATTGATAAAAGACCACTACCTTCTGAAACAAAACGCCATAATTTCTTTTATTATGGCGAAAATAACTGGATTTATTATATAAAAGAATTTAATCCAAGGGACTCATCATTAAACAATGTTATGTTATGGAAGATTGATGAAAAAAGGCATATTACAAAAAGGATTGACGCCAAAGGAGCAAAATTTATAGGTTACTGGCAGTTTAATAGTGCAACAGTCAGAGACTTTGATACCCTTGATAATGAACAAATAAATCATTTTACAACCCTTGATATGTTAGAATTGAAAGAAAAGCCTATAGATTTCTCGCGCTCACCAAAACCAGTTGAAGAGATGAATTTCATTGAATTATCACGATTTGTTAAGAAGCGGCTGCGTGCTGGAGAAGATGTGGCAAAAGAAAATGTAGAATTAAATTATCGTTTTTCATTTCCGTTCATCACCCTCATTCTGCTCTTAATCTGTCTTCCTATTTCAGTAGTACTGCGCCGTGGTGGCGTGGCGATAGGATTAGGAATAAGTATAGTTCTGGCATTTATTTACTGGGGATTTATTCAATCCTGTCGTGCCTATGGTTATACCGGGATTATGAATCCTGTAATCTCTGCCTGGTTACCTAACATCGTGTTCGTGACGGCTGGAATAATATCAATTCTAAGTATCCGAAGGTAAGGCAGGATTAACAAAAATTACATCCTCTCGCATCAATACCACAGTACCTAATTTGCCCTTCCTGCTCTTTTTCAAATATTTTCTCTGGGTATAGGAAACAGCAACATTTTTTTGATTTTTTGCCTTACTGAAATACGCAGCAATTGCTGCTGCCTTTTCTATATCATTCCTTCTTATATTCTGACCTTTTTTCAAAACCGGTCTTAATATAGTATGTGCACCTTCATAACCACGGATATGGAAAAAATAGTCATCAGGCCTGGCAAATTTGAAGGTCAATTCCATATTTGAACGTGCATCCTTTCCAACATAAATATGTGAACCGGAATCAAGAATGAATTCACGGAAAGGTAAAGTTTTCTTTTCTTTGACCGTTATCACATCAGAGATTTTGGGAATCTTTTTTGTTATCTCCACACCAGATTTAAGTAAGTTAATCTCTTTTTCTAATTGTTTTATCCTCTCCGCTATTTTTGGTACTCCTCTTTTCATCTTTCTATATTTTTTAAAATATTCTTCCGCATTTTTATGGGCATCCTTGATTGGATTTAATTTAATTTCTATATCCTGCTGTGTATATGGATCAAATAATTTGACTTTCTCCATTCCTTTTTTAATCTTAGGAATATTCATCAAAATCAATTCTCCCGCAATTCTGTAAAATTCAATCGCCTCTTTATCCGCAATCTCTTTTTTTAATTTTGCAATTTTTTGTTCAATCTTTCTTATCTCATTCTTTCTTTTATTCTCGTATGAAAGTCTTTCTTTCTCCTCAACGTAAAAATTTATTTCTTCTTTAAATAATTCGTTCCAGGAATCATATTCACGCACAAATTCATCAGCAAAGAGACTTATCTTCAATGGAAAAGTTGATATAACCCTCGGCTTATGTGGTTCACCGTTGATAATATTTCTAAGTTTTTCAAATGTCCCCCGATTCAATTCCTCGGCGAGTGTTTTATCTATACCTTCAAAATTTTTAAGGAGTAATTCTTTATTTTCCAGGACATCAGGTGGCATATTTAAGACAGAAGTTTTGGTTGCCTTTTCAATATATCTAAGAAATAAATCTCTTCGTGCCGAACCAAGAAAAAGCGAAAGATTGGGTCCTTCTTTGTAAAATGATAATTTAATCTTAAAAGAAATTTGCTGCCCATACTCAACTCTTGCTAAAAACAAATCAACTACCGGAGCAAAACCAATCTGCTGGATATGTGTGATGTGTGCTCCTTTCAAATGTTCATCAAAAAAATTCAATTTTAAAAATTTGCTGTTTTTCTTACCTATGTATAACCCTAAGATTTGAGGATAAAGTGAAATAAATAATGAATCATCATCAAATTCAATCTGAATTAATCGATCCTGAAAAGAAATCCTGTGAATAAATTTGTTTATAATTGTAGGACTTATCTCTTTCAAAACGAGATGCAGATATATACCATTCATATTTCAGTTTATCCGCAACTACTAATCAAGTCAAGGTTTAGACAGCGCTGTTGACATTTTGAAATCTAATATTGCTTTTATCTCCTTATTTCCGTTGATTACCACACCAATCCGGGGTAAGAATCGCAGAAAATTAAAACACATTTTTGTTTCTAAGGAAACTTCTATTCCAACACTGAAGCAATTATCTTTGTCGAGCAATAGTGCATAATCAAAGAAGATTGTCCAGAAAAGATCTTCAAAATAAATATTAGGATTCCAAAACCCTTTTCTCAATTTGAATAATAGATGAGAATATTCAGCAGTGAATTTTGCAGCCTTTGAAGCATAGAGAGAATTATAGCCACGGATTAAAACCGATGGGGTATCAGGATTTTGAGGGTCATAAAAACTATTAATATGTGTTCGTAATTCACCATTAAACACAATGTTATTGAATCCGACAGCACCTTTGAAACAGGTGCGGTTGATTGATGAATTAAAAGCTGTTCTTTCCAGGGGAACAGATACAACTCCAAAATATGAAGAATAAGGTAACCTTCCAGTTAAAGAAATGCTTGGAATAATTTCTTTTCGGGTAAAATTATTAAATGAATTAAATGAAAGTTTGGGTGTTACATTTGATATTCCATAGCACAAACTTCTATAAATCGGATAATGAGCCATTATATTAATGCTATTGCCAAAATTGTAAAAAAGTCCTATTGAAAACAGGCTAAAGAAATAAGACTGAATTGCCGTCATCAACAAAGGTTCGTTATTTAGTTCATCGTAACCGAACCAGCTCAAATAGAAATTCTCGCCAGTTGCATCGGTTCCGGCAATGACCGCACTGTAAAGCCATTTTTTTAAAGTAGAATCCACAGGCAGAAAAATTGGTAAACGAACGGATGGATAAAGCGTCTTTGCGATATCAAAATAATTGCCGCTTTTCGTTTGAATATTTAGTGAGCTGAAATCGGGTTTCGGTGTATATTCGTAGTTTTTTAAATTGTAGAGTTCTGACGCGCACTTTGTTTCATAAATATCAAAGCCATTTATATTCAAACCACTGAAGATTATTATACTATCCAGAGCGACGAAATCATTAACAAATCTATCTTTTGTATAGCAAAATAATTGTTGAGGATTATTAAGATCGATTGCATAGGTGTAATGTTGTCCATCATAATTTGCAATAAACCCAAGCATATCTTCGCCAATGAAACATAAATTTCCTTCAGTCCATGGGGTGGAAATAACTGGTTTTAAACTTCCATTCTCCATATCAAAAATATACAGGTCAGTGTTCTCAAATTGCCTTTTTGCAGAAACTACAATCCACTTTCCATTTGTTTCAATATCGTTTATTAAATATTTAACTTCAAATAGTTTTCTTCTTCCCTTTAAAGTGAGCAACCATATTTCGGAACCGAATTCTGCTTTTGTGTTCTTTACATAAATAATTGCCGAATCACTCAAAACACAGAATGTTCTGATATCATCCTTTAACAAAATTTCAAATTTTTTAGTTACTAAATTTATTCTCTTTAAAACCGATGTTATACCAAAGCCATTTAAATATACATTTTTTGCGCGTTTCATTTCTGCAAAACAAAAATAAAGATTATTATTATACAATCGCATTTTTGTCGTTAACCAGCTGTCAATCGTGGTGAACACATTTTCTTTTTTATTCTGCAAATCATATTCCATTAACTGAGCCAGCACCTTATACGAAAATCCATCAATCTTGATTGGCTTTTCCCGCACATAATATATTTTTTCTCGGTAATTCACCAGCGAATATATATACCAGCCTTCATTGGTCAGTCTCGTACCACCATAAGTTTCAGCTACCGATTTTTTTCTCAGATAATTATGCCACTCGGAAAAGAGTCTGGGAAATGTTCGGCGATAGGTGCTTAACGCCGCCAGGTCTGGTCCAAATATAGGAAGGAATGTTGAGAGCGGTGCCCAGAAATACGAACCATAGGTATTGAATAAATGAGCAAATTTATCATCGCCATATTTGTTCGCGAGAAAATCAAAAAACTCACCACCGTATAAGTAAATTCCTCCGTAGGGAAATGATAATGGTTCATTCGTCATTTCAACGATTGTGGGAAATTTATTTTCACTTACTCTTAAGGTGAGATAATTGTCAAAAAATCCATCATTCAATCTCCCTTCATACGGTGAAATCTGCGATTCTGAATAGACTGTTATTCCTTCAATGAGCCATCCTGGTGAATACATATTAGGTTGAAATAACGAACCAAAGGCACGAGTGAGCAATTTAGACATTCCGCTTGTTTTAGTCATATGGGCAATATGGGTATACTCATGGACGCTGACAAGCCTGAACCAATCTTCGTTCCCTTCAAGGTAGTAATCAAAATTTGATGGATAAGTAAAGATATGGATATTATAAAAAAAGGGGTCAGCATAAGCATTACTTAAAATTCCGATATCTTCAATAACTACCGGTATTTTCCTAACATTATTGCCTGTAAGATTTACAATATTTTTCCGATAATACTCAAGATTTCTTAATGTCTGAAATGCTTCATATTCATACCTGGGATTATAAATAATAGTGAAATTTTCTGATTTTATAACATTCCAATCAAACCAACTGAAAACCAATATAGAAAAAAGAAGCATAGACAAATTATAATTACAAAAATTAAAAATGCAATACCATTAATGACTCAATGTGGTATGTCTGAGGAAACATATCAAAGAGATAGAGTTTTTTTATAAAATAGCCATTTTTTAACATAAAGTTTGCATCACGGGCAAGTGTGGCAGGATTGCAGGAGAGATAAATGACTTTTTTTGCACCTAATTTTGCTATGTGATTTATTACCTTTTCTCCCGCACCCTTCCGCGGAGGGTCTAAAATCAATGTATCACATTTGTCTATTGATTCAATAACATTTTCTACACTCCCTGTAATAAATTTAATATTGTTAACCCCATTTAGTTCTGCGTTCTTAATTCCTTCTTTGACTGAAGCGGAATTCTCTTCAATTGCAATCAAATTTTCACACATTTGTGCCACACAGACGCCTATTACCCCAACCCCTGAATAAAGGTCTAAAATTATGCCACCTTCAATTTCTTCTTTTATTTTTTCAATTATTTTTTCAAACACAGGTATGTTAATCTGGAAGAACGATGTTGGTCCAATGCGAAATTTTCTGTCAATCAATATTTCTTCATAAAAATTTTTCCCCGCAAATGTAATGTTTCTCTCGCCTAAAATTCTGTTTGTCTTCTTGTCATTTATATTCTGACTGATTCCAACGATTTCCTTTATTTCATCCATCAATCCTTCGTAAAGATTTTTAGGCAGTAATTTCTCTTTGGTGACGAATGTTACGAATATCTGACCGGTATTTGTGCCACGACGGATTATTATATGCCTTAAATTTCCCCGATGTTTGCTTTCGTCATAGATTTCTATACCCGATTTTTTTATACGTTCTTTTAAAATAACAAGTAAATTATTAATCTCCAATTGATTAATATAACACATTTCATGGCTTATAACCCGGTGTGTTCCTTTGCTGAAATACCCAATCTTTAAATTGCATCCATTTTGAACTGGCAACTGAGCACGATTACGATAATACCAGGGTTCGTGAAAAAAAAGTTCAACATCACTAATTTCAATCTTTCCAATATGGCGCAATGTATCAATGAGAATCTCTCTTTTCAACGTTAGTTGTTTATTGTAATCAATATGCTGCACCTGACAGCCGCCACAGAGTCCAAATACTTGACAGAGCGGCTTAACACGGAATGGCGAGGGTCGAATAATTTCAATAACCTTCGCAACATTATAATCTTTTTTTTCAGTAATAACTTCTGCCTTTACTTCTTCTCCAGGAATAACAAAATCCACAAAACAGACCTTGCCATTTATGTATCCAATTCCTTGAGCCCCAAGATTCAACTTTTCAATCTTCAAATCTATCGTCTTAATCATTTAAAAATTATACTTATTTAAATAATGAATTTCAACAGTTTTCCCTATTTTTCATTTCAAAAATGTCCACGAGTTCAAAAGAAGTTTTCCTATACTAAATCTCAATATCTCTATACATTTTTAGAGCTCAAATGAAAGAATTATATAGAGAACCCTTGAAACTGAGTCCTCCTCACTTTTCGCTTGTTAAAATTAGCAAATAGGATTATATCCCCTTTATCATTCCAATAACATATTCTTTGTCATTCTGAACCATTCATCTTCTCATTTCATTTTATCATTTCATTCCGAACCATCACTTATTGCCATTCCGCGCCATCACTTATTGCCATTCCGAACTATCACTCACTGTCATTCCGAACTTGTTTCGGAATCTAAAAAGGTGTTTAACAACCTACCCAACATATTGAGATGCTGAAACGAGTTCAGCATGACATTGTTCAGGGGAGATAATTTATTGAGAAACGGCGATAGGCATCCACCTCCCACCAAACACACACAAACATATACGCAACCACCACTAAAATCAATTTTTCCATCTTAATAACACCCTTTAAACCAACCACCACAATCTTTGCCCATAAGGACAAAGGCACTAAACTGATGAATGCCTTCAGACACTCCTGCTCAATGGTATTCTGCCCAGAATCATCAACAAGATAATCAGCCACACACCAAAAGAGGGAGATGGGTCGTTATCACCCCCACCTTTTTCCTCTCTATCAAAGGATAGGAAAAAGTGAAAAGGACTTAGCCCTTGAAATTATTGACAAACAACTTAAATTAAAATATAATATAATGAAGTTAAACGGATTTAGCCATTTAAAATTATTTTTGAATAAGGAGGTCACCATGGCGTGGCAAGGAGAATTAATAAAATTAGATGAATACCGTTATAAAATTCCCAAAACCCATAAGTCGGGTATGAGAACAGATGGAATTATTTATGCTTCATCAAAAATATTAGAAAAAATAAAGGAAGATGAAGCACCGGAACAGGTTGCGAATGTTGCAACCCTGCCTGGAATAGTTGGAAATTCACTCGCGATGCCTGACATTCACTGGGGATATGGATTTGCAATCGGTGGTGTTGCTGCATTTGACATAAAAGAAGGAATCATATCTCCAGGTGGTGTTGGTTATGACATAAATTGCGGGGTAAGATTTTTAAGAACTAATTTAAAATACGAAGAAATAAAAAATAAACTTAAAGAACTCGTTCGAGCAATCTTTGAAAATGTTCCTTCTGGTGTCGGTTCGACCGGGAAAATCAGAATTGACGACCGGGAAGTAAAAGAAGTGATGCTTTATGGTGCACAATGGGCATTGAAAAAAGGCTATGGGTGGAAAAGGGATATCGAGAAAATAGAAGAAAATGGAATGCTAAAAGGTGCAAATCCAGATAAGGTTTCAAGAAGGGCAATTGAAAGAGGAAGACCACAACTGGGCACACTTGGCGCGGGCAATCATTTTCTTGAGATACAGATAGTCGAAGATATCTATGACCCAGAATTGGCAAAGATAATGGGGATAAATGAGGTGGGACAGATAGCAGTAATGATCCATACCGGTTCAAGGGGTCTTGGTTATCAAATCTGCGACGATAATGTAAAAACCCTTGGTAATGCCGTGAGAAAATACGGAATAAATATTCCTGACCGCCAGCTTGCCTGTGCACCGATTGAATCATCAGAAGGGAAATCATATTTTGAACAGATGGCATGCGCGGCAAATTATGCCTGGGCAAATCGTCAGTGTATTATGCACTGGGTAAGAGAAGCATTTGAAAATATCTTCGGCAAAAAGGCAGAAGACCTTGGCATGGAATTGATCTATGATGTTGCCCATAACATTGCCAAGTTTGAAGAACATAAAATAAATGGTGAGATAAAAAAGGTTTGTGTCCATCGCAAGGGTGCTACAAGAGCATTTTCAGCCGGGCATAAAGATGTTCCAGAAGTTTATAAAAAAATTGGTCAACCCGTTTTGATTCCTGGAGATATGGGTTCACATTCATATCTTTTATTAGGCACTGAACAGGCAATGAAAGAAACTTTTGGTTCAACCTGTCATGGTGCCGGAAGACTGTTATCAAGGACCAAGGCGCTTGATGTGACAAAAGGCAGAAGGATAGACAAAGAACTTGAGGCAAAAGGAATATATGTTCTATGTGCATCAAACGAAGTTTTAAGAGAAGAAGTTCCCGAAGCATATAAAGATATTGACACAGTAATTGAAGCGGTTGTCGGTGCAGGGATATCTAAGAAAGTCGCCCGTATGAGACCACTGGGTGTTGTGAAAGGATAAAAAATGATAGAAAAATTAAAATCTTTGCTTTCAAAAATAAATGCTGATTATGCAGATTTAAGATACGAGATTAAGACCGAAACAAAAATAATTTTCTCTGGCAGGGAAATCACTGAAGTAAGTACCTGTCCAACTGATGGATTTGTTCTTAGAATCATTAAAAACAAATCGCTCGCCACAATAACATTTACTAAAGAAGAGGATTTTGAAAAAGCAATGAAGACCGCTCTATCCAATGCAGAAATTATGTCCAAAAATGATTGTATACCAGTCGAGTTTGGTTCAGTTCCAATTATAAAAGACACATTCATCCCCGAGATTAAAGAAGATCCTGAAAAAATTTCTATTGAGGAAAAGATAGAACTAACACGCCATTATAATGAAATACCTTACAAAACAACAGGGATAATACATACTGATATTGGTTATAATGAGATAATAAGAGAAAAATGTTTTGTAACTACCGAAGGAACCGAGATAATAGAAAAACTTGTTACAACCCGTATTGCTGGTTCAATCATTAGCAGCAACGGAGGAATTATCCAGACTGTTCGCGTCGGTATCGGCGGTAGCAATGGATTTGCCACTCTAAAGAATCGTGAAGACCACTTTGCCAAAAAATCTGAAATAGTAAGTAAACTGCTTGATGCTACACCGATAAAGGCAGGGATTTATAATGTTATACTGAACCAAAATCTTGGCGGAGTTTTCACCCATGAAGCATTTGGCCATTTTTCAGAAGCTGATTTGATAGAGAACAATCCATCAATGCGTGAGAAAATGAAAATCGGTGCAAAACTTGGAACTGATATATTAAATATTATTGATGACCCAACGATTCCTAACCAATTAGGATTTTACAAATACGATGATGAAGGCGTTCCGGCGAGCCCGGTTCAATTGTTGAAAAACGGGGTTCTTGTCGGAAGGCTCCATTCAAGACGGACAGCAATTGCATTCAATGAACCGCCCAATGGCCATTGTGTTGCCGAAGATTATCGGTATCCTCCACTAATTCGTATGGGAACGATTTTTATTCAACCCGGGGAAAATTCATTTGAAGAATTGCTTGGGATACTTGGGGATGGCCTCTATCTCTGTGATGCAATGGGTGGGCAGACAAGTGGTGAAAATTTTACATTTGCAGCCCAGTATGGATATATGATAAAGAATGGCAAAATTACAGATATGATAAGAGACATTAATATTTCAGGGAATCTTTATGAAACATTGAATAATATTCAGGCAATCGGTAATGATTTACAACTCGGTGAAATCGGGGGATGTGGTAAAGGACAGATGAATATTCGTTCCTGTTACGGTGCCCCGCATATTATTATTAAAAATGCGGTGATTGGAGGTATATAATGAAAAAAATTCTATCCAATATCAAGACAAAAGTCGACCAGGCTGAAATCTATTATTATGAGTCTCTTTCTAATGTAGTCGCCTTTCAGAATGGAAAATTGACAGAACTGGAAAGCACAATTCAATCTGGTTACTCATTAAGAATAATTAAAGACAATATTCTTGGTTTTGCATATACAAAAAATTTAAATAATCCTGAACTGCTTTTAGAAGGTGCAATTAGTTCATTGAAAGCAGGCACAAAAACAAATCTAAAATTCCCTGGAAATGAAGTCAATCATAAATTAAAAAATTATGACCTGGAAATTGAAAATGTTACGAATGAACTTATCGTTGAAGAATGTAAAAAGGTAATTGAGAAGTTGAAAGAAAAAATTGATACAAAAATAGATGTCCGGACTGTTTATGGCACTAAGACGATACAGTTAATGAATACAAGCGGCATTGAACTTTCAGAAAACTTTTCCTCATATATTTTTTTATGCAATGTAATATTTCCCAATACCGCAGGTGGTCTTCATTATTTTTCCAATAGGAAAAAGTTTACCCCGACCGATGAGAGTCAATTGAATACTTTGATTGAAATGTATCAGAGGGCATTAACGGAAAGGAAATTACAGGGTGGTAAAATGAAGGTTCTATTTTTACCTGCGACACTTTATGCACTCCTTTGGCGTCTCCAAAGCGGTACAGCGGGCAACAATGTATATTATAAAAAATCACCGCTGATTAATAAAATTAACGATAAAATATTTAGCGAAAAACTAACCATATATGATGACCCACATAACGAAGAATACCCCTTTGCCCGAGCATTTGATGATGAAGGAACACCTACAAAAAAGTTAGTAATTATTGAGAAAGGAATTTTGAAAAGCTTCTATTACGACCTTTTCTATGCCGACAAAATGGGTATCGACTCCACTGGCAATGGATACAAAGGTGCAATGTGGGGCGGCGAATATGCAGCATTAAAACCTATCCCCGCACTTGACCATCTTGTTATTGAGCCCGGAACAAAGAGTTTACAGGAAATGATTGGCTTAATGGATAAAGGAATAATTGTTGCTGGAGTGCTCGGCGCACATAGTGGTAATATTCCCAATGGTGATTTCTCAATCGGAATTGACCCCTGTCTGTATGTAGAAAATGGGGAAATAATCGGACGGGCTAAAAATACTATGATCGCGGGGAATATCTATGATGTGATGAAAAATGTTATTGAAGTCGAAAACAAACTCCATCCAACATATATAGTAGGAAAGGCACTGCCGGCAATTTTATTTGATGATATTACGGTAGTTAGTGGATAAACAATATCCGACTGCACTTTTTTTAAGTACACAATCTATCTATGCATTCATATGTTAAAATGTTCATCGCACTCTAAAAGGTCTGGCTACAATTTTTTGCACTAATGCAATATGGAAGATACCATAAAACAAAAGATTAACCAGGCTCCAGCATCACCAGGTGTTTATATATTCAAAAATCAAAAAAACAAACCATTATACATCGGTAAGGCAGGTGATTTAAAAAATCGCCTCAATTCCTATTTAAAAAATCTTGACCCACGAATTAAATCAATTATAACAAACTCTACTGACATTGATATAATAATCACAAATTCTGATATTGAAGCACTTACTCTTGAAGAATCTTTAATAAAACTACACAGACCAAAATATAATATTCGTCTTAAAGATGATAAGAAATTCCCCTATCTTAAAATAACCGTCCAGGAAGAATATCCAAGAATATTTTTTACAAGAAATTTAAAACAGGATAATGGGCTCATTTTTGGTCCTTATACAAGTGCCCGGGCGTTGCGTCAGACCCGGGATGCACTGTGCAAAATATTCAAACTTGCTTCGTGTAATAAAAACTTATCCAAACCTCTTGCCCGTCCCTGTCTTTCTGCCTATATTGATAGATGCAGTGCACCCTGTGTGCGGAAAATATCAAAAGCAGAATATCAAAACCTTGTAAAAAAAGCGATTAAATTTTTAAAGGGTGAATCAAATGAACTCGCAAAAACAATAGAGGAACGTATGTGGAACTATGCAAAAAAAGAGAATTTTGAGGCAGCAAAGATTCTAAGGGATGAATTATTTGCCATAAGAAGGATAACCCAACGTCAGCAGATCGTTACGAATGATGGTATAAACCGGGATGTGATAGGATTTGCCCGCAGCGGTGGTCATTGCTTAGCCTGTCTTTTTAGAATTAGAGAGAACAGATTGATATCAAAAGAGATGTATCATTTAAAAGTTCCTAAAAATGAGATTGCAGAAAATATTATTTCCGCCTTTATCCGGATTATCTATACCCATGTTTCATTCCTACCCGAAGAAATAATTGTCGCAAAAGAACCAAGTGATTGGGACATACAACAGAAATGGTTTAAGGATAAAGGCATCTATATTAACCTTGTAATTCCTTCTAAAGCAGAATTAAAAAATCTTCTTGAATGGGCAGAAAAGAACGCTGAAACCGAACTTGCAGGCATTATAATTGCAAAAAGGACACCAACACCAATTATTGAACTGCAAAATATTCTCCAGTTAGATAAACCACCGAGATGGATTGAGGCATTTGATATTTCAAATTTAAAAGAAAAATTTGCAGTTGGCGCATCGGTAGCATTCTACGATGGAAAGCCATATAAGAAATTATATCGCCATTATCGGATAAAAAGGGTTCAAGGACAAAATGATTTTGCGATGATTCAGGAGATAGTATCAAGGAGGCTTGATGATATAAAATCGTCCAATCAGATGCCCGATTTGCTATTGATTGATGGAGGAAAGGCACAGCAGAATGCAGCACTACAAATCATAAAACAGATTGACCTGCCAATCCCTGTATTTGCAATTGCCAAGCGCAGTGACCAGTTATATTATCCTGATGGTAAAATTTTATCATTACCTTCCATTTCAAGAAGTGTTGTTTTGTTGAAAAGAATTCGAGATGAGGCACATAGATTTGCTATCACCTATCACAGAAAAGTACGGATAAAACAAATTACAACTTCTTTGCTTGATAAAATTTCTGGTATCGGCAAAAAAAGAAAAATCACTCTCCTTAGACATTTTGGAAGTCTGGAGGCAATAAAAAGGGCAGGCGAAGAAGATATTGCAAAAATCCCTGGTATAGGCAAAAAGATTGCCAAAATAATCTACGAAGCCCTACATCAATGAATAAAAATGAATTAATCATTTTCTGGGAATGCAGAAAGATATTATTGTGAGATATTATCAAAGGTGCTGTGTAAGTTTTTCCTAAATTGTAGGGTCCAGATTTATCTGGACAAAATAATCTTTTCGTCTCTCCGGAGATAGATGCTACAGGCATAACACCCAGAGTTGTCTCGGTCCGTTAGAAAAATAAAGATTTTGGGAAGTGCTTGAGAAAAACTAAATGGATACCATTATACCTTTTCTGTTTTTTAAGAATTTTCGCGGAGTTAAGGCGTAAGCCTTTTATCTCTGGATTTAAGCCGTAAGGCTTTTATCTCT
>CAZLGA010000013.1:0-40789 GCA_964559225.1 uncultured bacterium | reverse complement strand
TCCCATAAATGAATTTATTAATGAACGAGAAGCCCACCAAAAGGTGGGCTTTTTTGTTGCCTGAATAAAGGAGGTCTGATGGGACAGAAATGGTTGGCGACATTAAAAAGACATTTAAAGTCGGGAAACGATATTGATACCCCCTGTTATATTTATGACAGGGAAAAGATAGAGGAGAATATTGAAATACTTAAAAGAAATTTCAATGGTATTGCCCGTTTGTTTTTTGCGGTAAAGGCAAATACAAATCTGGCAATCTTAAATCTGATAAGGAAGCAGGGCATTGGTGCTGAGGTTGTATCGCCGGGTGAGATATATATCTGCAAAAAAGCAGGATTTAAAAATTCTGAGATACTCTACAATAATGTTGCAAGAAAAGAAGATGAAATTTTTTATGCAATTGAAACCGGAGTAACATTTTTCAATTTTGAAAGCGAACACCAGGCAGTTCTCCTTGAAAAAGTAGCACAGAAGACAGGAAAGAAGATAAAAACATTTGCCCGCATAAATCCCGGGATATTTCCTAAAACCCATTCCCATCTTTCAACTGGCTCAGAAGCGAGTAAGTTTGGAATAAGGATGGAGGAGTTGCCTGAAGTAGTAAAAACTATAAGAAAATTTAAGTATACTGAATTGATTGGGATTCATTGCCATATTGGCTCACAGATTTTGTCGCCCAGGCCATTCATAAACGCAAGTAATAAGGTCATTGAGGCAATTAAATTTTTTAGAAGGAATGGATTTGACATTTCGTCAGTAAATTTGGGTGGTGGTTTTGGTGTTCCTTATAAGCCTGAAGAAAAGCCTTTGAATTTCAAACCAATAATTGATTGTTATAAGGCATTGAAACAGAAATATAATCTTGAGATACTACTTGAACCAGGAAGATTTTTTGTAGCAAATGCTGGATACATACTGACAAGGATAATTGATAAGAAACAAAGGAATCATTTGCCCATTTATATGATTGATGCGGGTATGACGGAAAATCCAAGGCCTGCTCTTTATGATGCATACCATCATATTGAGCCATTGTTTGAGAAAAAAGCAAAAAGATTTAAGGTAAGAGTAACCGGTCCGTTATGTGAGAATGCAGATGAATTTGGAGTATTCAATCTTCCTGAAATTGATATTGGTGATTATCTATTGATACAAAATTCTGGTGCCTATACCCGAACAATGGCTTCCACATACAATGGCAGACCATTACCTGCAGAATTTCTTATTGACAAAAAAATGAGATTGATAAGAAAAAAACAAGAATTAAGGGGGTTGATTGCAAATGAACAATGTCAAAGTATTTAAAGTTGGGGGTTCGGTCCTTTCAGAACCAGAAGACTTCTTAAAAATTGCCCGATTGATTTTGAAGTTTAAAGATACACAGATATGCCTTGTCACCTCAGCAATAAAGGGCAAGACCGATGAATTGATAAAGGTTTATACAAGGGCAGTTCCAGAACCTGATTTCTATGGCTTTGAAAAGTTTGTAGGGATGGGTGAGGTTCAATCAGCAATGATATTTGAATCGGTTTTCAAATACCTTGGCGCTAAGGCAAAGGCAATAATACCCGGAATGACTGAATGGCCCATACATATAAAACTGGAATCAAAATCACAACTCAGTCCACAAAAAATAAATGAAAAAAGGGAATTTAAACTCCTGCCCCGGGCAAAGAAGGTTGTACAAAGATATTTGATTTCTTTATTAAACAAGAAGACCATCTTGGTATTTCCAGGCTTTATTGCGCAGGACGAAAAAAATAAGACCGTTACACTGGGTAGGGGTGGAAGTGATATTTCAGCACTGCTCATTGCTGAGTTGTTAGAAGCAAAAGAGCTCATTTTAGTAAAGGATGTAGGAGGAATCTTGAGCGTAGACCCTAAAATTGTTTCAAATACAACAATGATAAAAAAACTTTCCTGGGCAGAACTTGGTGCACTGGCTGCGTCAGGTGCCCAGGTCCTGAATCCGATATCTTTAAAGCATAGAAAAAAACTTCCTAAACTACGGGTTATTGCTAATGATGGTATAAATATAGAGAATGGTGGAACCGAGATTTTGTTCGATAAAGAAATATCTATAACCCTTTCTGATAAAACCTTTGGTGTATTGACATTTATCGGTGAAAAGATTCCAGAAACACCGGGTATTTTGAGCAGTATATCAAATGCCCTGACAAAAAAAAGGATTGCCATTCATTCAATTACGATTTCAGATAATCTCCTGGCAATATATGTTGAAGAAGAAAGGTCGGAAAATGCTTATGAACTTGTTTCTACCCTAATTTCAAAAATCAAAAATCTCAAGGCATTGAACTTAAAAAAGGGAATTGCAAAGATTGTGATAAGAAGCTTAAAGTTTATCAATGAACCGGGTGCAATAAAGAAGATAGTGACACCCATTTCTCAAGAAAAGATCAATATCTGGGAAATTTTAACAGTCCATACAGATATTATGGTATTCGTTGAATCTCAGGATAAAAACAGGGCATACAATTTTATCAATCAATTATTCAAAAAGGAGAAAAATGGAAAAAAATAGAATAAAAATTGCAATAATTGGTTATGGTAATCTTGGCAAAGGTGTAAAACAGGCAATTGAAAAAAATCCGGATATGGAACTGGTTGGAATTATAACCCGAAGGCCTGAGGCAGTTAAGAAAATAGAAAAGGATATTCCCGTATTTTCCTTTGACAAATTTGATATCGTTGCTGATGTGGCAATTTTGTGCGGTGGTTCAAAAGAGGATATATTTGGCTCTGGAAATAATAAAGAATTGACCAAGGTGCGAATTTCAGACCCTTATGCGCATGGTCAGGGACTATATTTTGCCCAGTTTTTTAACACGGTTGATAGCTTTGATACGCACCGACGCATTCTTGATTATTATCACCATATGGATAAGGTAGCACGATTGAACCGACACACCTCAATCATATCTGCAGGCTGGGATCCAGGAACATTTTCATTAGAAAGGGTAATGGCGGATGCCTTTTTACCCGAAAGCAGGATTTATACATTCTGGGGGCCTGGGGTGAGTCAAGGGCATTCAGATGCGGTCCGTCAGATTCCTGGTGTTCTTGATGCACGTTCTTATACAATTCCGATTAAAAAATCAATAAAAATGGTGAGAAATGGTGAAAACCCTGATTTGAAACCTAAAATGACGCATAAAAGGGTTGTTTATGTTGTTGCCCATAAGGATGCTGATAAAAAAGAGATAGAAACAAATATAAAACAGATGCCCAATTATTTTGCGGATTATGATACAAAAATTGTATTTATCTCCGAGAAAATTTTTAATAAAAAGCATAATGATTTTCCACATTGTGGTTCAGTAATCCTTTCGGGTAAGACAGGCAGAAATAGTGATGCGGTGATTGAATATCATTGTAGATGGGATAGCAATCCTGAGGCAACCGCGAGTATCCTTGTTGCTTGTGCAAGGGCTTGCTTTAGATTCAATAAAGAGAAAAGATATGGTGCGCTGACGATGTTAGAAATTCCACCTTATTATTATTCAGTGCATTCAATCGACGAACTACTTCAAAATTATATGTAATACATAAATTATCTGGGTGTCAATACAAACATTTTCAAGCCGTGGATAACAACGATTTTTTGAGCAAAAGCAGAAAAATAGATAATTATTGACACTAATGTAAAATTGAATATAATTGGCTATGGAATGTACCTTAGACAAAAATAAGAAAGATTGCACCTGTACCTACGAACCCTGTTCAAGAAAGGGCAGGTGCTGTGATTGTCTGCGTTATCACCTAAAACACAACGAACTTCCTGGATGCTGTTTTCCCCCTGAAGTTGAAAGGACCTATGATCGGTCTTTTAAAAGATTTATCAAAACCGTGGTGTGATAGTGGAACTCATATTTGAGACTTCAAAACCAGGAAGAAAAGGCTATTCTTTGCCATCCCTTGATGTCCCTGAGTTCAAATTACCTGAAAAATATCAGCGTAAGGTATTGGCTGAATTACCCGAGGTGAGTGAGCCAGAGATTATGCGTCACTTTGTTAATCTATCAATTCTTAACCATCATGTTGACAAAGGATTTTATCCCCTCGGTTCCTGTACGATGAAATACAATCCAAAGATAAATGAAGAAACCTGCCGTTATTCTGGTTTTGCTCATCTCCATCCTTTACAGTTAGAAAAAACGGTACAGGGTGCTTTGAAATTGATGTATGAACTTGGAGAATATTTAAAGCAAATTGTAAATCTGGATGGAATTACATTGCAACCTGCTGCTGGTGCACAGGGTGAATTCACGGCAATCAGTATGTTCAAGGCATATTTTAATAAAAAAGGGGAGCCAAGAAAATATATTCTGGTCCCGGATTCTGCCCATGGCACCAATCCTGCAAGTGTTAATTTTTCAGGGTTCAAGCCACTCACCCTGAGTTCTGATGAGCAGGGGTTAGTTGATATAAAAAAGCTTAATGAATTGATGAATTCAGAGGTTGCAGGTTTAATGCTCACAAACCCCAATACCCTTGGGTTATTTGAAAAGAATATAAAAATGATATCTGAAATCATTCATTCCCGGGGCGGACTTTTGTATCTTGATGGTGCTAATTTGAATGCACTCCTTGGTCTAGTTAGAGCAGGGGACTTAGGTTTTGATGCAGTCCATTTTAATCTTCACAAGACATTTTCAACCCCTCATGGCGGTGGTGGTCCAGGTTCAGGACCGGTTGCGGTTCGTAAAATGCTTGAGCCATTTTTACCTGTACCGGTTATTAAAGAAAAAGACCAATCTTATTATTTTGACTATGACATTCCTAATACGATTGGCAAAGTCCAGTCCTTTTATGGTAATTTTCTTGTTATGGTTCGTGCCTATACATTTATTAGAATGATTGGTGAAGATGGATTACATTCTATTTCCCGTGCGGCGATCTTGAACGCCAATTATATAATTCAGAGTTTAAAAGATTATTATCATTTACCTTATTTAGGTTTATGCATGCATGAAGGTGTGCTTTCAGGGAAGAATTTGAAAGATAATGGGGTGAAAACCGTGGATGTTGCAAAGCGCCTTTTAGATTTTGGATTCCATGCACCAACGGTATATTTCCCGCTTACAGTGAGTGAGGCATTGATGATTGAGCCCACAGAGAGCGAGTCAATCCAGACGATTGAAAGATTTATTGAAACAATGATCCAGATTTACAAAGAAGCAAAAGAAAATCCTGATATTTTAAAATCTGCTCCCCATAATACACCGATTCGCCGCCTTGACGAAGTCAAAGCAATAAAGGAATTAAAATTGAAATGGCCGAAGCAAAATTTGAAATAACTGAAGAAAGAAAAAATTTTTTGATAAATAAAATTGCCCAAAAGGTTGTTGATTTACGCTTATCACCGCTGGCAATTGTTTTCCTTGAATCTTCAAAACCATTAACATTTTTAGGTAATCAATTAATGATTTTTATGCAACCTTTTTATCGGGCATTTTTTTCTTATCAGGAATATGAAGAGATTGCAGTCATGCTTGAGGACCGGAATAATATTGAAAGACTGATATGTGCAATTGAACATCTTGAGGAGGAACGACATGGAGCTAAAAGATCCAAAAAGAATCCTTGCAACTGATTGCGGAAGCACTACGACCAAGGCAATTTTGATTGAAAAAAGAGGGGATGAATATCGTCTCATTGTTCGTGGTGAAGCACCAACTACGGTTGAATCACCATTTGAAGATGTAACAAAAGGTGTGCTCAACGCCGTGCGTGAGGTTGAGGAACTTGCAAATGTAAAGGTGCTTGATGGTGAAAACATTATAAAAGGTGTAAATGGCTCTGAAGGAGTTGATTTTTATGTTTCAACCTCCAGCGCTGGTGGGGGTCTCCAGATGATGGTAGCAGGTGTTGTGCTCACGATGACTGCCGAGAGTGCTGCGCGCGCCGCACTCGGTGCCGGTGCTATTGTTATGGATGTTATTGCCTCCAATGACGGTAGATTACCACATGAAAAGATTGAGAGGATTAGAAATTTGAGACCGGATATGATTCTCCTTTCTGGTGGGGTTGATGGTGGAACTATATCCCATGTTGTTGAACTTGCGGAATTGATTAAGGCTGCTGACCCAAAGCCCCGTTTTGGTGTTGGTTACCGTTTGCCCGTGATATATGCTGGGAATAAGGATGCACGCCAGGCAATTCTTGATATATTGAAAGAGAATACCGCCCTTGTAATTGTTGAGAACCTAAGACCTGTGCTTGAACGTGAAAATCTCAATCCTGCCCGGCATAAAATTCACGACCAGTTTATGGAACATGTTATGGCGCACGCCCCGGGATATAAAAAACTTATGGAAATGACAGATGTTCCAATTATGCCCACACCTGGTGCCGTTGGTCTTCTTGTGGAGACGGTTGCCCGAAAAGAAAATATTACCGTGATTGGTGTTGATATTGGTGGTGCAACTACCGATGTATTCTCAGTTTTTCAGGGCGTGTTTAACAGGACAGTGAGTGCCAACCTTGGGATGTCTTATTCAATAAGCAATGTCCTCGCTGAAACTGGTATCGATAATATAATACGCTGGCTACCTTTTGAAATTGAGGAAAGGGACCTCAGAAATAGAATTAGAAACAAAATGATTAGACCGACGACCATTCCCCATACCCTTGAGGATTTAAAAATTGAACAGGCAATTGCCCGTGAGGCATTAAGGCTTGCCTTTGAACAACACAAATCAATGGCAGTGGGGTTAAAAGGAGTTCAACAAGAACGGACAATTTCTGATACATTTGCCCAGACAATGACCGGTGAAACTTTGATTGACCTTATGGCATTGAATCTTTTGATTGGTTCTGGTGGTATCCTATCTCATGCTCCAAGAAGACACCAATCAGCACTTATGATGATAGATGCATTTCTACCTCAAGGTATTACAAAACTTGCCGTCGATTCAATCTTTATGATGCCCCATCTTGGTGTACTCTCCACCGTCCATGAACAATCTGCAACTGAGGTATTTAATAAAGATTGTCTTGTACCCTTAGGGTATTGTATTGCTCCAGTTGGTGAGGGTCGAGAAGGTGTAAATGTTTTAAAAGTGAGAATAGAAGATGAAAAAGGAACAAACGAGAAAACCATAAAATATGGTGATCTTGAACTCATTCCTTTATCGATTGATAAAAAGATAAAGATTATACTGCATCCAGAGCGTGGTTTTGATGTTGGTAATGGAAAAGGAAAGGTCGTGGATACCGTTTTAACGGGTGGTGTGGTGGGAATCATTATTGATTGCCGTGGCAGACCTTTTATTCTACCCGAAGATAAAAAGAAACGGATTGAACTGCTTAATAAATGGTTTAAGGCAATCAATATGTATCCAGATAAATAGAAAGGAGTAGATTTTATGCCTGTACCAAAGAGACGTCATTCGCATTCAAGGAAAAATAAAAGACGTGCGCAGTTCAAGATGAAGCCTCTGCAATATATTGAATGTCCAAAATGCCACAGTCCGAAACAACCGCATAGGGTATGCCCAGTCTGTGGAACTTACAAAGATACATTGGTGGTAGCTCCTAAAAAAGAAAAAACATAAGAAGATTGAATAGCATTATGAAAAAGATGGATTATACAAGCTACTATAGGTGTAATTTTGTTGTCAAAACGGAGTGAAAAATGAAGATTGGATTTGATTTAATGGGTTCTGATGGTTCCCCGAAGATTGAAATTGAAGCACTAAAACTCCTTAAGGATTTTATAAAGCAAGAACTCGTTGTCGCTGGTAAAGGTGATTATGAAATGGCAATCCGCAATCTGGGATTTGAATATCGGATTGCAGAAGAAGTCATTGGAATGCATGAAATCCCTACGGTGGCAGTGAAACAGAAAAAAAATTCTTCTTTAGGCTTGCTTTTTTCTATGTTGAAAAACAAAGAGATTGATAGTATCGTGAGTGCAGGAAATACCGGTGCAATAATGGGATTCAGTTTCTTTGAGCTTGGTACAATTACAGAGAATGCAAAACCCGGGCTTGCGATTACTTTACCTACAGAATCAGGCTATTCTGTTTTGATCGATGTTGGTGCAAATATCAAACCCAGACCGGTTGATTTATTGTATTATGGTATTATGGGTTCAATATTAGCCCGAATTGTCCTGGGAAAACAAAATCCAAGGATTGGATTATTAAATATTGGGTCAGAAAGCGTAAAGGGTGATGAGATAAGGCAAAAGGCATATCATCTATTGAAAGAAGGTTGTGAACATTTTGTGGGGAATATAGAGGGTAACAATCTTATGAAGGGTTTTGTTGATGTGATTGTAACAGATGGATTCACCGGCAATGTTTTATTAAAATACTCTGAAGGAATTGTTGATGCCTTATGGCATATGTTAAAAGAGGCTGTGGATGCAGCTATGCGCAGAAAATTTGGACAATTCCTTGTTAAACCAGCAATGAACGATTTAAAGGCAAAATTCAGTTATGAAGAATATGGTGGGGGTATATTGCTCGGTGTGAATGGTGTGGTGATAATCTGCCACGGTCATTCTTCACCAATTGCTTTAAAAAATGCCATACTTATGGCAAAGAAATGTGTAGAATTTAACATTACTGAAGAAATACAAAAGGTGCTAAAAAAATGAGAGCATATATTGCTGGGATTGGAACATATGTGCCAGATAAAGTTTTAACCAATTTTGACCTTGAAAAAATGGTTGAAACTTCAGATGAGTGGATAAGAACTAGATCCGGAATCAGTGAGAGACGTATTGTTGATGAAAAAACAGCAACGAGCGATTTGGCGGTTATTGCGACGAAGAAGGCTATGGAAAATGCGGGCATTGAACCGAAAGATATAGATGCAATCATCCTTGGTACCGCCACGCCCGATATGCTCTTCCCCTCCACAGCCTGTCTCGTTCAAAGTCAGATTGGCGCACGTCCGATTATGGCATTTGATATATCTGCTGGTTGTAGTGGATTTCTATATGGCCTGGGTATTGCAGATTCAATGATAAAAAACGGTTACGATAATATCGTCGTGATTGGTGCCGAAACATTGAGCAAGGTAACTGATTTTACTGACCGGGCAACTTGTGTTTTGTTTGGTGACGGTGCTGGTGCGGTCATTGTAAAAAAGAATAACGAAGATAATTATGGAATAATCGCCTCATACTTTGCTGCGGATGGTTCCGACTGGAAATTACTCCACCAACCAGCCGGTGGTTCAAGAATTCCTGCTTCAGAGGATTCAGTCAAGAATAGATTGCACTATATAAAAATGGAAGGGAATGAAGTCTTCAAACTTGCCGTGCGGGCAATGATTGAATCAGCGGTAAAGACTCTAAAAAAAGCAAATCTAACCGCAAAAGATGTGGCATTATTAATTCCCCATCAGGCAAATATGAGAATTATTGAAGCAACGGCGAAAAGACTTAATATACCAATGGAAAAGGTATATGTAAATCTTGATAAATATGGTAATACATCTGCTGCATCAATACCTATTGCCCTTGGTGAAGCCCTCCAGGAAGGCAGAATAAAAAAGAATGATTATGTACTTATGGTTGCATTTGGTGCTGGTTTTACCTGGGGCGGGATTCTAATAAAAATATAATCTATTTCCCAGAGATGTGCTGACACAATTTAGATATCCCTTCTAAAATATCTTTTGTTGCCTGCTTAGATCTATAATTTTTTATCAAATAGAATCTAATTTCTCATTTCTTGACTTTTCTTTGATTGTCTGCTATAATACTTAATGAAAATCGTTAGCACAAACCGCAAGGCGGGTCATTTATATGAAATAATTGATACTTACGAAGCAGGCATAGTGTTGAAAGGAAGCGAGGTCAAATCATTACGCCTGGGAGAGGTCTCTTTGGGCGACGCCTATGCTGAGGTTAAAAACGGTGAGGTATTTCTATATAATCTCCATATTACCCCTTACCGGTTCAGCACCATCTCTACCCCTGAACCGAAGCGAAAGAAGAAGCTCCTTTTAAATAAAGATGAAATCAAAAAATTATACGGTATCGTTACCCAAAAAGGCAATCTTTTAATCCCTTTAAAAATTTACTTCAATGAAAAAGGATATGCAAAGGTGACGATTGGTGTATGCAGGCGTAAAAGATTATATGACAAAAAAGATAAGATTTTACGTGAAGAGGCAAAAAAAGATTTGAAGAGGATTAAGAGTTTAAACCAATGACCATTTTATTTATTATATTATTTAACTTTGTCCCCACATATGAAATTATATATGAAAATAATTCTTGCATAGTCCAGAGTGAGATTATTGAAGGGCAAGATTATTTACCATTGAAACCAATTGCTGAATTGTGTGAAATCAATTATGTCCTTGATAAAATTTATCAGCGGTGCATAATTTCGTCTGAAGAGCACGGGATACAAATAATATCAGACATCTCTGTCATAAAGTATGATACAACATATTTCTATATCCCTTTTCCTCCTCACTATTTTAATGAGGATTTCTATATCCCGGCATTTATAATTCCAGATATAATCGGTTCAAAACTTAAAAAACTTATTTTTTTAAAAAAAATAGAAGAAATACCGGTAATTGATAAAATTGATTTAATCACACGTACGGATTCTACAATTCTGAAATTTTCCTGGAAAACACCTGTGGATTTTGATGTCCTGTTTTCACCACAACAGACGATTATTGAGCTTGATGGAGTGTATAAAGAAAAGACGAAATTAAAACCCAAAGGAGCAGTTAAATCTTTAAACCTACAGGCCTACAAGACATACACAAGAATAGAATTGGATTTAGAGGGTATAAATGCCTGTTTGGAAAGGAATAATGAGATTGTTTTTTATAAAAAGGTTGCAAAAAGAGTGGAATTGATTGTTCTTGATCCTGGGCATGGGGGGATTGATCCCGGGGCAATTGGAAAAAATGGTTTGTACGAGAAGGATGCGAATCTTGATATTTCAAAGATATTGAAAAAATTTATTGAAGATAGTTTAAAAGTTAAAGTTTTGTTGACAAGAGACAAAGACCAATATTTATCATTGAGGGCAAGAACCAATTTTGCCAACAAAAATGCGGCAGATATCTTTGTGAGCATCCATTGTAATGCCTCACCAAAGAGCAGACAGGCACGCGGATTTGAAACATATTTTCTCTCTGAGGCAAGAACCAATGAGGAGCGCGCGGTTGCGGCAATGGAGAATGCTTCTTTGATATTTGATGAAGAAGTGAAAACATCCAGTGATATTAATTTTATTCTCTACGACCTTGCCCAGAGTCTCTTCCTTGAAGAATCAAATAATCTTGCCGAAGCAATCCAGACAAGTGCGGAGAAACTACTTAATATCCCCGCACGGGGGGTGAATCAGGCAGGATTTTATGTTCTAAGGGGAGCATTTATGCCTGCGGTATTGGTTGAATGTGCATTTATCTCTAATCCCGAAGAAGAAAAATTATTGAGGCAGAAAGAATTTAAACAAAAAATTGCCCATGCACTATTATGTGGATTAAGAGATTTTATTATAAGATATGAAAGGAGATTAAACCATTGAATAACGCTCCAATTGGTGTATTTGATTCAGGTATAGGCGGACTTACCGTGGTTAGGGAAATCCGAAGAACACTTCCGAAGGAAGATATAATTTATCTCGGTGATACTGCTCGCCTACCTTATGGAACAAAGTCATTTGATGCAATCATACAATTCTCACGCGAAAATACAAAATTCCTACTTGCTCGGAGGGTTAAATTTATAGTCATTGCCTGTTACTCTTCTACTTCAGTTGCCCTTGAAATACTCCAGAAAGAAAACAGTATTCCTATCATTGGAGTTATAAAACCAGGTGTCAAGAAGGCGCTGGAATTGACGAAAAATAAAAAGATTGGTGTCATTGGAACAACCTTAACCATCCAGAGCGGTGCTTATGAAAAGGCATTTCAGGAACTGTCAACCGATATTGAGGTTATTGGTAGACCCTGCCCATTATTCGTTTCGCTCGTTGAAGAAGGATTTATAGACCATCCTGTTGCTGAAATGGTTGCCCGGGAATATCTTGAACCACTTAAAAAAGACCGTATTGATACATTATTACTTGGTTGCACACACTTTCCATTATTACTTAAGGTTATAAAAAAGATTTTAGGCAATATAAATTATGTGGATGCAGCACAGGAATTAAGCATAGAACTGGCTTATTTACTTGCTGAAAAGGATTTATTAAATCCTTCAGGTGAAGGTAATATCACTGTATATTTGACTGACTTTTCAATGAACTTTAAAGAGATTGCCGAAAAATTTTTGGGTGAGCCTTTGAAAAATTATTTTCGTGCTGCATTGAGCTCAACATAAAGGAGGCTTATGAGGATTGATGGAAGACAGAATGACCAATTGAGGAAGATAGAGATTCAACTTGACTATCTTGATTATCCCGCGGGCTCCTGTCTTTTTAAACTTGGCAAGACTGTTGTATTATGCGCTGTCACGATTGAAAATCGTGTTCCACCATTTCTTGTAGGAAAAGGACAGGGCTGGTTAACCGCAGAATATTCGCTGCTGCCCGCATCTACAAAAGAGAGAACCCAGCGGGAAGCGAATATTGGAAGACTAACAGGTAGAACCCAGGAAATAAGAAGGTTTATTGGCAGGGCATTGAGACCTATATTTGACCTCTCGGTTGTTGGCGAGCGAACTTTTCTAATTGACTGTGATGTTCTTCAAGCTGATGGTGGCACAAGAACTGCCGCGGTGAATGGTGCATTTCTGGCATTATACGATGCAGTGAAGAAACTTTGGACAAATAAAGAATTCTCCCAATTCCCTATTCTTGATTTTGTTGGTGCAATAAGTGCTGGTATAGTCAATGGTGAAATACTCCTTGACCTCTGTTATGAAGAAGATTCTAATGCCGAGGTTGATATGAATCTGGTGATGACAGGCCGTGAGAAGATAATTGAAGTCGGTGCAACTGCAGAAAAGATTCCAATGACAAAACATGAACTTGATAGATTGCTGGAGTTTGCAAAGACCGGAATAAAACAGATTATTGAAATTGAAAAGAAGGTTATTTCTGGATAATATATGCCTACAACCCTGCAGGAATTCAGACGCAAGGTTTCAGAGAAACAATGGGGGACAAGACTTGATCAGTATCTTTATATATCAGGGATCGGTTTATCAAGGAATCTTATACAGAAATTAATAAAACAGAAAAAAGTTCTGGTAAATAATAAACCTGTAAAATGTTCGTATCGGGTAAAAGAGGGAGATGAGATTTATGCAACTTTTGAATTGCAAACAGGATTGGAGATTAAGCCAGAAAATATTCCACTTGATATTATATACGAAGATAATGACATTATCGTCGTGAATAAACCAAAGGGTATAATCGTCCATCCGGCAAGAGGACATTTTGAGCACACAATGGTCAACGCATTATTACATCACTGTGGAAGACTTCCCAGCTTGACTGATGAAGTAAGACCTGGTGTTCTGCATCGCCTTGATAAAGATACAACCGGACTTATCATCTTTGCCAAAAGCGATGAGGCATTAAGCAATTTAGGTAAGGCAATCGCACGCAGGGAGATTCAAAAAAAATACGATGTTTTATGCTGGAATTATCCAGGGATGAACGCAGGTATCATTGAAGCACCGATTGGCAGGAGCTGTGTTATGAGAACAAAGATGACTGTAACACCACTTTCAAGCAAAATGGCAACGACAAAATATCTTGTCTTAGAAAAATTTCCAATTGCAAGTTATTTGAAAGTCTGGCTCATTACAGGCAGAACCCACCAAATTCGTGTCCATTTGAATTATGTCGGTTGTCCGGTAATCGGCGATAAAGATTATGGAGGTAGAAGTCCTAATGTTATAAAAAAATCTGCATATTTATCAAACTTTCAAGAAATATTAAAATTGATTGACCGACAGGCATTACATGCATCAGAATTAGAATTTAAACATCCGCGTACCAAACAACTCTTACACTTCTCTGCTCCATTGCCGGATGATATGAAAATTATATTAGAGTATTTGAGAAAAAACTTTCCCGAATAGTTTTTATTCGATATACTCAACCCCATCCATATAGGGTCTTAAGACATCAGGAATTTTTATCCTTCCATCTTCAGTCTGATAATTTTCTACAATTCCAATAAAGGTTCTTGGTGTTGCAAGCCCTGAACCATTTATTGTATAAACATAATCAACACCGCCTGTGGATTTACGATATCTTATCATTGCCCTTCTTGCCTGATATTGTTCATAGCAGCTGACCGAAGAAACCTCAAGCCATTCACCCATACCTGGTGCATATACCTCAATATCATAGGTTTTGGCTGAGGCAAAGGTCATATCACCACTGCATAAAAGCAAAATCCGATAAGGTAAGTTAAGAAGTTTTACAACTTCTTCAGCATCATTCAATAATTTTTCAAATTCTTCATATCCGGTTTCAGGTGTAGTAAATTTGACAAGTTCTACTTTGTTGAATTGATGCACACGGGTTATTCCGCGAACCTCTTTTCCGTAAGAACCAGCCTCACGACGGAAACAGGGGGTATATGCGGCATAACATATGGGAAGTTCTTTTTCGGGAATAATCTCTTCACGATGCATATTTGTTAAGGGAACCTCAGCAGTAGGAATAAGATAAAATCCATCATCCCTGCATTTATACATTTCCGATTCTAATTTCGGCAATTGTCCTGTTCCATAAAAACAATCAGGATTATTGAGAACAGGCGGGAATATCTCTTTATACCCGTGTTTTTTAGTATGTAAATCAAGAAAGAAATTTATTAGTGCCCGTTCTAATTTTGCACCCATCCCTTTATATAATATGAATCTTGAACCAGCGAGCTTCGGTGCCCTCTTTATATCAAGTATATCAAAGGCCTCACATATTTCCCAATGTGGAAGGGGTTTGAATTTGTATTGTGGCGGTTCTTTAAGACCCCTAACAAATTTATTATCAGCACCTTTTTTCCCCACCGGCACACTGGGGTGGGGGATATTGGGCAGTAACAACATTAATTCATTAAATTTAATCTCTATCTGTGTCAATTTTTCTTCAAGCTCTTTTATTTTATCACCAATTGCTCGTGCTTTCTGCATCAATTCAGAAGTATTTTTTTTCTCTCTTTTTAATTTTCCAACTTCTTCGGATAATCTATTCCGCTCTTTTCTTGAATTATCAATCTCAGCAATTAGTGCTCTTCTCCGTTTATCTATCTCAAGTAATTCATCGAAATCGAATTCGATGCCACGATTCTGTAATGCCTGCCTGATTATATCTGGATTTTCTCTCAATAATTTCAAATCCAACATAGAAGCAAGTATACCTTAAATCTTTCAAAAGTCAATTGTAAAAAGCAATTAGTTTTAAAAGGCAACATTTTGCCGACAGAATAAAATATGTTGACGAATATGCTCAGCAGTAGATTGATAATAACCGATATCAAATAATTGCTCTGTTTTTTTCTTGACTTAGCATACTGGCTGTGTATAATAGAAATCAAAGGGGGTGATTGCGATGCCGAAAGGATTATTATCCTTCATCAAGTGTGCGGGTTGAGCAAGCAAGATTTCTAAAGCGCAGTTAGCGAAGGCACTTTCAAATCTGCCTCCAATTGTGGATCCTAATCTGCTGGTGGGATTGAATACTGCGGATGATGCAGGTGTGTATAAAGTGAATGACCATTTGGCTATTGTTTATACGGTTGATATTCTTGCGCCGGTGGTAGATGACCCTTATTTGTTCGGTATGGTTGCAGCAACGAATTGTATATCGGATATATATGCAATGGGTGGTGAACCCAAATTGGCATTGAATGTTGTTGGATTTCCAGGTAATGGCGACCCAGTGATACTTGGTGAAATACTTAAAGGTGGACAGACAAAGGCGCAAGAAGCTGGTGTTACCATTTGCGGTGGACATACCTTTAACTCTGAAGGGATAATGTATGGACTTTCGGTCATCGGTTATATCAATCCCCAGAAGATAGTCACAAATGCAAATGCGAAACCCGGTGATGTAATTCTTCTTACCAAACCAATTGGCGTGGGCACGATTATCCAGGCAACCCTGCTTGACAAAGCAGAAGGGATAGATTTGAAGCCGGTTTTTGAAGGAATGACTACCTTGAATAAAAATGCATCCAGAGTAATGCAGGAAGTCGGGGTCGACGCAGCAACTGATATAACTGGTTACGGACTTGTTGGACATTTAGTGGAAATGGCTGAGGCGAGTAATGCAGGTATTGAGTTGTATGTATCCAAAATTCCAGTCTATCCCGGGGCTATTGAAATTTTAAGGAGTGGCATTGTTGAACCCGGTATTACAATGAATATAAAATCTTTTTCAGACAGGGTTGAGAAAGGGGATATAAGCTTGGAGATTGGAAATTTAGTATTTGGTTCTGAGACCTCCGGTGGTTTGGCAATTGTATTACCTGAGGAAAAAATTAATTTATTTATGGAAAAATACCAACGCTCGGTCAGGATTATTGGATGTGTAACAAAAGAACATCCTGGTATATTGAAAATTTTTAATTAATGATTGACATCAAAAATTTTTTCTATATACTTTAGTTATGAATAGAACATTATTAATAATAAAACCAGATGCAGTAAAAAGAAATTTGATCGGTAATATATTAAAACATATTATGGACGCCGGATTCAAGATCGTGGCGATGAAGATGATATGGCTGACAAAAGAGCAGGCCGGACGATTCTATGAGATACATAAGGGTAAAGAATTTTATAACTGGCTTGTTGATTTCATCTCATCAGGACCCGTCGTTGTTGCCTGTTTGCAATATCCTGATGCCCCTAAAAGACTACGCGAAGTCGTTGGTGCTACAGACCCCAAAAAGGCTGCACCTGGGACAATCAGAAATTTATATGGAACATCCGTTGGTGAAAATGTGGTACATGCATCAGCACCTGATGAGGACCCTCATCGAGAAATAAATTTCTTTTTCAGTCAGCAAGAGATTTTTGATTTTTAAATATTTCAAAGTTGTCCATTATTTTTTATTAACCTTCACATTAGCAATTATTTCTTGTCCGAATCCAGGGACTAAAGAGATAACAATAGAAAAGATCGCGGAAAAAGAATTCCTTATTGAAGCAGAACATAATGCAGAAGGGAAACCACTGTATGCATTTGAACTTTTAAAAAAAATCCACGGTTCGCAATACACAATTGAAAAAATAAAAATCCTTTTGAAAATTTATCTTGAGCAAAGGGAATACACACGGGCATCAGCTTTATTAGACAGCCTGCAAAATATTGAGGTATTGACAGGAGATTCATTATTCAAAGAGATTTGTTTGCAGGTATATATTAATAAAAAAAACTGGAAGGAAATCATAAATTTTACTAATAACTCATTATTAAAAGGCATCGCATTATACAACCTTAGAAGATACAGTGAGGCAATAGAATATTTATCTCAAGATTCGGAATTAAATGAATATCGGTTAATTTATTTATCCCGCTGTTATTGTAAATTGAATGACTTTCAGAATGCCCTGAATGTTGCCCTTAAGATTGATTCAATAAGTCCTGTTTTATCCCCGGCGTATCAAAATTTACTTTTCGACCTTTCGCTCGGCTCTGCCGATATTTCCATGATCAAAAAAGTATTGCCGAAAGTAAAGGAATCATTCGCAAGAAAATTTTTGCTTCTTAAAATATATGAGCGTGAAAAAGATAAAGTTAATTTCAAAAAACTTGCCTTTGATTTAATCGTCAATAATCCTTCATCTCCTGGGGCAAAATATTGTATAACAGTATTAAAACCCCAAAATAAGAGTGAATATAAACTATTCGGTAAGGTTGCCTTCATCCATAATGATTATTCCCTGGCAACGAAATTTCTCAATAAAGCAACAAAAGATAGCGATGTGAGTTATTATCTTGGTAAAATTGCTTATGACCAGCAACAATATAACAATGCATTGGGCTATTTCCGTAGCAGCAATCGTGCTGAGGCATATTATTACCGGGCATTGATTTTTGAAAACCGTCAGGACTACCGCTCAGCAATAATCGTATATGATTCATTAATAAATCAATATAAAAATTCAAAATATGCAATAAGGGCATTGAAAAGGAAGGCATTTTTAATGGAGGATATGGGTGATACACTTGGTGCAGTTGAAACATTTGTAAAAGTTAAAGAAAAAACCACAAATTTCCGCGCAGGATTACAACTTTTTAGAATTGGAAAATTGGACAGAGCGCTTGAGATATTTTCAAATTATAAGGAACCAGATTTTATATACTGGCAGATTAAAATAAGAGAAAGATTGGGGGAATCCACAGATAGTTTGCGAAATTACCTATCACAGAATTTTCCCCTTTCTTATTATACATTAGTAAAAAACAAAGGGAATATTCCCACTGATACTACATCGATTGACATCTGGCTCCGTCAACTTGGTGATACAACCACGACCTTTGACCAGCAGGATTCTTTACACATCAAAAAGGCACTCGGATATTTCTCAATCGGTGAAAAAAAATATGCATTTTCTGAACTCGAAGCAATTGAAGATAAATCCTTTGCTGACTTGATTCATCTTAGTAGATTATGTGCTAAATATGGTTATGATTATGGCTCAATAAAATTCTCTCTGGAATTGAAAAAAAGGTTTGAAAATTATAACGATTCAAAGATTTACCCAGAGGAATTTTTGAGATTACTCTATCCTGTACGATATCTATTTTCAATCAAAGAAAACACTAACGACGTCTGGCTTACACTTGCCATAATCTGGCAGGAGAGCCTATTTGACCCTGATGCCAAAAGTCGTGCTGATGCAAGGGGATTAATGCAGATAATACCTAGTACAGGAAGGTTGATCGCCCATGAACTCGGTATGACTGATTATTCACTTTATGACCCAGATATTTCAATCAAATTTGGCAACCATTATTTTAAAAAGATGCTAAATGAATTTAATTCCATACCTCTTGCCCTTGCGGCTTATAATGCTGGTCCAACAAATTTAATTAGGTGGCTCAGGAAAAATTATAATGCAGAAATAGATGAATTCATTGAATTAATTCCTTTCGGTGAGACCCGAGATTATGTAAGGTTTATATTAGCACGTAAGATTATATACAAAATGATCTGGGAAAATATTTTTGATTGAACCGGAGGTTCTTTGCTAAAACGCGTTTATCTTGCACAGGACGAATTCGGTGCAATAACAATAAAGGAAATGTTAAAGGGACATAACATAGAGGCACTTATAAGGAGATTTGAAACGACTTGGCTTGATGGTCTGCCCAAAATATTAAAAGGGGGCTGGGGTGAAGTTCTGGTTGACGAAGAAAACTATGAATCAGCCCTTGAATATATCCAGGAATTTCTTTCACACCCTGCTTCAGATATTGACATTGATTGAGCAATAGTTATAATAAGTTATGGATTTATTTTGTTCCGCAAAGAAAATTTTTATATTTGTTTTTATATGTTTAATATTTCTCAATTGCCCAAAAAGGGCAAGTGTTAAGACAACAAAGATTGAAGTTATATATCTCTCATCCCTTCTTGATGATATCAACAACCCCGAACCCTATCTTTGCAGTGCCAAAAATTTTAAGGGAATTAAGGTCGGTTATCTCAACTTTGCAACTCCATTTATGTCTCGGATATTTCAGAGATTAGGATTTTATAATATCCTCGATGCAATCCCGCTTGACTTTCTTATCACCAATCAGCCGGTTTATCAAAACAAATTTTTGTCAATTCCAGTTGACCTCGGCTACGGACTTAAAAATTATGAAGGAATAAGGTTTGCAATATTTACTAAATATCGCGATTCATTGGGTATCTCAGAGCAGATAAAACTTGCAACGATAAAAGAACGGAGCGATGTGTTATGGATAGTGGATAAAAATTTATTGAATTCACCTCCGAGGGCGATTGATTTTATAATTCGGGAACGAATCCTGCAGGATACAATAGTGAAAAAGATAAAAATAAATTCTGATACTACACTATTGAATACAATAAGCAATTTCCAACAGTTGTTATCAAAAACACTCCAGACTAAAATATTTACTGCCAATCAACCGATAAGTGAATTCATATTTAGTAAACTTAAGCAAAAATACAACACTGATTTGATGATTTATCCTGTAAATATGATAAAAAATAATATATTAAAAGATTCACTTACTATTGCTGAATTTATGGATAATGTCGATTGTGATACAAAATTCAAGATTAAGGAACTAACCAAATCCGAAGTGAATAAAATGTTAAATGAAAAGATTTACGCAATTTTAGGTGAGATCGCTAAAAAAAATACTGCACTAATTCCTGACCCTGAAGGTGAGTATCTTTTTGATTTGGTCTTTTACTAAAGATGAAAATCAATTATAAAAGACTACTTTGGGATATATTTATTCTGCTTTACTCGGCACTCTTCTTTTATAACTGTCTGCGCCCTTATGAAAACTGGTTTTTCTCTTATATATATACAATGGTTCTTATCATCTGGCTCTGTAAAGAATACTATTTGAAAAATCTTTTTTTCCAGCCTACATATTTCCCCAACGAATCCCACAACTATCTCTTGCGCGGATTATTTGCACTATTCTTCTATTCTGCATTTGTTTTCGGTATCATCACGATTGTCTGGTGGCATAGATATAGAATTATAAACAGTTCAATCTTGCCCATACTCGGAATAATACTTTTATGTTATGGAATATATCTGAGAGAGAAGAGCTTCCGAATGGATGAAAAAGATACTCAGACAATTCTAAAATTTTATATAAGCATTGGATTTATAATATTCTCAATGGCATTTGGATATGATTCTTATTTTGTGTTTATTTATGCATTATGCATTGGACTTCCATTGATAATTTTGCAGATGCAATATTATACAAGAAAGTTAAAGTCAATATAGATGTTGCAAAAAGGAGGAAAAATGAATATCATTGCCGGTGTCTTATTGATGTCGTTGATTTCAGTAGAAGTACCAGCAAAGATAACATATCTTGTTGGCAATGTGATTGTGGAAAGGGGCGGTAAGAAATATACAGGGATTCTGAATGCCCAGCTGTATGTAAACGATATTATCACAACTTACAGCGAATCAGTTTGCGAAATACAATTTTCAGATTACTCGCTGGTACGGGTAGAACCGAATTCAAGTATCAAAATTGAGAAAAAAGAGAAGGTTGATAAAAAATTCTTTCAAAGGATATTTGCCTCAATTGGTGAAGTTATAACAAAAGTAGCAAAATTGAATAAAGGTGATGAGGTTGTTGTAAAGACTGATGCAGCACAGGCATATATAAGGGGCACGACATTTAAGACCAGTGTTGATAAGGAAGGAAGGAGTTCTTTCAGTGTCTATGCGGGAAAAATAAAAGTAAAAAGTTTGGTTGCGGGTGCAAAAGAAATATTGCTTGATAAAAATTTCACGGCAAAAATTGGCAAGGGGGAATTAAAACCCTTAGTTGATAAATTGCCTATAGAGGAAATTCAATCATTTGCCGATAAATATAATGAGTTTATTAACCGGGGTAAAATCCTTGATTCATTGAGACAAAAGGCAGAACAGGAGATACAAGAGAAAAAAGAAGAATTAATTAAAGAAGGAAAGAAAAAAATAAAAGGTTGTATCTTTTAGTTTAATATTAAAAGATAATTTTAAAAGGGATATGGTCGTCTGCTTTCTTATATTATTATCATTATTTACAAATTCACTGGCTGATTCTATTTAATAAGGTGGAATTTCTGGTGTTGTATTCCGCTCCATTCCTGCCTGCGCACAGGAAATTGAGATGGGCCAAAGTGCTACCAGTAAATGCGATAACCCAGCAGGCATAAAATATAATCTCGCTATATTGACTTCAATCGGTGTTTAAAATAAAAAATTTCTATTGATTTTTTTAGAATAGTTATTATAATCAGATTATGACTAAAAAATTTTTTCTGATAACGATATTACCTTTTTTAATTGTTTCTGCTGACCGCGGGTTAATTCCGTTTAATCCTAATGTTACAATCTTTGAACCCAATCAAAGGGCAATAATTGCTTGGAATGGGGAAGAAGAAATTCTTTTGCTTTCAACTGATCTGATAGCATCTGATTCCACAATGGTTCTTGAAATTCTTCCTTTACCATCTGAACCCAAGGTTAAGAAGGGCGATATTGAAACATTCCGCCGTACATTGCATCTTATAAATCAAAAAATTTATAGCAGCAAGAAAAAAAACGGCAGGTTATCTGAAGGAACAATCCCTTCTCCCGCAGAGATAACATTTCACAAAAAAATCGGCGTTCATGATATCTCTGTTGTTCATCTTAAAGAAGTAAATGGTTTTGTAGAATGGGTGAAGAAATATATCGCATCGCTCGATTTTGAAGGGGACATAATCTCCCATACCCAGAAAGAATTGATTGAAGAATATATAAATGAAGGTTTTGTCTGGTTTGTCTTTGATGTTATTAATCTAATTGAAGAACCGAATACCCTTGAGCCAATCCAGTATAGGTTTTTTACAGATAAACTTTTTTATCCATTAAAGATAACGCGCCTCGGCTCTGGGCATACTACTGTTGACCTTATAGTGCTTACACCAAAGCTTCTCTCAAAATTTTCAGGCATTTCTATTAAGAGAATAAACCTTGCCCACGACCCTGTAACAATTACAAAAGAAGAGCTAAAAACACTTGATGAAGATATTTGCGAAATTTTGAAAACCTTTTCGGAGATGAAACTGAGAATCTGGAAGATTGAAGGAGAGTTAAATTCATTTGATGAAGATTTAATTGCTAAATAGAAAAGGAGCAAAGTGAAGGCAAAATCTACAAATAACATAAAAAAAATCATTGAAGGTTTGGTGCGTAAAAATGATACCCCGCTCTTTTTGATAAGCAAGTGCAAACTTCTCGGTCAATTAAAGAAATTTCAGATGCTCTTGCCGAGGGTAAAACCATTCTATGCAGTTAAGTCAAATTCCCATCCTTTTATCTTAAAGACATTTACTGATGCAGGGATTGGTTTTGATGTTGCATCTATACAGGAAATGAAGACCTTGCTTGATATGGGCGTGGGTCCTGACAGAATCATTTTTGCCAATACTGTGAAGACACCTGAGGCATTGAAATTTGCTTCATCTAATAAGATAAATCTTATGACATTTGATTCTGAATATGAATTGAATAAAATCGCACAATATGCACCAGGGGCAAAGGTGTTGGTGAGAATAAAAGTGCCCAATGTTGGTTCAATGGTAGAACTTTCTTTGAAATTCGGCGCTGAACCACCGGATGCAATACCGTTTTTAATAAAGGCAATCAAGCTGGGATTGAAACCTGCGGGCGTGAGTTTTCATGTTGGTTCTCAAAATATACATATAGAAAATTACCTTGACGCCTTAGAGATTGCATCAATCATATTCAAGGATGCCCAACTAAAAAAGATTCCACTTGAAATCCTTGATATTGGCGGCGGATTTCCTATTAAACATTTTGATTATGAGAAAGACCTTTTTGCCCAGACCGCGGGTAGTATCAATAAAGAACTAAATCGTTTGTTCCCGGATAATATACAAATCATCGCGGAACCAGGCAGGGTTTTGTGTGGTCCGGCTGGAATTCTTGTGATGAAAGTAATTGGAAAATCAATAAGGAATAACAAACATTGGTATTACCTCGATGACGGTGTTTATGGTTCACTGTCAGGTATTGTTTATGATCATTGCAAGTACCAGTATAAAGTTTTGAAAAAAGGTATAACGCAGATAACAACTCTTGCTGGTCCTACCTGTGATTCATTTGATATAATCTCTACAAGTGAAGAATTACCAGAATTGGATATAGGAGATATAGTATATGTGGAAAACATCGGTGCCTATTCCTGGGCAACAGCAACAAATTTTAATGGGCTTTCACCTGCAAAGGTGGTGATAATACCATAGGAGGTTTTATGAAAAGAATGCATAGAGTAAAAAAGGATATCGATGAAACACCGGATTGGTTAAAAAAGAAGAACTATCCACATAAAAAAAGATACTTATCAGGTCTAAGAATTTTTCCGCCGGCATTAACCGGTAAGCAAAAACTTGAAGATATAATTGAAAATGTCTTTCTTGCATATAATTCAGCCCGTCTCCGCGAAGGTTGTCGTTTGTTTGTAGAAAAAATGCTTGAGCCTGATGTTACAGTCGGTATGAGTTTAGCCGGGGCATTGATTCCTGCAGGTCTGGGAAAATCAGTGATTATACCGCTAATGAAAGCAGGATTTATCGATTGGGTTGTTTCAACCGGTGCAAATTTGTATCATGATTTACATTTTGCATTTAATTTCAAATTACATGTTGGTACACCACTTGTCGATGATGCTGATTTGAGAAAAAATGATGTTGTAAGAATTTATGACATACTATTAGGTTATAGCGATTGTCTAATGGCAACGGATGCGCTTTTAAGGCAGATTCTTAAACAACCTGAATTTCAGAAGGAAATGGGGACTGCTGAATTTCATTACTTGCTTGGTAAATACGCAGCTGAGTGGGAAAAGAAGACCGGGAATAAAGATGTGTCGGTTCTTGCCTGTGCATACAGACTTGGTATTCCTCTTTATACAAGTTCTCCTGGAGATTCAACTCTTGGAATGAACATTGCTGAAGAGGAAATTATTGGTGGTAAGCTACGAATAAATCCATCTATTGATGTGAATGAAACGACTGGAATAGTCTTGGCAGCTAAGCGACAGGGTGGTAAATCTGCTGCACTTTTAATTGGCGGTGGAAGTCCAAAGAACTTTTTACTACAGACCGAACCACAGATTCAGGAAGTTTTAAGAATCAAAGAAGTTGGCCATGATTATTTCTTTCAGATTACTGATGCAAGACCTGATACCGGCGGATTATCAGGTGCCACACCTCACGAGGCGGTATCCTGGGGTAAGGTTGACCCCACAAGATTGCCGGATGCCGTAGTCTGCTATCTTGATGCGACAGTGGGATTGCCAATCATTGGGCATTATGCGCTGGCAAGACATAAAAAGAGAAAAATAAAAAAACTATATTTCAAAAGGCAGGAGTATGTACAGAATTTAATACGCGAATACTACGCGCATCATAAATGATTGTTAATAGGCTTTGGTTAGGCTATGTATGAAGAATATTAAAAAATCCAAAATACCTAAGGACTTAAAATTGATATCTAAATAAACCGGGTTGAATTTTTGATTGAATAAAAATTTTATAAGGGATGATCTGTTATCCAATTTCTTAAACAGATTTCTCAGAAAGTATAAGTAGGATAAACCACAGCCCTGTATCTATATTTTTATTTGTGTCCATTGATTTCTTAGAATTTAAATGTTATTTGGGATTTGATCCGCCACTATACCTGGTGGATTGGAATCTCTGTTAGAATGCCTGAACACATTCCAGCAGGGTGGGTAACGGGACTTGAACCCGCAACGCCTGGAGCCACAGTCCAGTGCTCTACCATTGAGCTATACCCACCACGGGGAGAAGCGCCACTTTTATATCCAAAAAGTTTGAACAAAGCAATGCTTTTTGGATACCCTTAATCTTCTGGTTTGCTCTACCAGAAAAAAGTTTCTTATCAAGAAAACCACCCATCCTACTGCTCAGCCCCAACCCAATAGCTATCTTTTAATACCCCGCGCAGGACTCGAACCTGCAACCCGCGGATTAAGAATCCGCTGCTCTGCCAGTTGAGCTAGCGAGGCAATTTTATTGTTTTCTGAAATTCCCCACACCATTCGGCACGCGCCTGGGGTGAATCGAACACCCAACCTACGGATTAGAAATCCGTTGCTCTATCCTATTGAGCTACAGGCGCAGACATACTGTTTTTGAAAACAAATCCAAAACATTTCTAAACCAATTATAACCAAAATATTATATATATTTTTTAATTTTAGTCAATTGACCGATTTAAATCAAAAATAACCTTTAATTTTTTCCCACCATATCCCAAAATCTTTATTTATCTAACGGACTGACACCAAAAACTTCTATTATTATCCTGAAAATCATTAAATTTAATTGGGTAAGATTTTATTTTAATAAAAGACGCACTTGAGGAGGTGATTGCTAAAATTGGGAACTGGATTGAAATTGATTGCAACAAGCTTTATGTGCACAGCGAATTAGGTCATCGGAGTCCTGAAGAATTTGAGATTCTGTATAACCAAGAGGATTTAAAAGTAGTAGCATGAAAAACTCTACAAATCATAACCATCATTTTTGTCTTGACAATAAAGGCTCAGCTCAAGTGGTAAAAATAAGTTGGACTGATCAAACTATTGACTATTTAGAAGATGAAATTTTGACTGTCCATCATGGCACAAAACTGATTGAGTCGCACAAATTCTTGAAATAAGCCAAAACGAGGTTGGAACTCGAATTTCGAATTAAAGCAGAGCAATGAGGAAAAAAATATCTATTAGCAAGCGTTTATGCAAATCAATGTCGTATTCGTCATAATATCATTTCTGATGTTAAAAATTTTTTTCTATATAGTGGTCAATCTTGTTTGACATTTTTTAAAAAACTATATTGAGCAAGCTCAACCAATACAAATTTTGTATCCCGGAGGATGGGGGGTGACCATCCTCCGGATTTCCCAAAAGGGGGTTTATTGAGATATTGTTCAAGATCTCCAAATTCTAACTTCCAATTCAATTTCTCAATTCCTCACCCAACTTCCATTAGCGTAACAACACTACCTTTTCTACTTTATTGAAACCACCTGCGGCAAATTTAATAAAATACACACCTGCACCAAGCTGACGACTTGTGTCGTCATTGTTATCCCACATGAGTTCATATTCTCCAGGTTTGACATCTTTATTTATAAGTGTCCGTATTCTTCTACCCACAACATCATAGGCGACAATTTCAACTTTGGTTGAAACAGGGACCGAATATTTGATTCGGGCATTGCCTCTTGCAGGGTTTGAAACTGAAAAGGCAAATTTGAGTGAACCTGAGGGCTTCTGTTCTACTGCACCGACCGGACGAACCTCGAATGCATAATAACCACCAGTTGGGGCACCAACTGGGTCACAACCACTGTTTGGTGTTATCCACTTATCCCTTGCCCACAGATAATAATGTACGGTTGTATATAATGGCTGGGACGGAATCGTTGCCTGATATATGTTACTGCCCTGAGGTGTCATCACCAGTCTCTGCCAGGCACCTAAATTGATGCGATAATATAGATATGCTGAATCAACACCACTGACATCGGTGATTGTTGAACGAACAGGAAATGGTCCGGTGAATGACGTATCAGTCCATTTTGTAGTATTCGTGAAATATGGTGGTGCATTGTCTGTTGGGACTGTAATCTTGAAGTTATCAATCCACCAATCAGCATAATCATTGAAAAATGTGTAGGCGTCTACTGCAAAGCGAATTTTTACATTATTGCTGATATAAGAAGCTAACGAAATCTCCATTTCTCTCCAGGGAATTGTGTCACCATCCATCCAGTTATACCGCCACAACCTTGTCCAGGACGTTCCGCCATTCGTGGAGATATGAACTACCGCACTATCCAGAAATATACCCTGTTCAAATCTATATTTGTGCCAGAATTTCAAAGTGGGATTGTTGAACTGGGTTAGATTAACACCATTCTTCAAAGTGAGTGTCATTATAGAATTATTTACGGTTCCGCTATAGGCAGAATATGGTGGTGAATAAGACTGATTCGTTGCTCGATTCCAGTTGCCAGTCTTATCCCAGTAATTTAAGAAACTATCAATACCACCACCATATTCAAAGTCATCCTCATAGATTGCATAGGGTGGAGGTGGCGTGCCAATTTGAATTGAATAAAATACTGTATCATCAAAGTCAAGGGTATCATGTGGACCATCAGAATGGATTATCAATCCAATCTTTGCAATATGACCCTGGGGAGTGAGACTATGCGCAGCAAATGTGTAAGGGTTGCTTGAATTTGATGCAGTCCCTTGCGGTTGAATTGTGCCAAAATTGTGGAATCCATTACCTATCGTCACAAAGTTATCATAAGACCTCAAAGTTCCAGTAGTATTATTACCAGTCTGACCACCGAGATTCTTTATATTCACTACCATTTTTGCAGTCTCACCAGGTTCTATAAGACCATTATTGTTTCCTCCAGGTGGAGGGTCGGTTATCTGGGTGCTCAAGATTGATATATAAGGCTTATTTACTGTGGGTGTTGCCTGAACCGCTCTCCAGGCATTGAGTCTTCCCCAGCCATAATTGTTGTTCGGATAGGGAGCACCCTGAGAAGGTTCATCAACCGTATTCAAGAGTATATCATAAATCACATAAGGCGAGAGTGTGGGATTTTTCTGACAGATTAGACCAATGACACCAGCAACATGGGGTGTTGCCATTGAGGTGCCATTCCACGTTGCATATCCACCGTTCCGAATACAAGAATAGACTGCTACCCCAGGTGCGGATATCTGTGGTTTTGTTAAATTCCAATCACTCCTCAACCAGGTTGCGGGATTGTTGAAGGGTGGTTGATTTGGTGATGGTCCCCTGCTTGAAAAATTAGCAATTGCATCAGTGCTATCAGTTGCTCCTACACCAATGACATTGGAATAATTTCCAGGAACACCAACAGTGCCGGGATTAGGACCGGAATTTCCATTAGCAAAAACTGGAACAATGCCGATAGAAATATAGGTTCTTGTAATTGGATAGAAAAATGTATCAGCACCGCTTGAACCACCCCAGGAATTTGATACTGCCTTGATATCCACAGAATCCTTTAAATCTGCCATAAACTGCAGACCTTCAGCACACTGGGTATATGAACCAGAACCACCAGAATTTAAAACTTTTGCTGCAACGAATTTGGCATTAAATGCAACACCGACATCTTCTGAAAATGGACCCGGTCCATCACCACCCAAAATCGTACCCATACAATGGGTGCCGTGATTATGGTCATCATAAGGTGTGGTTGATGGTGGCAAACCTGATGCTACTTTCCAGTACCCTGCCCATTTACCTTGCAAAGCAGGATGGGTGTAATCAACACCCGTATCAGTCTCACCAATGATTATGCCCTGTCCTGTATAACCTGCAGCCCAGCATGAATCTGCCTTAATTTTTCTTATACCCCAGGTCGTTGCCCTTGAGGTAATCGCAGGTAGATAATCTCCATCAATGATACGGACTTCTCCATTATGGGAAATCCAACCCACATCAGGCCTTTTTGCAATTTCAATTATCAACTCGGGCTCTGCTGTAATATGAAACCCGTTGAGTACCCAGAATTGCTGATAGACAATTGCATCATCCCTCGCTGACAACCATTCAAGTAAGGGTCGTTGACTTGTCTCGGCAATCTGGCGATAGATTCTTATACGCTCTTTTATTGGATACGACTCCATTGCTTCGTAAGGATATGACTCTTTCATAAGCACAATGCATTCAATCATCTCTTCTGGTGATGCCTTAAAGATTTGCTCTTTGAGTTCAGTTGTCAATTTTCCCTGAACCGATGGCGGCACCAGAACCCCAATAAGACTTAAGACTAACAGCATAACACCCCCTTTTCACTATTATTTTATTATAACATAAAAGATTGCACAAATCATAATAATTATCCACTAAAATAGCATAAAATTTCAACACTTTTAAGCCCTTAGAATGCCTATTGACAAATTGTGAATTTTCTGTTATCATTTTTCCGCGGATTGCAAATGACAATAGACCTTACAACAAAGCTAAAGGCGATAGAGGAATATAAAAAAGAAAAAAGTCTGAAGACTATAGCCGCAAAATACCAAATCCATTATGCTACATTGAGTAGATGGATAAAAAAATTTACTGAAAACAAAATTCTGTATCATCGTCCGTGGAATCGAATAGCACCTGAAATAGAAAAAATGGTAATGCTATTGAAAGAAAACAACCCGGGAATAACTTTGAATCAGACACAACAAAGATTAAAAGAAAAAGGAATTCAACTCTCTATAAAAGGAATATACGACATCTGGAATAGATATGGACTTGCCAAAAGACTTTTTGATGACCCCTTTTCTTTTTTTGTTCCTGAATCTGCCGAGGCAAAGCATTGTCTTGAGTATGTTCGTTATCTGTTAAAAAAGGTACCCTCCAATGAGGTTTTGAAAAAAGCTGCTGGGATTTTAAATTCGCTGCCTGGTTATCCATCTAATTATAATGATATTCTTGAGCAGATTCCTGAGAATTTACTTTCTTTAAGAAGAAAATTTGATAAATTGTATAATCAGTTTCTAAAAATTCCCACACCGGAGTTTTATAAAAAGATACATAAATTACGCCTGCAGTTTGAAGAGGAAGATATGTATTATTCAGCAATCATTGCAGGACTTTCTGAAATACTTGCCCTGCACTGGATGGGGACACCAGTAAAAGAAATAGAATTGAATCACCACTTAAAAAGATTAAAAGGCAGACTCCGCGACCCAATTTTAAACTTTCAATTAACTTTTCTTGAGGCAACTGCAAGGATAGAACTTATGGAGATAGCAATAGCAAAAAGGCTGACACAAAAAGTCCGGCGATTACTCAGACGACTCCCCTATGCCTTTCTTTATGAGTCCTATGGTGATTTGATGACCTTTATGGGTGATTATAGAACTTCATTAATATATCGGTTAAAAGCACTGGAAATGGCTAAAGAAGAGGAAGAAAAGAACCGCCTTTATTTTAAGACTGCCTTATGTTTAACAATTGACGGCAGGCATCGTGAGGCGCTAAAGTATCTTAAGATGGCAAAAATAGATTACAAAAATAAGTATTTTGAGTCTTACAATCTTACCCGCATTCTTGCCAGTTTTGGACTGGGTAAATTAGAAGAGGCAGAACTCTTTATTCAAAAGATACTGGAAAAATCTGAAAAGGAACAATTTCGTAATACAATCTTTACTGCTATCTGTTGTCTGGCGACAATTAAAAAGGCTTTAGGTAATGTTATAGAATCTGAACGGTTATTAAAAGAATATCTGCCACTTATGAAAAAGTTCAATATACAAAGAGAGACATTGATTATGCAGTTTTTATTAGAAAAAAAGATAAAAAAATTACATACCTTACCAACTGTTTATATCTTACATTTAATCCAGCAGGCAAAGGATAGTTTAAAATTGCGCGATTATAAGAAAATCTTCTCTTTTGCTGCAAAATACGGACTCACAGGTTATTTACATCGCTGTCTATTTTTTGTGCCGGAATTGATTTTACACCACCTTGCTCAGGGCAGGAATGTAATGCTGCCCAGGCGTCTTCTTCAATTACCAATTTTTAATAAAAATTTTCCATTCTATGAATTAGAATTTTTAGGTTCAACAATTGTATATAGAAATCAGGTTTACCTCAAAATACAATTGAATCCCCAGTTGAATGCATTTTTAATAAAGATTGGACTCCACCTGCGTGAGCCTGGTAATTCCATTGATTTAGATAATATTATTGAAAACTTCTGGCCCAAAAGCAAAAATCCAATGGGTCGTCTTTACCATTTGCTTGTGCAAATCCGTGCTATTATGAAACTACCAACCCATTTTTTATGCATTGAGAATGTAGGTTACAAAAAATATCTTGTAAATAAAGGATTTTATGTCTGGACTGATTATAACTATTTCCAAATTCAATTAGCCCAGGCAAAGGCTTTACAGCGGGCTGGAGAGTGGGGATTTGCTAAAAAAGAATATTTAAGAGCATTCAAATTATTCCGTGGTGAGCCGTTTAAGAAGAACTTTGATGAGTGGTCATTGAATATGCGGTTTAAAATTCTAACCCAATTTGAAACCGAGGCAATAAATTTTGCAAAGAGTTGTATTGAGCATGATGAGGAAATCCGCCACAAAAAGAGTCGGACGCCATCCGCCAAGTACCGTAGCAGAGGAATAGCGGATGCAAAAAAGATTTTGCAGAAGGTTTTGAAGATAATCCCGGATTCAGAAGAGGCAAAGAGATTGTATCATAGTCTTTTAGTCTAATAGTCTGATAATCGGATAATCTCATAGGCGTATAATTTTATGGAGAGAGTGTTGGAGCTAAGGTGGGAGTCTTTTATCAAACGAATTAAATCGCTCTTGTAGCCCTTGATTTCCCTCCATACCCCCTGATAACCTTTGCTTGGGTTGTAGGGTAGTTGGAAGGTTTGATGGTTTATGGTTATCAATGGAGTAGGGATTTAAATCCGGTTGCACATGTGAGTAAAGGCGCGATAACTTAGCACTATAATCTTATTTTCCTTTCAAGAATTTCGGTATTCTTGTCATATATATTATCCACAATTCTATCGGTGATTCATTTAGCTATTTTGTTTGAAAAATTTCTTGACTTTTTACTTAAATTAAATACAATAGTCAGCAGGAGAAGAACAATGATAGAAAATTTTGAACCAAAAATTATCGGATTTATGTGCAAATGGTGTACATATGCGGCAGCAGACCTTACTGGTGTAAGCAGACTCCAGTATCCTCCCAATATTGTGCCAATAAGGTTGATGTGTTCTGGTGGATTAGAACCTTCTTATATAATAAAGGCATTAAAAGAAGGTGCTGATGGCGTATTTATTGGAGGATGCCATTTTGGAGATTGCCATTATCAAACCGGTAATTATCACACCAACAAGCGTGTTGCGATTCTCCACAAATTACTCGAAGAAATGGGTATTGATAAACGGAGGGTTCGCCTGGAATGGATATCTGCAGCTGAGGGTGCAAAATTTGCCCGCACAATAAAAGAATTCGTCGAAGAATTAAAAAAATTAGGACCTAATCCTCTAAAATAAGGAGGCGTGATGGCAAAACCTAAAGTCGCTATATACTGGTGTGCCTCTTGTGGTGGATGTGAAGAGGCGGTGGTTGACCTTGCAGAAGATATATTAAAGGTTGTAGATGCGGTTGATATAATCCTCTGGCCTGTAGCAATGGATTTTAAATATAAGGATATTGAAGCCATGCCCGATAAATCAATCTTGGTGAGCTTTATAAATGGTGCAATCAGAAATTCAGAGCAGGAACACATAGTTAAATTATTAAGACAGAAGTCACAACTTGTAGTCGCATTCGGTGCCTGTGCCCATCTTGGGGGCATCCCTGGTCTTGCAAATGTCTCTAACAAAAAAGAGATATTTGAAACTGCATATAAATTAACCCACACGACGGTCAACCCCAATAATGTCTATCCACAGCCTGTTACGGAAATTTCCCAAGGAAAATTGACGCTACCTGAATTCTATGACACAGTGAAATCTTTGGACCAAACCATTGATGTTGATTATTATCTTCCCGGGTGTGCACCTCCACCCGATTTGATTATGAAGGGTGTCCAGACACTTTTATCTGGAAATCTACCAGCAAAAGGAACTGTGATTGCCTCAGAAAAGGCTCTTTGCGAAACCTGCCCGAGGAATAAGACAAAGCCGGACAAGATGGTTATAAAAGAAATAAAAAGAATTCATGAAGTCATAGCTGACCCTGAAAAATGTTTCCTTGCCGAAGGAATAATTTGTACTGGCCCGGCAACAAGGGGTGGTTGTGGTGAAAGGTGTATCAATGCAAATATGCCCTGCCGTGGATGTTTTGGTCCAACAAAAGAAGTAATTGATCAGGGTGCAAAATTCCTTTCTGCCCTTGCCTCAATCATCGATGCGAATACCGAAGAAGAGGCTAAAAAGATAACGGATGAAATCATCGACCCCATAGGTCTTTTCTATATGTATTCTCTGCCCACATCTATTTTACGCAGAAAGCAGGAGGTGTAAGATGTTCAAAGAGATAACAATCGATCCAATTACAAGATTGGAAGGACATGGCAAAATAGATATATTCCTTGATGATGCAGGTAATGTTGCCCATGCCTGTTTGCAGATTCCAGAACTGCGTGGCTATGAAAGATTTGCGCTTGGTAGACTTGCTGAAGAAATGCCCAGAATCACTGAAACAATATGTGGTGTTTGTCCTACTGCCCATCATATGTGTTCAACCAAGGCACTTGATGATTTATATGGAGTAGAACCTCCACCTGCGGCAAAAAAGATAAGGGAACTACAGTATAATACATTTATGTTTGAAGACCACAATCTCCATTTCTATTTTCTGGGTGGACCGGACTTTATAGTCGGACCCGACGCACCTGCTGGACAACGTAATGTGCTCGGTGTTATCGCCAAGGTTGGCTTGGAAATCGGCAAAAAGGTGATTGATATAAGAAAACGGACAAGAAATATTATTCAAACACTTGGTGGCAGGGTTGTCCATCCGGTCAATGGACTTCCCGGCGGTGTTTCCAAGGGTATCACAAAAGAACAACAGGAAGAGTGGAAGAAAATTGCTGAAGATGCGGTTGAATTCGCAAAATTCACCTTGAAGGCATTTGATGATATTGTTTTGAAAAACAAGGCGTATGTTGATTTGATCCTCGGTGATATCTATAAACACAAGACCTATTATATGGGGCTTGTGGATGATAATAACAAGGTTAACTTCTACGACGGCTGGATTCGTGTAGTTGATCCTGATGGAAAAGAGTTTGCAAAATTCAAGGCAGGGGATTATCTTAACCACATTGCAGAAGGGGTTGAATCCTGGACATATATTAAATTCCCTTACTTAAAAAATGTAGGCTGGAAAGGATTTGTTGATGGCAAGGAGAGCGGTGTTTACAGGGTCGCACCATTGGGCAGGCTCAATGCAGCAGATGGCATGGCGACACCCGTTGCCCAGGAGCATTATGAAAAATTCTATGCAACATTAGGTGGGAAACCAGCTCATAATACACTTGCTCTCCATTGGGCAAGGGTCATTGAGGCGATGCAGGCAGCAGAGAAGATGGTGGAACTGATAAACGACCCTGAAATCCTTGATCCAAAGATCAGGAATATTGATTTCAAAATCCCAAAAGTTGGAATTGGTGTGGTTGAGGCACCAAGAGGAACACTGTTTCATCATTATGAAACCGACGAAAAAGGAAGATTGACTAAGGCAAACTTAATAGTAGCAACAGTTAATAATTCTGCCGCGATCAATATGTCTATTGAAAAGGCAGCAAGAAATTTAATTAAAAATGGGGTGGTAAATGACGGCCTATTGAATATGATTGAAATGGCATTCCGTGCCTATGATCCCTGTTTTGCTTGTGCCACCCACAATTTACCAGGACAGGTGCCGATTGAGATAAATATACACAATGCTAAGGGCGAGGTTATCAGAACGATAAAGAATTAGTAACGGCATTGTAACAAAAAAATTAGTCGCACCCTTTTGGGTGCGACTATGCTTTTGCTGAACACTCTCTTGATTTGATTTAATTTGGAGATATAATATTTTGTTAAACAAAATGAAGAAATTGATTATTGGAATCGGTAATGAATATTGTGGCAATGATGCGTTGGGTATAATCATTGCTCAAAGATTAAAAGAGAGTTTCCCTGATTATGATTTAAAGACCGGTGCCTTCAGTGGGATTGATTTTCTTGAGGCAATTGAAGAAGTGGATGAAGTGATCGTGATTGATAGTATTTTAAAACCCGATTTACCAATAGGCAGTCTCATAGAATTAAAAATAGAAGATTTTGCTGGTTTAAAAAATTTTTCTTACTTACACAGTATGAATCTGACCAATGCGGTTGAACTCGGCAGACAATTAAATATTAACCTACCCCAAAAAATAAAAATTTTTGGCATTGTTGTAGATAAAAAGGGAGAAATCGGAGAAGAGATAAGTCCTGGATTAAATGATAGTTTGGATAAAATAATAAATATCCTTAAATCAAAAATTTAACTTTTAACATCACTCTTGACATAATTGGAATTATGGATATAATAGGTGCGTGGCTCTATATATAGTGTTTTGTATTGGTTAGGATACCATATAGAAAAAGGAGATTATGAAGTGTCCGCGATGTGGTCATAATCGTGATAAGGTACTTGAAACAAGAGGTTCACAAGCAGGTTCGGTAACAAGAAGGAGAAGAGAATGTCTAAAGTGTCATTTTCGGTTTACAACTTATGAAACTGTTGAAAGGATGCCGCTGGTGATAATAAAAAGAGATGGTACAAGGGAACCTTACGACCGTTCAAAACTTTTGGGTGGGATTGCACTTGCCTGTCGCAAAAGGCCTATCTCAGCCCAGAAAATTGAATCAATCGTTAATGAGATAGAAGATTCTCTTTCCGACCGTTATAAAATGGAAGTGAAATCCTCAGAGATTGGGCAGATGGTTTTAGACCGTCTATTAAAAATTGATGAGGTTGCTTATGTAAGATTTGCATCCGTCTACAAAAAATTTAAAAATATAAACTATTTTACTCAAGAATTACAAAAATTAAAAAAGGAGCGAAAATGGAAGAAAAAGCATTAAGACTCAGCCTTGGTGAAGTTATTCCTAAGGAAAAAATTTTCCAATATGTCATAAAAAGAAACGGAAAGGTCGTTCCATTTGATAAATCAAAGATTGCTAACGCAATATTCAAGGCGGCAAGGGCAGTGGGTGGAGAAAACAAAAAGATTGCAGAAGCATTAGCAGATGAAGTGGTTTTATTTCTTTATACAATAAAAGGGGATAAACCACCAACAGTAGAAGAAATTCAGGATGCAGTTGAAAAAATTCTTATTGAAAATGGTAATGCCCGAACTGCAAAGGCATTTATTTTATATCGTAAACAGAGGGAGATATTAAGAAAGAAACGATTATTAGAAAAAAGACCCGAAGAACGGGAAACAACAGATTATGCGCTTTTTGTGCGCACTTCAGATGATGATTTTGTATCCTGGGACCGTTCTAAAATAGTTAATGCTTTATTAAATGAAACAAATATTGAGCGTGATACTGCAGAAAAGATTGCACGAGAGACAGAAGAAACGATATTAAATTCAAATGTTGAATTACTCTCTTCAGCCCTTATCAGGGAAATCGTAAACATGAAACTCATTGAACACGGGCTTGAGCATGTCCGTCTACGTCATATGCGTCTGGGTGTCCCGCTCTATGATGCAGAAAAAATAATACTTTATGCAAACCGTGAAAATGCAAATATCCCTCATAATCCCGAAGCAACGAATATGACCCTTGCAGAGACAATAAAAAAGCAATATATGTTATCTCAAATATTTACTCGCGATGTTGCCGACGCCCATATAAGGGGCGATATCCATCTCCATGATTTAGGATTTGGTGACCGCCCTTATTGCTCAGGACAATCACTTGAATATGTAAAGAAGTTCGGCTTGAATCTACCGAATGCATTATCAATTGCCAAACCTGCAAAACACCCTGATACATTACTTGCCCATATGGTGAAATTTTCTGCGGCACTGCAGGGACATTTTGCCGGTGCTATTGGCTGGGATGCAGTAAATATATTCTTTGCTCCTTTTTTAGTTGGAATGTCTGACAAAGAAATCCATCAGGTTGCTCAGATGATAGTTTTCGAATACTCCCAGCAATCGGTAGCTCGTGGTGGGCAGGCAATATTCTCGGATTTAAACATCTACTGGGAAATACCAAAACACTTCAGAGATGTTGATGCCATTGGTCCTGGTGGTCACTATACCGGAAAGAAATACATTGATTATCAAACCGAAGCTCAAAAATTTGCCTGGGCATTATTTGATATATATCTTGATGGAGATGGAACCGGTAGACCATTCTTCTTCCCCAAGCCACTCGTCCACATTACGGAAGATTTCTTCCGCACCCCTGGATGGCAGGATTTTTTAAATCACATTGCAGAAGTTTCTTCAAAGTGTGGCAATACCTACTATGTCTTTGACCGCGGTGAAACCGCAAAGATTTCAGAGTGCTGTAGATTATCATTCAAACTTGAACAGAGTGACCTTGATGATGCCAGAATGCCCTGGAAGATGCGCTATACAGCATTGCAGAATGTTACTCTAAATCTTCCGCGTGCAGCATATTTTGCGAAAGGTAACGATGAATTATTATTTAAAAAGATTGACCAATTGCTTGATTACGCAGTTATGGCCCACATCCAGAAAAAATTATTTATTGAAAAATTGATAAATCTAAAGGACGAAGGACCGCTTGCCCTTCTAACGATGGAACAGGATGGCGAACCTTATCTTCGTCTGCACCGTGCAACTTATCTCATTGGTCTTTTAGGACTGAATGAACTCGTTCAGTATCATACCGGCAAAGAAATGCATGAGAATAATGAAAGCCTGAAATTTGGATTAAAAGTCATATCTTATATGTATCATAAAGTAAAGGAACTTTCCAAACAATATAATATGCGTTTTGTTATGGAGCAGACACCCGCTGAGTCTGCTGCCCACCGTATGGCACGTCTTGACCTTGAGCATTTCTCCAATGAAGCATTATCCGTTGTTAAAGGCGATGTTAAAACCAACTCAGTATATTATACAAACTCAACTTATTTAAATATTGGTGTGGCGATTGATCCGATTGAACGTGTAAAGGTTGAAGGAAAATTCCATGATATGATTGAAGCCGGTGCATTGACCCATGTCTGGTTAGGTGAGTCCCAACCACCAAAAGAATCTATTGCCAATTTTGTAGTAAAGACGTTTACTAATACACGCAATGCACAGATTGCTTTCTCTCCAGAATTTACAACCTGCAATTCTTGTTTCCGAACATCACGAGGACTGGTTGAATCCTGTCCATTATGTGGGAGCAAAAAGATTGACCATATTACAAGGGTGACCGGTTATTTTAGTAAGGTATCGGGTTGGAATAAAGGCAAGAAGGCAGAGTTAATAGACCGATTCAGATCTAAGTTTTAAGATTTTTACTGCGGTTCCAAAAGAGTTCGTTTATAATTAATAAAATCGCACTTACTACAACAAACGCATCTGCAAGGTTATAGGTAAACCATCTTAGGTTACCTATGCCCATATCAATAAAATCTATTACATATTTCAATCTGATGCGGTCAGCAATATTACCCATAGCACCACCCACAATTAGTCCAAAAAGGACAATTCTGAATTTTGAAGTCTGGGAAAGGCCTAGGATGGTGAATATTATAATACCAATGGTATGGAATAGATAATACAAGTAGGGCGGGCCAAAAGAGATGCTGAAAACACCATAGGGATTATATGCAAGATTGAATCTAAGGATTGAGCCGATTACTTCATGCGGGGGATCAAATGGTGAAAGATAATTTACGATTAATATCTTTGAAATCTGGTCTGAAGATAATGCAAGAAAAACCGGAATTAAAAAATATCTGATATTTTTACTTCGCGGTGCATTTGACACAGAATCTTGCATAAGGGACAATCTTTAAACGTCTTTTCTCAATTAATTTCCCACATTTTTCACAAATTCCATAACGACCCTGGGGAATCTTTCTTAATGCATGGTCAATACTGAATAATGTCTCCCTCTGACGGGAAATATTTAAAGAAGATAACTCTCTCTTTTCTGTTTCGGTCCCCTGGTCAGCCATATGGTTTGCATACGCTGAAAGATCTCCTGATGCCTCAGTCTGGGTAGTAGCGATCTGTCCAGTTCCGTAATCTATCCCCTTCAATATCTTTTCTCGCTCCTTCAGCAATATCTTTTCAAACTCTTTTAATTCTGACTTTTTGAATTTTTTAATCATTCCTTTTCTCCTTTAGCATATTTAAATATGCCTTTGCCTTGATATTCGTAGGGTCTATCTTCAAAACTTCTTCCCACTCTTTTTTTGCATTATCGTGTTTACGCTGCTGATAATAACATAAACCCAAAAGAACTCGTGCCTCAAGATATTTTTTGTTACGATTCAATATTTCGTGGAGTAACTTTTCTGCAGCTCTATGGTCGCCAAGTTGGTTATAGGTTTTGGCAAGTTTCAATTTGATATCAAGAAAATTCGGGCTGACTTCCATAGCCCTCTGGTATTCATCTCTTGCCTTTTTATATTCCTGTAATTCATAATAGGTATCACCGAGTTGCATATAGGTATTGGCAAGTTTGATTTTCAATTGAGGTGAATATCCTTTTTCCTTTGTTTCAAGTGCCGCTGCTTTTTCAAATGATTTTATTGCCTCATCAAACTGACATTGTTCATTATAAACAATCGCCATATTCACATATGCCTCAATATATTCAGGATTGAGTTCTATCGCCTTTTTAAAACTTTCAATTGCATATTTATAATTTCCGGCAAGGGAATAAGCAAGCCCGAGGGCATTATGGACATCAGGATAATTGGGATATGCTGAAGCAACTTTTCTCAGACCATCGATTGCTTCCCTCACCTGTCCTTTTTCATAGGCCTGGAGAGCGTCACTATACATCTTTGCCACCGTTTGGTCCATAGTTAATTATATTTATAATCTTCGGTTTGTCAATATACGATGTCGTTCCAACTTGAAAATAGCAATTTATTTTCCAACTTTAAAATCGCAACTTTTCAGCTTAATATTCTCTCCTGAAAGGAGAGAAACATGGCATTTAGATGGGAGGATAAATTGCTTAAGTTAGCACGCCCACAAATTTCAATGCTCTTGTACTTTCTCGATCTTGATTATCCTGATTTCCCCAAACTCTCGGATGAGTGGGTGCGTAAGCTGTTGATTAAGCAGGGTGTTTATGCGGTGGGCAACCGGAAAAAAGTATTCAGGAAACGTTTTGAGGCAGCGGTGCCGGGTTTATTAGTTCAGGGTGATTCGTCGCCAGAACAGTTTATCCCTGGGGATGAGCGTTATTATCAGCTCATTGCCTTTCTGGATGATTGCAGTCGTCTCTGCCTGGCCGCTAAGTTAGTAGAAAAAGATACAATTG
>CAZLGA010000012.1:0-40896 GCA_964559225.1 uncultured bacterium | reverse complement strand
AATCAGCCACACGCCAAAAGAGGGGGATTGCTCGTTATCACCCCCACCTTTTTCCCCCATCAAAGGATAGGAAAAAGTGGGGAGGACTCAGATATTTTCATGGTTGACATATTGAGATTTTTGAATAAAATTTTCTATTAGGATAGGAGGTAGATATGGGACCCTTATTGCTTTGTTTTGTTATTTCATTTTCAACTCTCTCGTTTGGTGATAATTCACCACTTGCCTATGATTCATCAAATGTCAGATTTATAGGTAACTGGCCTTTTGGTCCTTCAAATTCAGTAGCAATCGACCAGTTAAGAAACCTCGTCTTTATGGGTTCTGGAGGAGGAGTTAGCGTATTGAATGTAGCAAACCCATCAAATCCAGTTGAGGTATCACAGATTAAATCACGCGGTTTTGCTGAAGGATTGTTCTATCTCAATAATCGGCTTTATATCGCCGCTGGGAAATACGGATTGGAAATATGGGATATTACCACACCTTCTGCACCTGCAAAATTGGGTTCAATCGTTACGCCGGGAAGGGCAAAGGATGTATATGTATCAGGCTCTTATGCCTATGTTGCAGACTGGACAAATGGAATAAGAATCATAAATGTCGCTAACCCATCTAATCCTGTTGAAGTTGGAAACTGGGATAATGACCCTGGACTTACTATGGGTATTTTTGTGGTCGGTAATTATGCCTATGTTGCTGATTATGATATGGGTGGGCTCATTATACTCAATGTAGCAAACCCGTCAAATCCATATCAGGTAGGCAGTTATGATACACCTGGCTTCGCCTGGGATGTTTTTGTTTCAGGACAGTATGCCTATATTGCAGATATGTTCGCTGGATTTTTGATCCTCAATGTATCCGACCCTTCCAATCCGTATTATGTGGGTTCTTGTTTTCCTGCAGGTTGGTGTATGGGTGTCTGGGTATCTGGAAATTATGCCTATCTTGCAAATTTTGATGCGGGTTTGAGAATAATTAATATAAACAATCCCTCTTCGCCATATGAAGTGGGATATTATAATACACCAGGCAATTCATACGAAGTTGTTCAATTTGGTTTATTTGCTTATGTTGCAGACGATTACGGTGGATTGAGAATTGTGAATGTATCAACACCAAATAATCCCTATGAGGTGAGTTATTTCAACCCATTGAACTATGCAAGAAAGGTTTTTGTCAGCGGTTCTTATGCATATATTGCTGATGATTTTGCAGGTCTACAGATAATCAATGTTTCTAATCCATCCAATCCTTTGAGGGTTGGATTTCTTGATACACCTGGAATTTCCTGGGATGTATTTGTAAGTGGTAATATTGCCTATGTTGCAGATTACCTATCAATGAGAATAGTAAATGTGTCAATCCCATCAAATCCAGTAGAACTTGGTTCCTGGCCCAGCCCCGGACTTGCATTGGCGGTCTGTGTATCCGGTAGTTATGCCTATGTTGCAGACTGGGATTTTGGTTTGAGGATTATAGACATTTCAGTCCCGTCAAATCCAATTCAGGTAGGATATTGCGACCCACCGACCTGGGCAAAGGATGTATTTGTTGTAGGCAACTATGCCTATGTCGCAGATACATCAATGGGTCTCGTTATAATAAATATCGCAAATCCATCTGCACCTTCAATCGTTGGTGTGTGTGATATTCCCGGTTATGCCTGGGGTGTTTATGTATCAGGTAACTATGCCTATGTTCTTGATTGGTATCAGGGACTAAGGATTATTGATATATCGAACCCCAGTAATCCCTATCAGGTTGGTTTTTGCAGTCTAACAGGATTTAATGAAGATATATTCGTAGCAAGTGGTTATGCATATATTGCAGGCTATCAGACTGGATTGAGGATAGTAAATATATCTGTTCCGACAAATCCCCAAGAAGTTGGTTATTATATTACTCCAGACTTTGCCTATGGCGTATATGTCTCAAGCGGATACACATATATTGCTGATTATGGTGCAGGATTACAAATTTATCAGGGTCCAATTGTAGGTGTTGAAGAATTAGAAAAACAATATCTTACATCAAAGGCATTAATATATCCAAATCCTGTAGGTTCATCCCATATAAAACTTCCTGAAGGGGTAAAGATTGTGAGAATCTATGATGCATCGGGAAAATATCTTGGTTTGTGTGAACCTTCAGATGGAACGATATATCTAAAGTCTAACTTGAAACCAGGGGTTTATTTCATAGAAGCCGGGGATTTTAAGGCAAAGGTGGTAAAAATAAGATAGTTTTAAAAGAAAGGAGTTTTATGGTTAGATTTATTATTCTTTATAGTATCATTTTATCGGTTCTTTACAGTCAATGGAATAAATCATTGGTTGGAACTGCACCGAATGTATTGAATCTGATTCGTGTTGGTGATGGTAGGAATGATGGGGTCCAGCGGGTCTATGCTATATGTGAAGATGCCAATGTCTATGAATGGACTTATACTGGAACTGGATGGACACGCACCACTGTTGGTATATTACCCGGCTCTGGCTGGTGTCTTGGGATTGACATAGGAAGAGGTAGAAATGACGGGCTCAATCGTATTTATGCTACACAAATCGATGGAAATGTATATGAATTCTTTTGGAATGGAACACAATGGATAAGGACAGCGCTTGGAAATCCAAATTCTACAATTTATGGTGTATTTGTGGGGCCAGGGAGGAATGATGGTGTAAATCGTATTTATGCGAGTGGTGATGGTGTTCCACCTGTTGAATATACCTGGACCGGTTCATTCTGGGATAAGGATACGGTTCAAAATGCAAATCTCCGGCAGTGGCTCCCGTATGTTGGGCCTGGCAGAAATGATGGTATCAACCGGCTATATTTGCCAATTTCAGAGGGAACACCCAGGACAGTTGCTGAATATACCTGGACCGGTTCTAATTTTGTGAGATCGGATTTGCCCACGGTTGCCGGAAATCCATTATGTATTACTATTGGTCCGGGCAGGAATGATGGTGTAAATCGTCTATATGTCAGTTCACGGGCAAAGGTTTATGAATTCACCTATCAATCTGGAAGCTGGCAGACAGTAGATATAGTTCCTACATACAGTAATGAGGCACGCTACAATATCGCTTTAGGAAAAACAAAGGCAGATGCAAAAAATCGTGTTTACATAACATGTTCAGGAACACAATTGCTTGAAGTATCCTGGACCGGTTCTGCCTGGGTTGATACAGTCATTGATGCGGTTTCTGCTGCGACCTGTGGTGTTGCCATTGGAAGAGGTAGAAATGATGATACAGTAAGGGTGTATGGTTGCAATAGGAATGGCCAGGTCTGGGAATTTACTCATATCAATCCTTATGTTGGCATTGAAGAAAATGTTCATAATCAATCAACACTTTTATCAGATTTAATCAGCATATTTCCAAATCCATCATTAAACCAATTAAAGATAACATACTACCTGAACCGAGAATCTATTTCTGAAATTTCGGTTTTTGATATTGTTGGTAAAAAGGTAAGAACACTTCTTAAAGAAAGACAAACACCTGGTTATCATGAAATTTATTGGAACGGCGAGGACGATTCCGGTAAGAAACTTCCGAGCGGCGTATATATCTTAAATTTAAAAACCGATAAAAGACTTTCCACCAAGAGGTTTGTATTTCTAAAATAATTTTTTAAAAAAGGAGCGATTCTGGTTAAAAACATATTTGTCTTAATCCTTTTAGTCGGATTAGGTTTTACAATGCCACCTAAAAATCCGAAAACTGTGTATCATTCCTGCATTGTAGGCGCCCCGCGGGAAATACCCAAAGATTTGTCGCGGGGTTCAATAGAGACTTGTGTGATTCTGGTCCAGTTTACTGATAATCGTGCTGATACTATAAATCGCAGGCCTGCACGATATGATAGTATGTTCTATTCTATTGGTGTATACTATGGTCAGTATCGTCAGGGTAGTCTCAATGACTTTTTCAAAGAAAATTCTTACAATCAGACTGATGTGCGTGGTGGTATTTGTGGAAATCGGTGGTGGATGTCAAATCGCACTTATTCCTACTATGATGATGGTAATTATATGTTGAGCACCGGGTATCAGCTTGCGCGAGATGCAGTTCAACTCGTTGATGCAACTGTAAATTTTCATCAATATGACTTGGATAATGACAATCATATTGACGGTGTCTTTGTAGTCCATGCCGGACCAGGTGCAGAGGATACCGGAAATCCTCATCAGTGCTGGTCACATGCCATTCCAAATTTTAATTATACAACGAACGACGGAGTTATCATAGATGGTGCAACAAATGTGCCCGAGATAAATTTGGTTACGCCTGCACTTGACACTACACTTTGCTGTATCGGAGTGATGTGCCATGAACTTGGCCATGTGGTAGGACTACCTGACCTTTACGACCCTTCACGAAATACCTGGGGAGTTGGTTACTGGAGTCTAATGGGATATGGTGCATGGGGTGCTGGTGGAAATACACCCTGGAGTCCATCTCATGCGGATGCGTGGTGTAAGAAAAGAGTGAATTGGCTGAGTTATAGTCCCATAACATCAAATATTATTGGTCTTAAAATTCGTCCCCTTGAAACTCATCCTGTTGCATATCGGGTCTGGCGTAATGGTGTTATCAATGATACATTTTTTATTCTGGAAAATCGTCAGAAAATAGGTTTTGATGCACCATTACCAGGAGAAGGTTTGTTAATCTGGCATATTGACCCGCGCTATGGTGGCACTTATCATAATGTAGTTGACCTGGAAGAAGCGGATGGATGTGATGACCTTGACCATGGCTGGGGATACAGGCCTGACCCGCATTACTATCATCATGAGCTTGGTGATTCTGGGGATCCATATCCAGGAGACAGCAATAAGACAATGTTCGGTCCAACAACATATCCTTCAAGCAACAGCAATTATGGTGTTCCAACGAATGTTACAGTGCGGAATATCACAATTATTGGTGACACGGTAATTTGTGATGTGATAATTAACCCAACCGAAATCAGCGAACAATCTAATGAAAAAATGAGTGAGCTGTCTATTATACAGAATCCTGTGAAAAATATTCTTATGATTAAATATAATGTTTCTGAGTTAGAAAATGTCAATGTAGAAATCTATGATGTGACTGGGAGGTTTGTTGAACGGGTATTCTCCGGAGAAATTAGCGGGAAAGGCGTTATAAGGTTTGAGCCGAAAAATCTGTCAGAAGGCGTCTATCTTATAAAAATTGAAAAAGAAAGAGAATTAAAAGTTCAAAAATTTGTGTTTCTAAATAGGTAAAAATATATTCTGTACTACCATCAAAGACTGGCTTTTCCTTGGTTACGGTATTCAAGGTCAAATTTTATAATGGTGTTTGCTACAGAGTTTATCAAGCAATGGCGGTCCGGGTAATTCCAAAGCCAAGTGGTTTAAAATTGATTGATGATTTCTTTAATGCGTTACTTTGATCTTAAAAATTTTTTTCATTTTTGCTCGTTGTAACAAGGATACTTTAAGAAAGTAGATTGACAAAAGATTATTTTTTACTCTTATGCTTCGCCCGGATTCTGTTGCAGAAAGATATCTAGTACTCTTTTAAGACTTGCTTTGCTTGATAGCACAAGTAACACATCACCCGATTCCAACACTGTTCCTCCACTGGGAACTATATAGTCTTCCCCGCGCACAATAAGCACGATCAAACTATCTTCTGGAAATCCAAGTTCAACAATACTCTTTCCTACTGCAGCCGATTCAAAAGGAATGATGATTTCTGTAAGATCAGCGTCAATCCCGGGTTTTGGTTCAAATTCAATCGGGTAATTCCTTTTGTTTTCGGGGGGACATGTTACCTCAAGTGTCTTTGCAACAAGTGGCAATGACCACCCCTGTATCACGGCTGATGTGAAAACAATAAAAAAAACAATATTAAAAATCAGTTCCGCATGTTCAAGTCCGGCAAGAAGCGGATATGTTGCGAGAATGATTGGAACAGCGCCCCTTAATCCCACCCAGGAAACGAGCAGTTTCTCGCGCCAATTAAAACCACAAAAAAAAGTTGAGGCAAATACACTTAAAGGGCGGGCAACAAAAATAAGGATGGCAGAAATCAACAAACCAGGGATGATTATCGGAACAAGGTGTGAGGGCAGAACGAGCAGTCCCAAAAAAAGAAACATCGTTATCTGCCCGAACCAGGCAAATCCATCAAAAAATCTAAGCAAACTTTTTTTTTGCACGATATAGGAATTGCCAATAACAATGCCGGCTATGTATACAGCGAGAAAACCACTGCCCTTGACCAGGGTTGCAACTGCGTAAGTCAATGCCAGAGAGGCAAGGCAGAAAACTGGATAAAGTCCCTCGTAGAATAACTTGAGGCGATTTATTGTAAATACAACAAACTTTCCGCTAAAAAACCCAACTACTGCTCCTATGCTCATTTGTAGAACAAAAAGCATAATTACCGATGTTATCCTTGTTTGCGGAACAAGCGTTAACTGAATGAGCGCAACCGTAAGAAATATTGCCATAGGGTCATTGCTTCCAGATTCTAACTCTAACAGTGGTCGAAGTGGAGCTCGCAGATTGACATGTCGTGAACGCAGGATGGCGAATACAGCAGCTGCATCTGTAGAAGAAATAATCGCACCTATAACAAATCCTGTTTTCAGTGGTATTTTAAGGATTAGGTGTGCTGCAAGGCCAGTGATCAAAGCGGTCAGTAATACGCCCAAGGTGGAGAGCATTACAGCAGGTCTGACCACGGGTCGCACAGCATGCCATTTTGTATCAAGCCCGCCAGCGAAAAGAATAAAAATTAATGCGATGATACCAATTGTTTGTGCAAGGCGTGCATCATCAAAATAAATTTTTCCTGGTCCCTCGGCTCCTGCCAGCATGCCAATTCCGAGGAAGAGTAAAAGAATGGGTATACCAAAATTGTCAAAGTACCTGAAGAGTAAAATACATAATAGAACCATAATGGCTCCAATGAACATCAATAGCTCAAGAGGTATCATCATAAGAACCTTGCAAGTTATTATACATTTATTGTTGCCACAAGTCAATATAAAGTGATTGTTGAACTGCGGTAAGTTCGTTTGTCGGAGAATATGTCTTATAAAAAGATATGGCAATTTTGATTTTTCAAGTTTGAAGAAATTATTTGCGAAGAAAAATAGGTTTGATGCAGTGATAAACCTTTAAGCCCAGATAGGTATTCGTTATAGTTATGAAAAATCTCACAGTCTAAAGGTACGATGACAAATGCGTTGGAAAGATTAAATTTAAGAGAGCCAAGAACAGAGATTTTACCAATGTTTATGATAGACTGCAAGGAACGATAAAAGCACTAACTATAAAAGGTTTTGAGATAATAAATCTTGGTAATATCCCACCCCATAGTCTAAACAAATTAATTGCATTGATTGAAAACGTAGTAAATAAAAAGGCAAAGATTATAAAGAAACCATTTCCAAATGTTGACTTAAAGACAATTAGGGCATAAAAAAAGCAAGATTAGATCTTGGATGGAAGCCATTGGCAGACCTTGAAGACTGGGTAGTTAGAACTATTGAATGGAATGATAAAAATAGGGATTGGTTAAAAGATAGTGAAATCGAACTAACAAAATAAAGGTTATTTTTTAACTTGACATTTTTTTAATTTTAAATATAATTTAATGTTTCGTATTAATCAGAAAACTCTATCCTAATAAGTAAGTTTTATTTTTTAGGGTTGTCTTATAACATTAGAAAGGGGGTTGAAATACGGAGGAATGTTATGGAGGTGTTGAACGGATTGACTTTGAGGGTAGAAGAGGTGAGGGAAGTTAGCAATACCTGGGAGGTAAGGGAATCTTTATCCAAGCGTGTTTTTGATATCTTGTTGAGTAGTTTTGGGTTAATTCTTTCTTCCTGGCTATGGGTTTTGATATGGATTGGGATATGGTTTGAAGATGGTTCTCCTTGTTGTATAAAACAAAGTCGGATTGGTAAGAACGGAAGAATTTTTAAGATAATAAAATTTCGTTCAATGCGTAAAAATGCCCTCAATGAAAAGATAAAAATCCAGGCAAGAGATAACGACGCAAGAATTACGATTATGGGAAGGATTTTGCGCAAGACTGCCTTGGACGAATTGCCGCAGTTAATTAACATATTTCTTGGTGATATGAGCTTTGTTGGTCCCAGGGCACTCCTGCCTTCTGAGATTGAACAAAATGATTGCTATTTACATGTATGGGAAATTCCAGGCTATGAAAAAAGAATAAAAGTTCGCCCCGGTCTTACCGGTATTGCCCAGATATTTGCCCCGCGTGATTTGCCAAGGAAGCACAAATTTAAATACGACCTTCTGTATGTCAGAAAGATGAGCTTATTGTTAGATATAAAATTAATAGTAATTTCCTTTTTGATTACCTTTAAAGGAACCTGGGAACGAAAAAGGAAGAAATTAAATTTTTTAAAGACTTCAAAATGGGGCTTGACAGGATAAAAATTTTGATTATAATTTATAATAGAATTGGAACCAGAATGACTTTATTACATAATATAAAGGAGGTATCATGGTAATTATTTATATTGTCTTATTCTCACAATTATGTAGAACATCAGGTTATCTTGATATTCCCACTGTTCCCCAGTATGATATAAAAGGGATGTGGGGGATAACTACTATGTTTTCTTTTCCTATGTATACAAATGATCCTAATCCCAATGATAGTTTATTTGTTGACCCAAAAGATTTTTCAATGGCGTTTAAATATGGATTTGGGAAAGGAGAAGTTGCTATCGCTATGTTCACCCCTACAACCTGGGTTGCAAGTGTGAGCTATTTACTTAAAGAAGGAAAAGAAGGCGGAACTGCCTGGTTTTGTGGCATGGATGACATTTCGTATGCTAAACATATCTCAACTTTGGGTGCTGGTGGTAATGATGGAACAATAGAAGAAATTAGTTATCACAAGTATTCTAATGGCAGACCCTGGGAATTGTTTTCCGGTTATATCGCAATGCAAAAATATTTTGGTAAAGTAGCAAATTTTGTATTAGGACTGGGCAGAGGCAGATTTGTCGGTTATGGATGGCGCAGTCATATATTCAATACTGATTTTCTTGTGCTTGGTAATGATTACAGGACAAAAGAGCACTCCTGGTGGGCGTTTGGTCTATTTATGGGTGGTTCTTTAAAATTCCCGTTTGGACTTGAAGCGTCGGTTGAAATGGATGGCAGAGATGCAAATGTTGGATTGAAGTATCACTTTCCGGTCGTTACTGCTACAATTGCTCTTTGTAAAGTGGAGTATTTAGGTAATTTTAGACCCTGGTCTCCACGCTGGACATTTGGTCTTGAAGGAAACAACCGCACTGCAGTAGCAGCGCCTAAAGTCGGTTCAATTGAATGTGTAATTCAAGATCAGACATCAAAGGAATTATTACCCAATTGTGTAGTAGATATAAAAGAGATTAATAAACGGTACCGTGCACCAGCTGGAACATTTAGTTTGAGTTTGCCCGCAGGGAATTACACAATTACTGTAAGTACCCCCAACTATGTTGACTACATTGCAAAGGTAGGTGTGAAAGCCGGTGTAAAGAGCAAATTAGTCTTCAATCTGAAAAAGACAGAAGAGGCAATACAACGTGAAATTGCAGCGATGGAGAGGGAAAAGAGCATAAAGAGTTATCTTTCTCAAGGTAAGATATATTTCTCCGAAGGCAATCTGAAAGAAGCAAAAAAATCATTTGAGATGGTTCTTTCACTTGACCCGGATAATAAAGAGGCAAAGGATTATCTTGTGAATATTGAAACCCGCAGGACAGAGTTGATCAATGCTTATCTAACTGAGGCAAGGAATAGAGAAAAGGCTAACGACCTTGCCAAGGCAATTGAGTTTTACCAAAAGGTACTTGACCTTGACCCGAAGAATACTGAATCAAATGATGCAATCAATCGCTTGAAAGCAAAAGTTGCCCAAGAAAAGAAGCCGCCAACAACGACTAAACCAAAAGAACCAACCAAAAAAGCCACTGCTGAAGAGATAGAAGCCCTCTATAAGAAGGGAGTGAGTCTGTTTTCTGCAAACAATTTTGATGAGGCTTTGAAGGTATTTAATCAGGTTCTTGCCCTTGACCCCAATCACAAAGGTGCAAAGGATTACAAAAAGAGAACTGAGGCAAGGTTGAAAGTCTTGAAGGGTGGTGAGTAAAGAAGGATTTCGGAAACCGATTTGGTTTTTTGTGCCTGCCATAGATATGGCAGGCACTTTTGTTTTTAATAATTGACATTTTCAAATTTTTGCATAAAATCGTAATAAGTCTTATGGAGATCAAATATCTTTCAAATGCAAGCCGAAAGGAGCCTTGATGTTGTGGACGGGTAAAAATCATCTTGATAACCTTGAAGAAATACTTATGAATCTCCAGTGGTTGATTCAGCCTGATACGGTTATCACTGAGTTGCCTTATGACCTTGAATTTCTCAAAAGACCTGATGTGGAAATATTTGCCGAATGGTGCCCGAGGGCGGTGAGCAAGCAGGAACTGCAAGAAGGAAGATACACAATTAACAAATATCTCGTTAAATTTTTCATTGATAAAACATATCCACAGTTATCCGAAGTTGGTAAAAAAGAAAAGATAGACAAAATAATTCAAGATATACATAAATTCCTTAAAAAACCAACCTATGAACCGATTTTTTTGAATAGCGAAAATATTGAAAAAATTCTTGAAGAGACAAATAATAAGCCAGGGGAGACCCATGTTGATAAAACAAAGAGGCGAATAAAAGTTGCGGTTTCTCTACGCTGGCTCCAACAGAAAAGTCTTTTTAATAGACTTAGTGAAAAAACACAGCATTATATCCGTCGTGTCGGAGATTTATATGGTCTTCTGAATCAAAATCAACATATTGATACCACTACTTTGCATAATTATTCAATTTCTCAAGAAGACTTATCAATTTTAGTTGATGATTATGAAACAAAGATTGAACTTACACTTTTGACCGCGGATCAAGAAATTAAAAAAGCGAAACAACGGATAGGGGGGATAAATTACAATGGTTTGGGTGTTGTTAGAGAACCCTTGAACAGAATAAAAAAATTCATTGAAAAAAGGAGTGATTCAAATTACGACGAAACAGAACGATTTAAAGATTCAATATTCATAACGATTATCTTGAACTATATCAAAGACCCTTATATTCAGAAAACACTCGACGCAAAGAATGTAATCAACTTGGTTGTCCCCATTTATATAAAATTTAAGAAGCTTGATGTATAATGTTTCACAATTATTGACAATTTATAAATTTTAAATATAATAGAAATTTGATGAAACTTGGAATATTAATCCTTGACGATGGGACAATAGTAAAAGGCAAAGGGCTTGGCCCTGATAAATTTACTTATGGTGAACTTGTTTTTAATACAGCAATGACTGGATATGAAGAAGCATTTACCGATCCATCTTATGCAGGTCAGATTTTATTAATGACCTACCCATTGATCGGGAATTATGGTTTTGAACTCAAACACCAAGAATCAAGTTCTCCAAAGATCCGTGGTCTCGTAATTAAAGAGCCTGCTTTTTTTTCTACAAATAGCAGAAAGATTGAAGATTATCTTGAAAAGAATAATTTACCCTGTATATGGGATGTTGACACACGAAAGATAACATTAAAACTAAGAAATTATGGAACGGTGCGGGCAATACTTGGAGTCTCAAAACGGAATATCAATATTGAAAAGTTATCAAGAAACATAAAGAATATGCCCCATCCCCATTCAGAAAATTTAATTAAAGAGGTTTCTTGTAAGACAACTATTTTTCACAGAGGTCAAAATAAGAATAGAATTTTGCTTATTGATTGTGGAGTCAAAAAAAGTATTCTCAATTCTCTTTTAAAATATTCTTCAGTAATTCAGGTTCCTTATAATACTGATTTTGAAATAATAAAGAAATTAAATCCCGATGGAATTGTGATTTCAAACGGTCCAGGGGATCCCGCGCATCCCGAAATAGTAAAAACCACCGTTAAAACACTAAGAAAATTAATAAGATATGGTTATCCTTTATTTGGAATATGTCTGGGACATCAGATATTAGGACTTGCATTCGGTTTGAAAACATATAAATTAAAATTTGGACATCGTGGTTATAATCATCCTGTCCAGTTTTTAGATAACAAAAAGATTTATATTACTTCACAGAATCACGGATATGCAATCACAAAGGACAAACAAAACAAAGAGATAATATTTGACTGGATTAATCTAAATGATGAAACTGTTGAAGGTATGCGACACAAATCTCTCCCTATTTTTTCAGTTCAATTCCACCCCGAAGCATCCCCAGGGCCATATGATACTTCATTCCTTTTTGAGAAATTTTTCAAAATGTTAAATGCCTAAAAGAAGGGATATTAAAAAAGTTTTGATAATCGGTTCTGGACCGATTATTATCGGACAGGCTGCAGAATTTGATTTTTCTGGTTCTCAAGCAAGCAAATCTTTGCATGAAGAAGGATACGTAACTATAATCGTCAATTCTAATCCAGCAACGATTCAGACCGACCTCGAGACCGCAGACATTATCTATATTGAACCTTTGACTCCTGATATATTAAGCAAAATAATTCAAAGAGAAAAACCCCAGGGTATTCTTCCTGGTTTTGGCGGACAGACTGGATTAAATCTAGCGTATGAACTTGCACGCCGTGGTATACTTGAAAAATTCAAAGTGGAATTGCTCGGTTCAAATCTCCAGACAATTGAAATGGCAGAAAATCGCGATTATTTTCGTACGCTTATGAATAAAATTGGCGAACCTATACCCCGTAGTTTCGCGGTGCATAGTTATGATGAAGCACGCAAAGTCTTGAAAGATATGAATTTTCCACTTTTAATTCGTCCTGCCTATACACTCGGTGGCACTGGAAGTAGTGTCGTTTATGATAGCGGACAATTCTATAATGCAGTTATGACAGGTTTAATCCGTTCACCGATTAAACAGGTGTTAATTGAAGAAAGTGTCCTGGGCTGGAAGGAATACGAGTATGAAGTGATGCGTGATAATAACGATAACTGTATTATAATCTGCAGTATGGAGAACATCGACCCAATGGGCATACACACTGGCGAAAGCATGGTCGTTGCTCCTGTCCAGACATTGACTGATAAACAACATCAAACATTGCGCTGTGCTGCGATAAAGATTATTCGTGCGTTAAAGATTGCAGGTGGATGTAATATTCAATTCGCGGTTAATCCTGAAAAATGGGAGTATCGGGTCATTGAAGTCAATCCCAGGGTATCTCGCTCATCGGCACTTGCATCAAAGGCAACCGGTTATCCAATTGCCCGTGTGAGTGCCAAGATAGCAGTGGGGCTTAACCTTGATGAAATTCCTAATGCCATTACAAAAAAGACTATAGCTGGATTTGAACCCGCGCTTGATTATGTTGTAGTAAAAATTCCTCGCTGGCCCTTTGACAAGTTTCCAACTGTTGACCGCAGAATCGGTACCCAGATGAAATCTACCGGTGAGGTAATGGCAATCGGTTCTACCATAGAAGAAGCGCTCCTTAAGGCAATTCGTTCACTTGAAATTGACAAAGTCGGTCTTGAATCTGATAACTGGAGGGAGTACGAGTTGATAAGAGAGTTACAAGAGCCAACCGACCGCTTTATTTTTGCACTTGCTGAGGCTCTGCGCCGTGGATACACAAAAAAGAAAATAGCTGAACTCAGCAAAGTAGATGAATTCTTTATATCAAAGATTGAAAATATTATAAAAATGGAAAAATCAATTAAAAAGTATGGAATATCCATTCAAACACTTCATCAGGCAAAGAAGATGGGATTTGGTGATGAATATATAAGCAAAGTATCAGGTATTAATAAGGACGAAATAACAGCAAAACGCATCAAAAATAAGATTAAACCCGCATTCAATATTGTAGATACCTGTGCCGGTGAATTTGAGGCATATACTCCATATTATTATTCAACATACTGGGGTGAATCTGATAATAAAAAAACAAGTTCCAGAAATAAAAAGAATATTTTGATCGTTGGTTCTGGTCCGATAAGGATAGGGCAGGGCATAGAGTTTGACTATGCTTGTGTCCATTCAGCAATTGCCTTAAAAGAAATGGGTTATGAAGCAATAATTATCAATAACAATCCTGAAACTGTTTCTACTGATTTTGATGTTTCATCCCGTCTTTATTTTGAACCTTTGCGACTTGAGGATGTATTGCATGTGATATTTAAAGAAGAACCCTATGGAGTTATCTTACAATTTGGTGGTCAGACATCAGTCAATCTTGCATTGCCGTTATATGAAGCAATAAAAAAATATAGGTTGAAGACAAAAATATTAGGAACAAGTCCGCTTGATGTGCATCGTGCAGAAGACCGTAAGGCCTTTTCTTCAATCCTTAAGCAACTCAATATCTTTCAACCCCCTTTTGCTACAGGTTTCAGTTTTGATGAAGTAAAAGATATAGCAAGAAAAATTGGTTATCCGGTTTTGGTTCGCCCGAGTTATGTTCTTGGTGGCAGGGCAATGGAGATAATATATGACGAACACGAACTTGAAAAATATGTGAGACTGGCAGTGAAGGTTTCATCTGAACATCCAATTCTCGTTGACAAATACATTACAAACGCAACAGAAGTTGATGTTGATGCACTATGTGATGGAAAGGATGTTTTCATCGCAGGTATTATGGAACATATTGAACAGGCAGGTGTCCACTCAGGAGATTCATATTGTGTTATGCCACCAAGAAGCCTATCAAAAAAGACTATCAACGAAATAAAGAGGATTGTTTTTGAAATTGCAGTGGCATTAAAAACCATAGGTTTGATAAATATACAACTGGCAATACAAAATGGTGTGGTCTATGTACTTGAGGCAAATCCAAGGTCATCAAGGACAGTGCCATATGTATCTAAAACAATAGGTATCCCGCTGGCGAAGATGGCTACCCGTATAATGCTCGGCTCCACAGTTAAAGAACTTAAACTACCTGACGAAATAAAATTAGATTTCATATCGGTCAAAGGTCCGGTATTTCCTTTTCTTAAACTACCCGGTGTTGACCCAATACTTGGACCGGAAATGAAATCCACTGGAGAGGTGATGGCTATAGATAAGACATTTGGCGGTGCATATTACAAGGCAATCCTTGCAGATAACAAATTTTCAAGTTCAGGAACGGTCTATATAACAGTTAGGGACGAAGATAAGAAAGAGATTCTAAAGATTTCAAAAGAATTAAAATCCCTCGGCTTTAAAATCGTGGCAACCAGGGGGACTGCCCAATACCTTAGAGAAAATGGAATAGATGTTGAGACAGTATATAGAATAAGTGAACACAAATCACCCAATGCACTTGACATGATGAGACAAGGAAAGATAGATTTGATAATCAATACACCAACAATGAGTTATAGTGCAAAACGGGATGGTTATACAATGCGCCGTCTAGCAGTAGAGCTAAATATCCCATTTATTACCGCCTTAAATTCTGCTTATGCTGAAATCGAAGCGATAAGATTTGCCCGCAAGGGAAAGATGAGAATACAACCGATAAACAATTTCAAAAAATAATATCTATCCTCTTTTTATCTTTCCCCTTTTTAATGAAGCGTAGATGCCGATGATGCACAGTCCAGTAAAAATATAGAAAGATATTCTGAGGGCATTCAGGAATAATGGATATACATCAGGTCTAATTTTGACTCTGCCCATCGTTAACGAAAAGATCAGCATAACAATACCCATACTTGACATTTGCCCGAGTAAGCGCATCGTTGCAAGGGTGCTTGAGGCAATGCCGTAATATTCTTTTTGAACCGAACTCATAATCGCATTTGTGTTGGGAGAGGAGAAAAGGGCAAAGCCAAAACCAAGAATAATCAAAATTGCTGTCATCAAATCAATAGGAGTAGCACTGTTAATAAAGGCAAAAAGGCAGAGTCCAAGGCTCGTCAAGCCCATGCCGATAGAGGCGATTATTCCGGGCTGGATTTTATCTGAAAGCCTACCAGCAAATGGGGAAAGAATCGTCATCGTAACCGGCTGGGCAATTAGTATAAGCCCTGCATTTTGTGGTGAAAATCCTTTTAAATATTGAAGATACAGACTGAGAAGAAAAGAAACTGCATTTGTAGCACTATAATTGATAAGGGCAGCAAGATTGGAAAAAAAGAAGGTGGGATTGATTTTGAAGAGTTTAATGTTTAATAAGGGATTGGCAATCTTTAATTCCCATTTGATAAAAAGAAAGGCAAAAATCGCACCGGTGATTATCAAGATCGCACCCGAAATGCCCGGTAAGAGAGATAACCCATACATAAAAAAGAAGAGCATTGGACTGTATATTAAAGTTCCAATGTAGTCAAAACCCTTGATTGTAGATATAAATTTTTCGGTCCGTAGAAAAAAAATAATCAAAATTAACATTAAAAATCCCAGGGATGAATTTAGAAAAAATAAACTGCGCCAGCCAAGATTTTGTGTCAAAAATCCACCTAAAAATGGACCAAGGGAAAGCCCGAGATAGACACCAGCCACATTAATCCCCAGGACACGGCCTCTTTGCTGAATAGGAAAAACGCCTGTCAATATTGCAACTGATGTTCCGAATATCATCGCACCACCAATACCCTGCAAAATTCTCAGAATCAAAAAAAGAGTGACATTATTTGCAATCCCACCAACTAATGAGAAAACGCCGAAAATTGTTACACCGAAAAAGAAAATCTTATGCCTTCCTATCATATCAGCAATCCTGCCCATGGGAACAAGACTCATTGCAGCAGCGAGTAAGTAAGAAGTTGGAACCCAGCTGAGTAGCAGTGCATTCATATTGAATTCTTTGCCAATGGCAGGAAGGGCAATATTCAGGGATGAACCCATAAACGGGGTTAAAAATGAACCTATGGTCGTAACAAAAAGAATTATGTTTCTCCTGTGGGGTTCAACTACTACTTCATTACTTGAGGTGTTCATATCCAGTAGGATAAATCCTTTTCAATTTTTTTCCTGATAAGATATAGACTCCTTTGCCTCTTTGTAATCTTCCAATTCTGAAGAGTTTTATATTTGTAAGATTAGTTAATCTCTTACCTGTAATCAATAGCTCAAAATCTTCACCTGAAGAGAGAATAAATTTCACAGGAGATATGTTTTTCAATTTACATAATAATCTGACTTCAGGATGGACGGGTATATTTTCAATAATAACTTTAACGCCACTTTCTTCAGCAAGATGGAAGGCATCTGTTGATAATCCATCCGAAGTATCAATCCCGGCATTGAGATATTGTCTCAGTTTAAGTGCTTCATATATTCTGGGTTCTGGATAAAGGTGTCTTTTTATTGATTCCGGAAATAGGCTTTTTTTGTATCCTTCGGAAAGTATTATTCTGCCTGTTTCTGCGAGACCAAGATAACCTGTGGTATAAAGATAATCGCCAGGCCGTGCGCCTGACCTTAATAATGGTTTTTTTGTTTTACCTATAACGGTAATTGTTATCCCACAGAATGGACTTTCAATTATATCGCCACCGGATATATCACACTGAAATTTATTGCAGATTTTATAAAAGCCTTTATATAAATCTTTTATGTCTGAGTCCTTTATTTTAGGAGTAAGATATAAGCTGATAAGGGCGCACACTGGTTTTGCTGCCATTGCCGCAAGGTCAGAAAGGCTTGCGCCCATCGTTCTAAACCCTAAAGCAAATTTTGAAAAATATTTAAAATCAAAATGAATTCCTTCAACAAAAGAATCAGTAGATATTACAGTCCCATTTTTTAACACCATAGCATCATCACCAATACCTTTTGCAATTTCATATCTGGTTTGCGGAAACTTTTTGCGGATATATTTTATTAAAGACAATTCACCCATATACCTATAGTATATATCAATCTACAAATCCCAACACCCAAATCCTGAGCAAGTTTTTTAAAATTAATATTTGTTTGGGATTGGAGATTGGGAAATTGGGATTTAAATTCTTATACATGAAATTCTACAATGTCGCCATCATGTAAGATATAATTTTTTTCAACACGTTGTCCACTGAAACCTTTATCATTCCATAATCTTGTAAATTTTAAATTCTTTTTAAAATCTTTATGGATATGTTCAGCTGCCTCAATTACGGTAGCACCGCTTTTTAAAACTATTGGTTCCTTTTTTACCGGCGGCTGGCCAATTTTTTTTGTATATACGCGTATAATATCAAGGGTTTCGAAAATTAAATGTTTTAAAGTCTCTATATTTAAAGCAGTGATTGTAGAAATTTTCAGTATATTGAATTTATTCTGATAAAATTCTAAGAAGACTTCACTATTTTCTTCACCTTTATTTATATCACTTTTGTTTAAGAGAACAATTGTTTTCTTTGCATCGTGTTTTTCTTTTTCAATATTTATATTTCTTGATTCAAGTTCTTTTTTTATTATTTCCATCTGTTCAAGAAGGTCATCACTTGATGCATCAAGTAATATCAAAAGCATATCTGCAAAACGAAAAGATGCAAATAACCAAGCCGGGGAACTTTCTGAAATTGGAGGTGTATCTACAATTTGAATCTTTATATCTTCATATTCCATCATTCCAACCTGAAATGTCGTTGTTGTAAAAGGATAAGGAGCAACCTCAACATTTGTTCGCGTAAGGAGATTAAGTAAAGAAGACTTTCCTGAATTGGGGAGACCGGCCAGCAGAACTTGACCCGCACCCTGTCTATCAACCTGATACCAGGCAGTTGAACCTCCTGACTTTTTACTGTGTTCCATCATCTCTTTGGTTTTAGAAATTTTTGCCTTGAGTTCACCTTGAAGTTTTTCAGTTCCCTTATGCTTTGGTATTATAGCAAGCAATTCCTGAAGATAAAATAACTTTTCCTGGAGGGTCTTGGCTTCCCTATATTTTTTCTCAACCTCAAAATACTGTGGCGGTAAATTTGCAGGCATAGAGAATTTTATCTAATTTTTGAAATTCGTCAACTGCTTAATTTTATGCGTCTTTCATCAAAATTAAATCTTACCCGAATAAATTTATGATTTTCAGGATAAAATAGAAACTCCGGGTGGTCTCAGTCCGTTAGAAAAATAAAGATTTTGGGAAATGCTTGGGAAAAACTAAATAGATGCCATTATACCCTTTTTCGCTATTTAAGAATTTCCCTGGAGTTAAGCCGTAAGGCTTTTATCTCTTTTAAATTAAGGCGTCAGCCTTTTATCTCTTTTAAGTTAAGGCGTCAGCCTTTTATCAACCCAAAATATTCTCTTAGGGTGGATACCATGTCTTGAAACTCTGCATCGTGCCCTTGACTTTTGATCGGTTTTAGGTATAATATTTTATGAAGAGGACATATCAACCAAGCAGGAGAAAAAGAAAAAAAACCCATGGTTTCAGGGCACGGATGAAGACTAAAATGGGCAGAAAAGTTTTGAGCAGAAGAAGAAAAAAGGGTCGAAAACGTCTGGTCGTTTAAAGAGTGATTTGTCTAAAAACAAGGCACGATTTGGTATTGATAAAAGAGAAATTGTTTGTAAGAAAAGTGAAATACGAGATTTGTTTTCTAATGGAAAGAGAATAAATTTTAATAATTTAGTTATAATTTATAAACCCGACCTCTGTTCTAAGGTTGGTTTTTTTGCCTCCAGGATGCACAAAAGTTCAGTGAAACGGAACCGCGTTAAAAGAATTTTAAGGGAGGCATATCGGATGAACAAGGAGATATTTATGGGGTTTAAGGTAATTTTTTTAGCAACCGGTTTGCTTGATGCCAATGAAGTATTAAATGCCTTTCAAGCATTTAAAAAGGAGTCTACTGATGGACGAATTTAACTCGGGCATCAGGCTTTCTTTTTTTGTTAAATTATTGATTTTTTTGATTAAATGTTATCAAAATACTTTCGGGTTAGTATTAACCAAGACCTGCAGATTCACGCCTTCCTGTTCAAATTACACTATTGAAGCATTATCCCGATTCGGATTCTTTAAAGGGGGGCTTATGAGTGTTTATCGAATTTTGCGGTGTAATCCTTTCTGCAATGGCGGATATGATCCTGTTGTATTCCCAAAAAAAGGAGAAGAACATGGATAATGATAAGAAAAGGACACTTATTGCATTTTTATTAATTATAATAATCCTGTTAATCTGGAGTTTTATGGCAAAACCAACTACTCAAAAAGTTGTAGAAAAGCAAGAGACTCAATTACCTGATACAATGAAAGCGACGGTTTCTACGAGGGAAAATTTACCTATTAAGGATACAATTGTGATTGAACATAATAATTATCGTATAGTCTTTTCATCTGTAGGCGCTGGAATTAAAAGTTTTTATTTGAAAAAATATGATGCTGAGATTGTTAAAGAAGGGAAATTGCTATTTTCAACAAAGATATCTGATTCATTAGTTAATTTTACACATTTTATTGATAATGATTCGGTCGTATTCTCTACCAACATAAACAATAAACCATTTTCTAAGGTTTATTATTTTAATGAAAATTACGGTTTTACTCTTAGGGTAAATTATCCTGATATGATAAAACAAGTGCTAAGTTTGAAAAGTGGTTTGAATGTGACAGAAAAAAAGAATCAGGAAGATGACCTACGCCATTTCAATGTATATGTCAAAAGCGCAAAATGCGTGAATATTACAAAAGAAATCAAAGAACAATTTGCATTCAAAAATGATTGGGAATGGATTGCTTTAAGAACAAAATATTTTGCCTTAATAATCAATAACATTGAAAATATAGGAAATACACTATTTTATAGACTCTCAAATTTAGATAACAATAAGGAAGAAGCTATCGCTTATTTGGGTTGTGCAATGACTGGTAATACAAATCGCTATGGGCTCGAATTATTTGCGGATTCTTCATTCACAATTTCGGCTTTAGTATTACCAATTAAACTAAATGAACTGGCTGAATATAAGAAAGGCTATGAACAGATTGCAAGCGGTGGTATCTGGGGACCTATTGAGAGGGTAATTATTTTTATTTTAAATTTATTTTATTCGTTTTTGAAAAATTACGGATTTGCGATAATGGTTTTCGCACTTTTGTTTAAAATTATTTTCTTTCCTCTATCACGTCAGATGCTGATTTCCCAACAACAGATGCAACTCCTTCAACCTGAGTTGAAAAAAATTCAGGCGAAATATAAGAATGACCCTCAGGCTTTGAATAGAGAAATGATGCATCTTTATAAGGTTTATAAGGTCAATCCATTCTCCGGGTGCCTTCCACTTTTGATTCAATTTCCTGTATTCATCGCCCTTTATCAGGTTCTCTCCACAGCCGTTGAATTTCGGCGTGCTCCTTTTATGCTCTGGATTGTCGATTTGTCACTTAAAGACCCTTATTATGTTCTACCCATCGCGATGGGTGTATTAATGCTTATTCAATCGTTGATGACAACGATTGATCCAAGGCAGAGATTTATAGTAATAATGATGCCTTTGGTAATGATATTTGTATTCCTGAATTTTCCTTCAGGATTACAATTATATTGGTTTACATATAATATACTTTCAATCTTAGAATATTTAATGATAAAGAAAAAAGTTTTTCGCTAATTTTAAAAGAACCATCGGATTATCTGGTGGTTCTTAAATTAAGATAAAGAGGAGGCACAATGAAAATGATTGAGGCTACAGGAAAAGACCTGAATGATGCGCTTGCTCGGGGAAGAAAAATATTAGGGGTTACTCCGGATGAGGTAACCTATGAAATTCTTTCTCAAAATGAAACAGAAACCAAGGTCAGAATAACAATAAAAGAGCCTCGCCAGTATCTCCAGAGCCTTACTAACTATGTGTTAACCAATATGGGCTTTAAAGTCGGTGTATCAGTAAGTAAGGATGAACAGGGTTATACAGTAAACATAAAGACAAAACAGAGTGATGTGCTCCTTATCGGTAAAAATGGCGAACATTTATGGGCTTTACAATACATAATCTCCAGACTTGCAAAGAGGTTCTATTCTAATATAAAACTGTTAATTGACGTCAATGGCTATCGTCAGCGTAAAACCAATTTTTTAAGAAAAAAAACTGAGGCGATTGCGCGCATTGTTCTTCAGACTGGGCGAGAAATGGCGCTTGACCCGATGACACCCCGTGAAGAAAAGATAGTTGCCAGCAAAATAAATGAATTAAAAGGGGTGAAGCTATATACGATCGGGCGGGGCGCGAACAGAACTGTGATAATAGCACCGATAGGAGAAAATAAAGAAGAAAAAAGAGAGTAAAGATGTGAATGATACCATCGTTGGCTGTGCTACACCTATTGGTTATTCGAGTATTGCTGTAATTCGTGTTAGCGGCGAAAGTGCTATTAATTTCGTAAAAAAAATTTTTAATTCCAGCCAAGATATTTCTATCTTTCAGTCGGGTCATATCTATTACGGCAGAATCATAGAACCATCTACACAGGAAATCATTGATTATGTACTGACCAGTATATTTTTTGCACCCAATTCTTATACAGGTGAAAATGTAGTAGAGATATCGTGCCATGGTAATCCTTTGATTGTTGACAGAATAATAAACATTTTAATAAATCTCGGGGCAAGACTTGCACAACCAGGTGAATTTACAAAAAGGGCGTTTCTTAATAATAAAATTGATTTAATGCAGGCAGAGGCAGTTCTTGATACGATTTACGCACAGTGTGATGTGGTAAGAAAAGCGGCAATTTATCAACTTGAAGGGAAATTATCAAATTTTATTACCGACATTAAAGAAAAAATTATTGGAATTCTGACAAATGTTGAGGCAAACATCGATTTCCCGGACGAAGAAGAGACAGAAATAGATTTGAGTGAAGTTAAAAATGAAATTAGTAAGATACAAAAACAAATAGAAAGTTTATTAAAAAATGCCGAACAGGCAACAAAAATAAAACAAGGCTATTCGGTCGTTATTGCGGGAAGACCTAATGTTGGTAAGTCAACCCTTTTTAATAGACTTTTAGGGATTGAGCGTGCCATCGTCCATGAAACACCTGGGACAACCAGAGATTTTATTGAAGAAACATTAGAAATAGACGGAATTTTGATAAGACTGATAGACACCGCTGGTATATTTAATTGCGCAAGTGGACCCGATGGTATTGCAAGCAAAAGAAGCGAAGAGGTTTTAAAAAACTCAGATTTAATACTATTGGTTTTTGATGGCTCGGAAGCAATGAACGAACAAGATACTTTTCTTTTTAATCTTACAAAAGGGTTGAACAAAATTTTTATAATAAACAAAATTGATTTGAATATTAAATTAAAGGAGAGCGAAATATTATCTGACGCAATAAAAGTCTCAGCAAAAAATGGAGAAAATATTGACCTGTTAAAAAAAGTTATTAAAGAACGCCTGCTTCCTGATTCTATTAAAGAAGATGTATTGATTCTCAGACAGCGCCAGATTGATTGTTTCAAAAACATCTATCAAACTCTAAGTAATATTAAAGAAAATTACACCTTGGAAACAATAGCATTTGAATTACATTGTGCCCTTGATATAATCGGTGAACTTACGGGCAAGGTCTTACGCGAAGATATAATCAATAAAATATTTGCAGAATTTTGTATTGGTAAATAACTATCGTTTTACAATTGTAACATTAGGTTCAAAACACAACTGCCAAAGGCTGTCAATCTCACTATAATCAAGTTCGGATATTTCTAAAACAAAGATTTCGTAAATTTGTTTTTGGGTTCTCAATTTGTTAAAAATATCTTTATAGTAAACTGGAGCATCTGTGAATTCTATTGATTCAATATATTCTCCTTTTCTTTTAAATGCCATTAATCGTTCATCTATTTTCGGAAATATATTTGAACTTAGAAATAAAATACTCTTTTCGTCCCTAATTAAATTATGGTCTCTTTTTATTATTATTCTTCTATCTAATCTTGTAAGTCTATTTAGTTTCATACTATGAGGAATTTGACTATCTGTTAAGATTATATCTCCTGAGATGTTAAACAGTATATTTGGCGGTGTCGCAGTAATAACATAATTGATTTTATAAAATTTACAAATCGTGTTTATTTTCTCAGTGATAAGAAAAGGAATTTTAGAATGATAAGTTATTGTATTATAACCTAAAAAAATATTTATCAGAAATATTATGCCACAAAGTAATGCCTTTATCTTTTTAAATTTATAAATGAAACAGGCAGAAAATAATGCAAAAAATGGTATAATTGGGTAAGCAAGTCGTAGATAAGGATAATAAAAACCTATAGTTATAAAGAATGTCAAAATTATTACTAAGACAAAATAATCTTCTTTATCTTTAATTCGATAAAAGATTGCGGAAAAGAAAACTATAGGAGCAAAGCAGATTAGATAATAGAAAAACTTTAAATGATGGATGCTGAATAAATGTCCATGTCGTGAAAAAATTCCTTTTAACGAAATGGTTTTGATAAAAGTTATATAATATGGAAATAGCAATAAAATTGGGATAATAATGGTAAATAAATAAAAATCTTTAGTCCTTTTTTTAAAAATTGTAAAACCAAGTATTAAATAAATCAAAAACAGGATTGGACCTGTATATTTTGTGTAGCAGGCAAGTACAGTAAATAACCCACATAATTGAAAAGAGGATTTGTTTTCGTCCTTAATAGCCCGATAAAAAAAATAAAGGGCGGTTAAAAAGAAAAAAAGGAAGGTAGCATCACTCAAACCAGATTTAGAGAAAAAAAGAAAATATTCGGTTGAAATAAAAAGAAAAACTCCCATCAAACCAATCGTTTCATTATATATTTTTCTGTAAAAAATAAAAACGATGTAAAGGGTGAGGCAGGAAAAAATAATTGATATCAGCGGTAGAATCGCTCCTTTATAACCAAATAGTTTAAAGGCTGATGCTATAATAATCTGAAACAGGGGAGGGGTTTGAAAATTGAACGGCTTACCTTCCAACCCCATGCTGGCGAACCATTTCGCCTGTAAGGCAAAGACCCCTTCATCCCAGTCTATCAGTGAAAGATTTTTTAAATTAATTATATTGGCAGTAAAAAAGATTAAAATAACGAAATAGATTATATATATTTTTTTCACAATGATTATAAATTAATTTCGTTATGTTAAAGCGGTATATTTTTTAACATTTGTTTAACCGGTTATTTTTGTTCTTCACGCCAGAATAAAATCCTCCCGCAATTCGGGCAGGTAACTATTTCATTGCTTCTGACCAGCATTTCAGTGGGTAACTGTTGAAAACACCCGAAACAAAAACCATTTTTGACTTCAGCTATTGCAAGTGCGTAGCGTTTTTTAATTCGTTCGTAAGTATCTGCGTATTCCTTGGGGATTTCTTTTAGAAGACTAGTCCTTTCCTTTTTTAAACTCAGTAATCCAACCTCTTCGTCAATTTTAAATCCAATTTTTTTATCTGCTTCTTTGTCAGCAATTAAATTATCTAAATCAAACAGTCTTTTTAGTATGCGCATTACTATATCCATATCTTTATGCATAATTACCTCTTTTTAGCAATCTTTTTTTCTACTTCATTTATCAAAGAAATGAATTCATCCGGAGTTTGAGGTTTGTTTATCAAGTTGTTTTTTGTTAATTCACGAGAAATTTGAACAGTCTTTCCAAGCGTAATCAAATATTGATTACCCGGGTCCTGGGGTGGTGCAATGATTAAAAAGAACAATGAAACCGGTTTTTTATCGATTGCATTAAAATTTATTGGCTTTATGGTTCTGCCTATGGCAATCTCTAATTTACTTACCGCGAGTGAACGACAATGTGGGATAGCAATGCCTTTTCCAATACCGGTTGAGCCCAGTTCTTCTCTTTTTAATAAAATTGAACAAATCAAATCAGCATCACGCCCGCTTATAATCATATATACCAGATCTTTTAGCACATCTTCTTTTTTTGTTGATTTCAATTCCAGATTTATTCTATCTCTGGAAAGCAGACTTGCAAGATTCATTTAACCTCCTTATTGCAAATTTTCAAGATTTAAACATCGAGTTTCAACCAACAATTTTATCATTACATCCTATCCGGACACGAACAGCCAATTAGTTCCATTCCTGTTCTTATTGTTTCAGCCGTCTTTTTTATCAAAAACAATCTCGCCATTGTTAATGACCGGTCATTACTAACCACTCGATGTTTTTGATAAAAATGATGAAAAATCTTTGCCAACCCGATTAAATAATAAGTTATCATAAATGGCTCAAAATTTTTTACTGCATCTTCAACCGTTTCTTCAAATCTTAATATATATTTCATCAGGTCTAATTCCTCTTTTTCATCAATCATATCTAATGCTACATCATCTTTTAAATCAAAACTTTTTTCAAGGGCAAATTTTATGATACTCATAATCCGAGCATATGCATATTGAACATAGTAAACTGGATTTTCTTCTGATATATTTTTTGCAAGATCAAGGTCGAAATCAAGGTGTTGCGAACTCGAACGCATAAGAAAGAAGAATCTGCTGACATCAATTGGTATTTCATTGAGTAAGTCCTCAAGGGAAATGAAAGTTCCTGCCCTTTTTGACATCGGAATATATTTACCATCTTTTTTTAACTTGACTTCCTGCACAATTATAATTTTAAGGATATTTTCTTTATAGTCAAGTGCTTTTAATCCTGCATATAGGCTGCTCACCTGTCCAAGGTGATCTGGTCCGAGTATCGTAATCAAAAAATTATAATTTCTTTCAATCTTGTTTAAATGATACGCGATATCGGGAAGAAGATATGTGTATCTGCTATCTTTCGTTATTACAACCCGGTCGCGCGAGTCATTAAAATTTGTTGTTTTTAAATAGATTGCCCCATCCTGCTCAAATAACAAGCCTTTATCTTTAAAAATATTTAAAATCGTTTCAACATATCCTTTATTCCGGACCTCAGATTCACGAATCCAGTTTGTAAAATTTACCCGAAAATTATTGAGCATTGTTTGATGTTGCATAAGAAAATAATTAACTGCTTCTTTTTTTATTTTTTCTATATCTGTAATCCCAGCATTAAGAAAATTCCGGGCTAATGGAATGAGATATTCACCATGATAACCATCATCGGGAATAGAAAATTCTTTTCCTGAAATTTGATTAATCCTTTGTTTTATACTTTCGGCAAGCAAGTCAATCTGTCTGCCACAATCATTTATGTAATATTCGGAATCCGCACAGTAACCCGCATAATTCATTAATCTCACAAGTGAATCGCCAAATGCTGCTGCACGGCCATTGACAATATTTATAGGTCCGGTAGGGTTAACACTAACAAATTCTACATTTACCTTTAAGCCATTGCCGATATTGCACCTTTCAATTTTCTTGAATTTCTCTTTAACATAAAAAGGTTTTAAAACAAAGTTTATAAAGCCTGGTGGATAAACAATGGTTTCGCTTATAATTGGAGAATTTATTTTTTTTGATATATCTTCTGCAATCTCCAATGGGGATTTGGATTTTTTCTGGGCGATCCGCATCGCGAGATTCGTAGAGTAATCGCCTTTTTTATCCGCAGGGACATAATCAACAATTATTGTCTCTTCAGGATAAATACTCTGGAGAATTTGTTTTATGTCGTTGCGCACCATTTTACATTTTTACTCTGGGGGCATCGCCCCACAAACGTTCAAGACCATAGAATTCTCTTGTCTCCTTTGAAAAAATATGAACAACTACATCAATATAATCGAGTAGAATCCAGCTCCCTCCTTCAATCCCCTCAATATGATCCGGTTCTTCAAATTCGCTTAAATATTCAGCAATTGTCTTATTATGAATATCTGATAAACCCGTAGCAATGACGAAGAAGTCTGTAATTGGAGAAATATCTCTTAAATCAAATATAATTACATCTTCACCCTTTTTATCGCTTATAATTCGGGCAAGTTCCTTAGCTCGATCAATGGGGGGTTTATCAGAATCGTTTTTCAACATCAGGAAATAATTTTTTATAATCTTCACCTATAATTATGGTGACATCAATATAAAGTGCAGGGTCAACATCCTTACCGATATTCTTACAACCTATCCTTCGGGCAAAGTATTTTCCATTTGTCATATTTTCGTCAGACCTTTCAACGACTACGGTCTCTGGGTAATGTTTTTCTGCATCACCAATTTTTACCACATTAAATCCTTTCTCTCTTAACAGATCACTAACCTTGATTGCCAGACGATTGACCCCACAGCCATTAAGGACTTCCACCCTGAGATTGCTATTTTTTTTAATAACCTCTTCAGGGTCTTCTCTTGTGCGCATATAGAGTACCGAAGCACCAAAAAGAAAGACTAAGATAACCAAGATTATCAAACCAATCTTGCCTGATTTCATATCTTAATTTTCCTTTTTATTCCATCTTTAATCCAGACAAACGGACCAATAACACTATTGTCTTTGATTTCGGTTTTCCCCTCAATCATTGTAAAAGGCCTGATATGGGCAAAATTTCCAATTTTAACCGTTACATCAATATTCGTTGTTGCTGGTTCTTCAATATAGACACCCCGGAGCATTAATTCATCAAACCAGTTTCTTTTGATTATTTCCCTAACACGGGAAAGTTCTGCTTTATTATTTATCCCCAGGATTTCTTCTTGATTGTAAATCTGAAACCCGATTACCCGCTTTTGTTTTTTTATAAAATATTGCACGATATCGGTTAAATAAAACTCTTTCTGTTTATTAGCTGTTTTCACGGTAGAAAGGGCATCATTTATGGTCTTGCGACTACCAAAATAGATACCAGTATTTATTTCATTTATTTTCAACTCTTGTTCATTCGCATCAACATGCTCAACTATTTTGATAAGATTCCCATACTCATCACGAACAATCCTGCCATATCCCGCAGGATTATCGACCTTGCATGTCAGCACAGATAAATCTGCATTCTGGTAAAAGTGGTTATTTATCACTGCCGTAATCGTTTCTTTTTTTAATAAAGGAACATCTCCAGAGAGTATTAATACGTTCGATTTTGTTGCTAAAACAAGCCCTTTTTTGGTTGCATCGCCGGTCCCGAGTGGGATTTCCTGCACAGCATATTTTACTTTACTTCCCAGGACTTTTTTTACTTCAGCTTTGTTTTTGCCAGTGACCACAATTATTTCATCGCAATTCAACCCGACGGCAACATCAACAACATATTGAATCATTGGTTTACCCAAAATTTTATATAATATTTTGGGTGTTCGGCTATACATTCTTTTGCTTCTGCCTGCTGCAAGAATTATGGTTGAAAAAGAATGAAAATTGGATTTCAATTGCACAAATAAATATATTTAAAATTTAAACAATGTCAAGATAGCGTTAAATATAGACAAGATTTTATCACACGATAGATCATCAGAGAGGAGAAGGTTATTAAAATCGGAGTGTTGATTTCAGGCTTTTTTTTTATATAATATCCCAGATGACATATTTTCTCCAGCAGTTGATAAATGGTCTGCAATTAGGCTTTGTTTATGCACTCATTGCCCTGGGCTACACCATGGTCTATGGTATTGTTCGGTTAATTAACTTTGCCCATGGCGATGTCTTTATGATTGGTGCCTATCTTGGCTTTTTTGCCCTATCATTATACCATTTACCCTTTCCACTTGCAATTCTGTTTGCAATGGTAGGTTGTGCACTACTCGGAATCAGTATCGAAAGATTGGCATACCGTCCATTAAGAAATGCACCTCGTATTTCAGCCTTGATTACTGCAATCGGCGTATCTCTATTTTTGGAATACTTTTGTAGTTTAAAAATTGTATTTGGTCCGAACTATCTCGCTTATCCAAGGCCATTTGAAGTATGTACATATCAAATTGGTTCTGTATGCATATCCAACATTCAAATACTTGTATTCGGTGTGGCGATTGTTTTATTGATTTTTTTGCAGTTTATTGTTCAGAAAACCAAGACCGGAATGGCAATGAGGGCGGTTTCTTACGACAAGGACACTGCAAAGTTAATGGGCATCAATGTTGATTATATAATATCGGTTACCTTCGGCATCGGTTCTGCACTTGCCGGTGCAGGTGGTGTGCTCTATGGTATTGCCTATCCACAAATACATCCATTTATGGGGGTTATGCCGGGTCTAAAGGCATTTGTTGCTGCAGTGCTTGGTGGAATAGGTTCAATCCCAGGTGCTATGATTGGTGCATTGATTATGGGTGTGGTGGAAACGATGTGCTCAGCCTATATTTCCTCCACAATGCGTGATGCATTTGCGTTTTCAATTCTGATAATTGTTTTGTTGGTAAAACCAGCAGGCATATTAGGGAAAAAAGCGATTGAAAAGGTATGATTGCTAAATCTAAAAAACAAATATTTTCAAATAGGCTGTTTTTCGCATTAACAATTGTTATTGCCATTTTTATAATAATAACTGCATTAATCTCCCTTGGTTTTTTGAATCCATATTGGATTCAAATCATCCAGTTTACCTTTATCATTACCATTTCTGCACTCGGGTTAAATATTATATATGGTTATACTGGACAATTCTCTTTGGGACATGCAGCATTTTATGGAATTGGTGCTTATTGTTCAGCATTGATTACAAAAACCCTGCACGGATTGGGATTTTTATCTTTTATCATAGGACTCATTACTGCCATAATCCTTGTTGCAATTATTGCCTTTTTGATTGGTCTACCAATACTCCGTCTGAAATCTGATTATCTTGGCATCGCAACACTCGGTTTTGGTATTATTGTGAAAGTATTGTTTGATAATGCGGATGGAGTTATTCCAGAACTTGGTGGTTCGCGGGGCATGCTTGGTATAACGAAATTTACTGTCTTTCCTCTGACCTACTTACTTTTTATTATTACAATCGTTGTCATTAGAAACTTTGTTTATTCTGACATTGGGAGGTCGTGTATTTCAATCCGTGAAGACGATATTGCTGCTGATTGTGTTGGTGTGAATACTACAAAATATAAGACTATAGGATTTGTATTGGGGTCGATTTTTGCCGGTATTGCAGGAGTTCTCTACGCCCATTTATATTCTTTTTTACATCCATCAAATTTTGACTTTCTGAAGTCTATTGATGTATTGTTAATCGTAGTCCTTGGTGGTCTGGGCAGTATTTCAGGCACAATCATTGCTGCCATTGTCTGGACATTTCTCCTTGAAGGATTAAGGGTTGTTCTTCCAACACAGATTCTTGATTGGCGACTTGTGATCTATCCACTTATTTTAATAATAATAATGTTGATAAAGCCAATGGGTATTGGAAGTGGAATGGAATTTGTATTTCTCAAGCCCGAAGAAAAGAAAAACTCCAAACAAAATGTAAAACAATTATGACCTCAAATCAGATCTTGAGAATAAAAAATTTGACTAAGTTTTTTGGTGGATTAAAGGCGGTTTCCAACCTTGATATTGAAGTCAATAAAAATGATCTGTTCGGTCTTATTGGTCCTAACGGTGCTGGTAAGACTACGGTCTTCAATCTAATAACAGGTATTTACAGCCCGGATTCAGGGAATATTATATTCAAGGAGAAAATAATTAATGGTTTAAAACCATATGAAATTGTTAATCTTGGCATTGCCCGGACATTTCAAAACATTAGATTATTCAACAATCTAACAGTCATTGATAATGTTAAAATAGCCTGTCATAAGGAAGTGAAATACGGATTGTTATCGGCAATTCTCAGGGACAGAAAATTCAGAGAACAGGAAAATATGATAGAAGAAAAGGCTTACGATATCCTTTCAATATTTAATCTTGAGACAAGGGCTAAAGAATTGGCAAGAAATTTGCCTTATGGAGAACAGAGAAAACTGGAGATAGTGCGTGCGCTCGCAACAAATCCGGATTTATTGTTACTTGATGAACCAGCGGCAGGTATGAATCCACAGGAAATAGTAAAGCTTATGGATTTGATAAATTTCATTCACGATCGTTTCAATCTCACCATACTTCTTATAGAACATCAGATGAAGGTTGTTATGTCTATATGCCAGAAGGTGTGTGTAATGGATTTTGGGGAAAAGATTGCAGAGGGACCACCAAAGGAAATTCAAAATGAGCCCAAAGTAATTGAAGCATATCTTGGTAGGGAATGAAATGGATCTGGATAGGGTAAAACCAATTCTTGAAGTCAAAAATTTAAGTGTTTTTTACGGTGTGATACAGGCATTGCAGACTATTTCATTTAAGGTAAGCCAAAATGAGATAGTTGCTCTTATCGGTGCCAATGGCGCAGGAAAGAGCACAACTTTAAAGACAATTTCAGGTCTTGTAAAAGCGCGGTCCGGTGAAATCTATTTTGATAATAAAAATATTACAAATCTCGCAGGACATAAAATTGCCGAACTTGGCATAGCCCATGTTCCCGAAGGAAGAAAACCGTTTGCCAATCTTTCTGTATATGAAAATTTAAGGATGGGTGCCTATTTGATTAAAGACAAAAAGACCATCCAGGAAAGAATGGATAGAATATTTAAATCTTTCCCAAGATTGAAGGAAAGACTCACTCAATCAGCAGGAACATTATCCGGTGGTGAATTACAGATGCTTGCAATAGCAAGGGCATTGATGTCAAAACCCAGGCTCTTGCTTTTGGATGAACCTTCTATGGGTTTATCACCCATTCTTGTTAACGAGATTTTCAAAATAATAAAAGAAATTAACGAACAGGGAACAAGCATCCTTCTTGTAGAACAAAACGCCCACAAGGCATTATCAATATGTAATTATGCTTATGTTCTTGAAACTGGTAGAATAACCTTAGAAGGTAGGGGTAGGAATTTGCATGAACATCCCACTGTAAAAGAAGCATATTTAGGTGTATAGACAGATTATAATATCTTATCCAAATAATATGATTTTCACGGGTAATAAATAGAAGGTTAGGAATGGATTGAACATTTTCTGGGAATGGATCAAGGTATTGATGTTATATACCATTAAAGGCAGTGTGTTAGTTTTTTCTCCAATTGTAGGGTCCAGATTTATCTGGCAGAATAAGTTTTTCGTCCATCTCAAGATGGACGCTATAGACATAACACCCAAAGTGGTGCCAATTCATTAGAAAAATAAAGATTTTTGGAAATACTTGGGAAAAAGACCCATTGACTTTTGGCTAATTTTGTTTATAATTATCGGATTTTAAGCCATACCATAAAGGCTTTTTAAATCTCTGATTAGGTTTTTCAAAAAGGGCAGGAAGTTTGTTCTATTTGCTCTTTTTATTGGGTTTAAAGATTTATAGAATAGTTACCCGCGATTAAAGCATTTTTCTATATGAAGGAGGCACAAAATGAGAAGAGTTCTAATAATGGGTGCTGCTGGACGAGATTTTCATAATTTCAACACCTTTTTCAGGAATAATCGTGATTATAATGTTATTTGTTTCACAGCCACCCAGATACCGAATATAGATGGACGAAAATATCCAGCAGAACTTGCAGGTCCATATTATTCTACTGGAATACCTATTTATTCAGAAAAAGATTTGACAAAATTAATAAAAAAATTTGATATTGATGTGGTGGTCTTTTCATATTCAGATATTTCACATAATTATGTTATGCACAAGGCATCAGAAGCATTGGCTGCGGGTGCTGATTTCTGGCTACTCGGTCCTAAATCATCAATGTTAAAGTCTGTAAGAAAGGTTATCGCAATCTGTGCGGCAAGGACGGGTGCAGGCAAAAGTCAGACCACGCGCAGGGTGTGTGACATATTAAATAAATACAAAGTAAAATTCTCAGTCGTAAGGCACCCAATGCCTTATGGAGATTTAATCAAACAGGAAATCCAACGTTTTTCAAAATTAGAGGATCTCGACAAATATAATTGCACGATTGAAGAAAGAGAAGAGTATGAACCACATATAAAACGGGGTAATACGGTTTTTGCTGGAGTTGATTATCATAAAATATTGAGAGAGGCAGAAAAGATTTCTGATGTGATCGTCTGGGATGGAGGAAATAATGATTTGCCATTTTTTGAACCAGACCTCCATATTGTCGTGGTTGACCCTCTAAGGTTAGGCAATGAATCAACTTATCATCCTGGGGAAGCTAATGTGAGGATGGCAAATCTCGTTGTAATCAACAAAGTGGATTCAGCATCAAAAAAAGATGTTGAAAATTTGAAGAAAAATATAAAAAAGTTAAACAAAAATGCTAAGATAATGGAGGCTTATTCGCCAATAACATTAGATAAGCCCCTCCTTATAAAAAATAAACGCGTATTAGTAATTGAAGATGGTCCAACCCTAACCCATGGAGAAATGAGCTTTGGTGCGGGTTTAATTGCTGCAAAACAATACGGGGCAAAAGAAATAATTAATCCAAGGAAATATGCGGTCGGTTCAATAAAAAAAGCTTATGAAAAATACCCTCATATTGGAAATCTGATACCAGCGCTTGGCTATTCAAAATTGCAGATGGAAGAATTGAGCAGGAGTATAAACAGAGCGGTCGCCGATGTTGTAATCATTGGAACCCCTGTTGATTTGCGCAAATTTTTAAAGATAAATAAGCCCGCAGTTAAAGTTAGTTATGAATTGAAAGAAAAACAGGGCAATCTCCTTGAACAGATGATAAAAGATTTGTTGAACGATTGAAAGGAGTAGAATGAAAAAATTGGTTTATAACTTTGGTGGTAAGAAGGCTGATGGTTCAGCCAAAGATAAAAATTTACTCGGTGGCAAGGGAGCTAACCTTGCTGAAATGACAAATCTTGGTATAAGGGTTCCACCAGGTTTTACAATCACGACTGAAGTCTGCAATTATTATTATAAAAATAGAAGAACCCTTCCCAAAGAATTGAAAAAAGAAGTAGAAAAGGCAATTCAAAGGATTGAATCTATTATGGGTAGAAGATTTGGTAACCCTGATAATCCGCTTCTCATCTCTGTTCGTTCAGGAGCACGGGCATCAATGCCGGGAATGATGGAGACAGTATTAAACATAGGTTTAACTGAAAAGACCATACCAGGATTGATAAAACAAAGCGGAGGAAATGAAAGGGTTGCCTATGATTCTTATCGTAGGTTGATTATGATGTATTCTGATGTTGTAATGGAAAAGGCAGCAGGAATAGAACCTAAGGATGAAAATTCAGGGATAAGAAGGCAACTTGAAGAGATTATGGATGAGATGAAAAAGAAAAAGGGGTATAAGAGTGATACCGAACTCACGGCAGATGATTTAAAAGAACTCTGTAACTTATTTAAAAATAAAATCAAAGATGTTTTAGGAAAAGAATTTCCTGATGACCACAATGAACAACTCTGGAGTGGAATTAAAGCAGTATTTGCCTCCTGGAATGGAAAGAGAGCTGTTGCCTATAGGAGGATAGAAGGCATTCCTGATGACTGGGGAACTGCCTGTAATGTTCAGGCGATGGTATTTGGAAATATGGGCGAAGATTCAGCGACCGGTGTCGGATTTACAAGAAATCCCGGAACTGGTGAAAATCAATTCTATGGGGAATATTTAATAAATGCCCAGGGAGAGGATGTTGTTGCAGGTATCAGAACCCCTGCACCAGTAAATGAATATTCAAAGAGCGAACATAACAAAGATATGGTCTCCCTTGAAAAGGCTATGCCTACGGTTTATAAGGAATTATATGCCTATCAGAAAAAACTTGAACGCCATTATCGTGATATGCTCGATATTGAGTTCACAATTGAGAAAGGCGTGCTTTATATGTTGCAATGCAGGGTTGGTAAGCGCAACGGACCCGCAGCAGTAAGGATTGCAATGGATATGCTAAAGGAAAAATTGATTACAAAAGAAGAGGCTGTAATGAGGGTAACCCCTTCGCAACTTGATGAATTACTCCATCCAATGGTTGACCCAAAGGCTGAGCTGGGTGCAAAGGTGCTGGCTAAGGGTTTGCCTGCAGGACCTGGTGGTGCTACGGGTCAGATTGTCTTCACCTCCAAAGATGCGGTGGAATGGACAAAACAAGGTAAGAAAGTAATTCTTGTGCGCGAAGAGACTAATCCCGAGGATGTGGATGGTATGCGGGCTGCCCAGGCAATTCTGACCGCGCGGGGTGGAATGACTTCGCATGCAGCACTCGTTGCCCGGGGTTGGGGTAAATGCTGTATAGTTGGTTGTGGTGCATTACAAATTGACTATGAAGAAAAATCTCTCAAGGTTGATAATAGGGTCTTCAAAGAGGGCGATTGGCTGACATTGAATGGGACCAAAGGCAATGTTTATGAAGGGCAACTGCCCATGCTCGCCTCAGCCGAAGAAAATGTGTTGCTACAGGAATTTTTAAAAGTCTGTGATTCTGTAAAAAGACTCGGGATAAGGGCAAATGCAGATACCCCAGCCGATGCCCAGAGGGCGAGAAATTTTGGGGCAAAGGGTATTGGACTTATGCGCACTGAACATATGTTCTATGGCAAAGGCTCTGATGAACCGCTTTTTTTGCTGAGAAAAATGATTGTATCAAATACTGAAGAAGAAAGGCGTAAGGCACTGGATGAATTATTCCCTTATGTTAAAAATGATGTCAAGGGTGTTCTTGAGGCTATGGATGGCTATCCAGTTGTGATACGACTGCTTGACCCACCCTTGCATGAGTTTGTTCCCAATGAACCAGATAAAAGAGAAAAACTTGCTAAAGAATTGAATATCACACTCGAAGAACTGAATGAACGTGCTGACAACCTACACGAATCAAATCCAATGATGGGTCATCGTGGAGTCCGTCTTGGAATTACCTATCCAGAAGTAAGCGAAATGCAAGTCCGTGCAATATTTGAGGCTGCTGCAGAATTGATAAAAGAAGGCAAAAATCCTTATCCAGAGATAATGGTGCCTGTGGTCTGTGATGTTAATGAATTAAAAGACCAGGTTTTAATAGTTGAACGCGTTTACAAAGAGGTTTTGCAAAAATTCGGATTAAAGAGAATAAAATATATGTATGGTACAATGATTGAAATACCGCGCGCTTGCTTTGTAGCAAACGAGATTGCGGAGGTTGTCCAATTCTTCTCTTATGGAACGAATGATTTAACCCAGATGGGATTTGGATTTTCAAGGGACGACATCGGTGGATTTCTGCCTGATTATCTGAAGAAAAAGATTTTGCCGGGTGACCCATTCCAGTCAGTGGACATAAAGGCGATTGGCGAACTAATAAGAATCGGTATTGAGCGTGGGAGGAAAACAAAGCCTGATTTGGAAGTGGGAATATGCGGTGAGCATGGAGGCGACCCGAAATCCATCCATTTCTGCCATCAGGTCGGTATGGATTATGTTTCCTGTTCTCCATTCCGAGTGCCAATTGCCCGACTGTCTGCTGCCCAGGCGAATATATTGTTTAAAACAAAGAAAGCGAAAAAAATTAGAAAGAAAAAATAAAATGCGTTTTAAGTAGGTAGTGGTGGATTAAAACCCAAGGATTTCGTTTACTAGTAAAACGGTGATATTGGTCTGCAAGGGACGGAATTGAATAATTGAAATCACCCTGCAGATTCTGCCCCTCACATTACAATCAATACACATACCTGAACTAACACAGGGGGTCTTTGCGCTCACCCTCTTCGCATTCATTACCGCTGCTATTTCTTTGCTTCTTTTTATGCCATCATGGATTGAGGGCACTATTTTATTATATCCGGCAATTATAAAAACATTATCAGGGCCATAAACCATTGCGGCAATACGATTTCCAATACCATCAATATTGATTATGTCTCCATTTTTGGTGATAGCATTCGCACTTGTTAAATAGTAATCAGCAAGCAACTCTTTTTTTCTTATCTCTTTATCGGTTTCTTCGGTCAATCCCTTTTGCCAGTGGTGAATAACCTTATTTCCCCGTTGTTCAAATCTTTCAATAACACCGATCTCCCTTATCGTCATTGAACCTCCGATACCAATACTTGCACCTGTGGGAATTGTTTTCAAAAGATAGTCATTCAGGCTGTCTATGGTTTGAAAATACTCTGCATTAAAATCCCTTTTTTTAAGGGCATCAACCACCCTTAACAATACTTTTTCCTGATGCCATTTTTTCACTTCGTCCATGTTTGATTATATACAAGTCTCTGTGGGGTGTCAATAATAAGAAATTACTTTAAAAGAATTATCTTCTTTGTTGCCTTGTAATCAATTGTCTCAAACCGACAGAAATAGACACCAGCAGAAACCTTTGTGTTTTTGTCATCCAACCCATTCCAGCGAATTGTATAATTGCCTGGTTTTAGCATACCATCAACCAACCTTTTCACCTCCCTGCCCAGAATATCATAGATTCCAATCTTAATATACTCCATTTTTGCAAAGCTATAGGTAATCATTAAACTTTTTGTAAATGGTACAGGATAGACACTAAAACTGATTGGTGTTAATTGGGATTTGGTTTCAGCCACATAGTTAATCGGTGTAAAACGATAAATATTACCCTTGATTGGTGGTGAGTACTGGGAAGGATAAACAATCCAGCGGTCACCAACTTGGGGAAAAGTGCTCAGAGCTGCCATCTGTATTCGGCTACCACATAGAAATATGAATTTATCATAACCAGGTCTTAATGTGTCTGAAGCCGGAACACCAGGACTTGATGGTCTAAAACACCAGCCAAATGCACTATCAGGATTATATAATGTGCTATATGGTTTGTATGGTATTGTGTCGCCATAATCAAGGTCAATTACTAATAATGTCAATCCACCACCAGGCTTCAAAACCCAATCAATCTGCAACCTTGAACCCCGATATGCCCACCAGATAGAATCACCGCTTCCAGAAATTATGATTGAGTCTTGAGGATAATTTCCAGAAATAACTTTTACTGAATCATTACGAAATTTTGTGGGATAGATGATATTGGGAGTCTGGGTAAATGACTTTATAGAAAAACCATCGATTATTGGTGAGAAATCATTGAAAGCAATCCCAAAATTGTAAAAATAGGCATTTCTTAAAGAATAGGTATCAAGCACAACTATTCCTGTATTCAAATCAGTAATCTTGTAGATATATTCTGGATAGTTTCTAAAAATACCGGTGCGTATTCTTTTGTGATTTAAGAATTCAATCTCATAGGTATGGCCGGTTAGATATTCAGGTTGATGCACCAAGACCGAAAGGTTAACACAGTTGTTTCTACCACCAATCTGATTTATTGGACCACCTGAGACCTGATTTAAAAGATAGACTGAAATTGTTTCCGCAGCAGTAAATTCCTCATCCCGGGCCTCAATAACCAATAATCCACGACCATTTCTATAGGGCAGGGTATTCCAGACAAAATGGCTATCATTGGGTTCATTAAGGGCAACAGGTTGAAAAATACTATCGTATTGACTCCTAAAATAGATATTGATATAAAGTGAGTCAAGAAATTCCGGGTCACGGGCAAACCAGGTAATATCCACATCACGCATTAAGGTTGCATTATTTAACGGAGTAATCAACAAGAGATAAGGAGATGCGTTGCCAGGATTATTGATAACAAAATATCCATCAGATATATCACCTCCAAAGGTCACGGTATCATAAGCCATAGCGATTAACTTATTTAAAACACCATCCGGAAATGATGTGGTGTTCCAGGTATAGTTTCCAGTATTGGTCTGGCTCAGGGCAATTGTATCATAACCATGTTCAGAGAGCAGATAAAAATCGAGCAATAATGGATTTGGTGTGACTGAGTTTGCTGTATAAAGCACAGGATAATTGTCTGATACTACCTCACCTCCGTTAGGCTGGGTAACATTAACATTATGCCTGCCAGTATTGAATAGTAGTTGACTTTTATCTGCCTTATACTCCATCTCAGGGCTGGGAGGAATTGAGTCATGGCTTGCAATCAAAACCCAGTCCAAAATAATACTATCCCCTGGTGGTAAATTCCAGGGTCCTGCTGATATCAATATTACCTGGGCATCAGGTGGGAACCAAATTGTATCAAATGGTTCATAATTGCCATTGTGATAATTATAACCTGCCATTGTCATATATCTCTGCCAATCGTAATGTGGCGACAGATATTGTGTAAATCTCTTAAAACAGGATAGTGGATAAGATGATAATAACTTCCAGCCTATCATTCCTCTTGAATCCCAGCCCGGTTCAGGTTGTTCCTGCCAGCCAAAAAATAGTTTTCTCGGTAAATCAATGCCCCCACGGTCATTAGTACTGATACCACCTTTCGAACCAATTTCATAATCCATACAGATGCCTGCATAGAGGTTGTTGATTGTATAGGTTGTGTCGTTTTTGATGATATACTTGAAAAAAAGAACATCATCAGCCCATTGTTTTGGAAAGGTATGGGTCTTTAAAATAACCGTTATCCCCATAGGTTTGGCATCAATAGGGATGTGAAACCATGGGTCAAAGTCGTTATATATAGCATAACCGTCTTCAAACGAGACAATGGGAAATGGATAATTCAGCTCACTTGAAAAATAGACACGCCATTTTAAATCAGCATAATTAGAATAAGGTTCACCTGGAGCAAATTCACACCCACCACCATATGGCTCATAACCTATTGTTACTGCTGTATCTCCATTTGGAAGGATACCGCCTATCCAGATTCCAGCACCATAGATATAGTTTTTGCCTGTGTTTCTGGGCCAGAATGCACCCGGATTTACGAAAGGAGTCTGCCCGAACTTTCCATAGTTTGAGATTGCCACTTCCCATTTACCGATGATGTTATATTTGATGTTAAAAACTGCCCAGGACAGATTGAACATTACGACAGTTAATAGCACAATGATTATTCTTAACATAAAACTTCCTTTTTATTGCTGTTCATATCCAAACCTATCTCATAACTTAAAATTTTCCATCACAGTAATATTATAAAAATTTCTGTGAAAAATTTGTGAAATTTTTTCTTTTATCGCATTAAGACCACCTTT
>CAZLGA010000011.1:22825-43948 GCA_964559225.1 uncultured bacterium | reverse complement strand
TGGGTAAGCAGGGTGTTTAAAACCACCCGCAAGACCGTGAGGAAAATCATCCGTGGTTTTGAGTGTGAAGGTGCGGAGGAGTTTTCGTTAATCAATTCCCTGCGCTTTATTTGGCTATTATTATGTCATTTAGAGTTTTTTGGTGCGGTGGAGAATTTTCACGATCGGATAGAAGCTAAGTTTATGACATTGAGAAATTTTCTGGTGGTAAGAAACGAAAAGCCTTTTTGTCTGAGTATGTTAAACTTATGCCTTTTGTATATCGTAGGTCTACAAAAGGTGAATCAAGTGGATACCATGTGTCCGACGACCTCAGAAGATGTTTAGTCAAATAGTCATAAGGGGTGGTTTGATGGTTATCAATGGAGTAGGAATTTTTATCCTGGGACTATCCTTTATTTTCTTTAACCACTCTTTTTATCAGACTCTCAGGATAGGTAGTGCGTAACCATTTAATTGCCTTTACATCCCCATATTCTAAGATTCATCCTATTATAAATTGGCATGATTCTAAATATTAATAGAATCTTTTTTGACATCCCAGAATAAAAACTTGAGATATCCTGATATATCTTGTTTCATAAATTATTATGCATATTTTATAAAACAAGTCAGTGAATGGGGAGAATCAAAAAAAACATTACTTCATAAGACCCTGCAATAAATTCAGGGTGACAAAAAGGGCTTCTGATACAACCTTTTCAGGTTTGCATCATTTTTATAAGCACGATTCGAAAAAAGCATGCCCTGACAAAGGTTGGAGTCGTTATTCTTTCTCTTCTTCTATCTCTTTAAGATATTTTTCTGGATTTTCTTCAAATGCCTTTTTACAACCCGGGGCACAGAAGTAATACTTCCTGCCCTTATATTCAGTTGTCCATTTTGCGGTCTTTTCAGAGACCAGCATTTTGCAGACCGGATCCGTAGCCATTTTTATCACCTCCTTTTTTTAAACATTCTGGATTTTCAGGTCTTTTGCTACACCTGGTGTATATTTCTTCAGCATTAATGATAAACTCACCACTGTTACCGAGCTCATCGCCATTGCCAGACCAGCAAATTCAGGTCTGAATGTAATCTTAAAAATTGGATAGAGAATACCGGCAGCGACCGGGATAAGAATCAAATTATAAAAGAATGCCCAGAAAAGGTTTTGTTTTATTCGGGACATTACCTTTCTTGCAAGTTTAATTGTCGCAACAACATCAGTAATTTTGTTTTTGACTAACACAATATCACCGCTCTCAATTGCAACATCAGTGCCACTCCCTATTGCAATCCCTAAATCAGACTGAGCAAGTGCCGGTGCATCATTTATCCCGTCACCGACGAATGCCACAATTTCACCTTCTTTTTGTAATCTCTTTATCTCATCTGATTTATCTTTGGGTAAAACTTCAGCAATGAATTTTTCAATCCCGAGTTCCTTTGCGATTGCCATAGCGGTCTGATTGTTATCACCGGTTATCATTGCGGGTTTGAGACCCATTTTCTTCAAGGCGTCTACAGCATCTTTTGCCTCAGGTTTTATCATATCAGCGATTGCAATTATACCGATAATTTTTTTATCATAACCAATTAGCACAAGGGTCTTTCCTTTATTTTCAAGTTCTCTTATCTTGCCTTCCATCTCTTTGGGAATAGCGATTCCATTTTCCTTAAGAAAAATTTCGCTTCCAACAATGGCAGATTTATCTTCAATCATTCCTCTAAGCCCTTTGCCTTCCATAGTTTCTTGATTTTGTGGTTCAATTATATCTATCTTCATTTCTTTTGCCCGATGCACAATTGCCTCAGCAAGGGGATGGAGGGAATATTTTTCTAAAGATGCAGCAATTTTTAAGATTTTTTCTCTACCATTCTCACCGCTACTACCAATTATATCAACCACTTCTGGCTTCCCTGTTGAAAGTGTTCCGGTTTTGTCAAATACCACAGTCGTAATCTTCTCTGCAATCTGTAGTGCCTCACCATTTTTAATTAAAATCCCCAGTTCTGCACCTCTGCCAATTCCTACTGTTACAGCCGTGGGTGTGGCAAGACCCAATGCACAGGGACAGGCAACGACCAAAATAGCAATCAAAATGCTGAGGGCAAAATGGAGTTTAGCACCAAAGGCGAAATACCAGAGGCAGAATGATAAGATTGCGATGCTTAGGACTACGGGAATAAAATAACTGACAACTTTATCAGCAATCTTCTGGACCGGTGGTTTTGAACCCTGAGCCTCTTCAACGAGTTTGATAATCTGGGACAGAACTGTTTCTTTCCCAACTCTTGTAGCCCGAAATTTTATCACCCCATTTTTGTTGATGGTTCCACCCACGACTTTATCACCTTTTTTCTTCAATACCGGGAACGGTTCACCAGTTATCATAGACTCATCAACTGAACTGATTCCATCAATCACTTCACCATCAGTGGCTATTCTTTCACCAGGTCTTGAAATTATCAGGTCACCGACCTGCACTTCTTTAATTGGAATTTCTTTTTCAAAACCGTTACGGACGACGATTGCTGTCTTGGGTTTCAACCCGACCAATTTTTTTATCGCCTCAGATGTTTTTCCTTTTGCCCGTGCCTCAAGGTATCTGCCAAGTGTTAAAAAAGTTGCAAGCAGGATTGCGGTTTCATAAAACATAAAGTTTTTATTTAAGATTATATTAAAAGTCCCCATTACGCTTGCGATATAAGAAATGCCTATTCCCATTGAATACATTACATCCATATTCAGGGTTCGGTTTTTTAATGCCAGAAATCCCGCTTTAAAAATCGGTGCGCTGATATAAATAAAAGTTGGTGTGGAGATAACAAAAATAAGATAATGTATCGGGAATCTAATATGATGCACTGGAATGTACATTAGTATCATCAAAGGTATGCCAACGACAAAACCTATTATGAACTTGATTTTTTTCGCATTAAGTTCTTTCTGCCTTAATACCTCTTCTTTCTCTTCTTCTACTTCCTCAGAAATCCCGAGATACTCATAACCTGTATCTTCTATTGCCTTTTTGATCTTGTTTAAATCAACAATTGTCGGGTCATAAGTAACCGATGCCTTTTCAGTTGCAAGATTGACCACGACATCAATGGTGCCATCAAGTTTTTTTAATGAATTTTCCACGGTGTTGACACACATTGCACAGTGCATACCACCGATTTTTATGGTTTTCTTTGCTTTGCTTTTCATAAAATTATGTCTTACTTAGAAATTTCTCGTCTGAACGAATTCGCAGGCTACATTTAATAAAGTTTACTGGAAATAGAGTTTTTGTAGCGTCCTTCTTAAGATGGACGAAAATACTTTCTGTCTGACTAAAGACGGGTGCTACATTTGCCATTTTTTACGGATTAAGAATCTCAAAATGTTACCTTCTTTTTTGATTTTAATGAGTTCATTGCCGGTTTTCTTGCAGAATGCCTTTATATCTTCTTCTGCTGCCGGGTCATCAGTAAGGAGCTCAAGAACATCACCGGGCTTCAATTTATCAAGCTGCAGACGGGTCTGAAAGATTGGTTGTGGACAGAATAGTCCCACGCAATCAATCGTTACAGTTGGTTTGTGGTTCATTTTTATTTTAGAATAACCTCCTGAATCGTCTTGGTTAAAGATAATTAGTTCATTTGAAGATGCACTACATTATTATTGCTGTAAATTTAATATCTTTTCCAAAAATATCGCTTCGGGTAATACACCTTCGTATTGTATCGTTTCATTAATCACCGTTTTGGGAACTGCAAACACATTGTATCGCTGGCTCAAATGTGGGAATTCCTGGGCATTGACTGTTTCAGCGGTGATTAATGGACTCTCCATTGCAAATTTGTATGCAGTAATTGCTGCTTGAGGACAATATGGACAGGTCAAAGTCACAAATACCTTTATATTAACAGGTTTTTTAATCGTTTTTAATTTTTCTTTCAATTCAGAGCTTAAACCTGAATTTCTTTCCGATACTAATTTTATTACCTCAAGTAGTGTTGAAAATTCATATCCTGCAGGCATTCCATAGAATCTGATGCCGTAATCGGTTTCACCTATAATTAAGTTGGCAGGAATTTTGTCTATTTTAAATTGTTCAACCTTATCATTATCTTTTAGAAAATCGTAGATTTCAAGTTTGATTTTATCTGATAGCGCACTTATCTCTTCCATCAGAATTCTGTTATCCTTGCAGTTTTCACACTCAAGCGCGGGCATAACAATTGGTGATTCTTGGGTGAAAACAATAATCTTAACTGGTTCCTTGAGTTTCTCAAAAATTTTTTTTACTTCGTTTTTTACATTTTCTTCAAGTAAACTCATTTTGTCCTGCCTTCATTCTTTTTCCCGCAATGCGGGCATTTTTCGAATTTAATATTAAAGAGTTTTTTACACTCGGGACAGATTATAAGTTCAACATTGCAGGTCATACAGAAGACTGGTTCAAAACATTTCATCAATAATTCGCGGTCGCAGAATGGACATTTACACTTTTCAACCATTTTGTTGCTCCTTTTTCTTCAAATAATCTTCAATTGCTTTGTGTAACGCATCGGCACCGAGATTTGAACAATGCATTTTATTGGGGGGTAGACCTCCGAGCTCCTGGGCAACAAGTTCATTCGTAATTTTAAGCGCTTCTTCAATAGTTTTCCCCATTGCCATTTCGGTTACGATAGAGGAAACCGCTATCGCTGCGCCACAACCGAAGGTCTTGAATTTTATGTCAACCAGCCGATTATCCTTAACTTTGATATAGAATGTCATCATATCACCACATACGGGATTACCGACTTCACCTATTCCGTCGGCATCCGGAATTTCACCAACATTACGCGGATGCTGGAAATGGTCCATTACTTTTTCTGAATAGAATGGCATTTCACCTCGCTTTAATACAATGGCGTAAACTGAGCATCTGCCCAGAATTCTTCTTTTAGTAAATCTATCTGTTTAGTAATTGCGCCCAGATGTTTTTCTTCCCATTTCTGGAGTTGTTCAAAGAGTTGTTTTGCTACAGGGTCGTCTGACTCTTCTTTCATTTTTCGATAAAAATCTATTGAGTTTGATTCCAGAAGAGCACCGATACTCAATGCCGACATCTCAAAATGGCGCTCTTTTATACGTGTTTTTATGTCATCAGTAAATATAGGACTTTCGCCGACAAAATCAGATGGTGCCCCCATTTCAATCCTTGAAAGCCAGTCGTTATCTTTTAACAAATGTTCATATTGTCGTTTCAATTCTTTAAAATGTTTTATTTCATCTTCAGCAAGAGTTTTGAAAACCTGTTTGCCTTTGCTATCTTCAGTTTTTTCTGCAGCCATCTTATAAAATTCAATGCCATTCAATTCTGTCTGCATCGCAATTTTTAATCCTTCCAGTGCCTTTTTTACTTCCATATTATCTCCTTATTTAGAATTTATTTATTCTCTTTCTCCTTCCAAGGAAAATTCTCTTATCCCGAACCAGAACCCGGTCTGTTCAATATGGTCAATCTCAGCCTGTAGCAAATCATAATGTGATTCTTCCATATCAATTATTCTATCAAATATTTTTATTGCCTCAGGGTCATTTATGTAATTTTTATTTTCGTTATAAAATTCTATGGACCTCTTTTCTAAATCGAGTGCGGTCTTCAATGCTGAAAGTTCATCCATACCTTCTACTCCCTTTGTTTTGTCTACATTCCTTATCATCGGCGCAATTTTTTCAATAATTGATTCCGGAATTACTTCGCATACCCAGGTTCTATTACACATTATACTATCAAGTTGTTTTTCCAAAACTTCCATATGGAGATATTCATCTTTTGCCAGTCTAATAAACATATTTTTACCAGTAGAATCTTTTGTCGCAAACGCAAAGTCAAGGTAATTTGTAATACCATTTTTTTCTATTTTTATACCCATTTTAAGAATTTCTATTGCTTTTTCCATAACACTCCTTATACAATTTTACATAGTTTTGACATGAAGTCAAGCAGAAAGTTAAATCCTATTAGAAATCACTTTGAATTTGGAATAATTTCAAACTAATTTGAGAAGCGATAAAATTGTTTTTGTTTAACAATTTTGCTTTTCGCTACGCTTAACCCAATTTCAATATAAGAGTTGAGATAAGACTTGAAATTTTTAAGAATTTGAATATAATAGACAATGCGATTATATGAATATGAAGGTAAGATGCTGTTCAAGAGAAAAAAGATTCCTGTGCCTGAGGGTGTGGTTGTTGATAAAGATACATTTAATGAGCTTGATAAAATTGTCTTTCCGGTCGTGATAAAGGCACAGGCTTTTTTAGGCGGAAGGGGAAAGGCAGGGGTTATTCAGTTTGCAAGTGATAGGGTAGAGGCGGAAAAAAAGATAAATGAAATGTTAGGAAAAAGACACGGACCTTTTATCATAGAGAAGGTTTTGGTTGAGAAAAAACTTGAAATTGAACAGGAATTATATATTGCAGCACTTATTGACAGGATAGAGCATAAGCCACTCTTGATGGTCTGTATGGAAGGGGGAATGGATATAGAAGAGATTGCCAGAACCAATCCCCAGGCAATAAGAAAATATTATTTTAGTCCTGAAAAGAAAATATTAGATTATCAGGCTAAGAAAATCGCTGGAGAATTAGGATTTTGTGGGGATTTAGTGACCAATATGGCAAATGTGATTTTTAATCTATACACTCTCTTTATTGATTATGATTGTAAACTCGCTGAGATCAATCCTCTGGCAATCACGAAAGACAAAAGGATTTATGCCCTTGATGCCAAGGTTGATTTGGATGAGGATGCAATGTTCAGGCATCCAGAATTGAAAGAAATGGGCATTGTGGCAAGAAATGAGATTGGTGAATTGACCGAAAGAGAGAAGATTGCTAAGGCGAGCGGTATTCCTTATGCAGATGTAGACCCGGACGGCGATATCGGTGTATTCCCGGGTGGTGCAGGATTCGGTATCGCCGCACTTGATTTAATAACCCATTATGGTGGAAGACCAGCCAATTTTATGGATTCAGGCGGGGCACCGACACAGGATAAACTAAAGGCAATGCTTGGATTATTAATTAATAATCCAAAGGTTAAGGTTATCTTTGGGGCAAGGTTCGGAGGAATTTCCCGTTGTGATGACTGGGCAAAGGCGGTCGTGCAATATGTCATTGAAAATAAACCGCAAAAGCCTATGATAATGAGAATGGCAGGTAATATGGAAGAAGAAGGTAGAAAAATCTTTGAAAAGGCAAAGAGCGATTATCCAGAATTGTTTAAAAATATAAAGGTTTATGCTTATGATACACCGATTGAGGAGGTAATTAAAGAAGCAATTAGGATGGCAAAGGAAATATAAGGCTATGGCGATTTTGATAGATGATAATACAAAGACTATAATTCAGGGTATTACAGGTGCCAATGCAGCACTCCATACCAAATTGATGCTTGAATACGGAACAAAGATTGTAGGTGGAGTTACACCTGGAAAAGGTGGACAAAAGGTTGAAGGTGTACCGGTCTATGACACTGTTGCTCAATGTCTAAAAGAACATCCTGATGCCACAGTTTCAAGTATCTGGGTGCCAGCACGATTTGCTAAAGAGGCAATCCTTGAGGCAGTTGATGCCGGAATAAAGATAGTTATTGTGATAACCGAAAGGATTCCAATTCATGATATGCTATATGTCCGCGCAAAGGCAAATGAAAAAGGGGTTGTGGTAATCGGTGGTAATACCCCTGGAGTAATATCACCGGGAAAATGCCTTGTGGGTATGCTTCCAAAGATTGCATTCCAGCCCGGCAGGATTGGTACCGTTGCACGGAGTGGTGCAGTTACTTATTATGTTGCTAATTCACTAAATCTTGCTGGACTTGGCGAATCAACATCGGTTGGGCTTGGCGGTGACCCGATTTTGGGGTCTAATTTTGAAGATATTTTAAGACTCTTTGAACAGGACCCTGAAACTGATGCGGTGGTAATGGCGGGTGAGATCGGCGGTGTATACGAGGAACTCGCTGCACCTTTTATTAAGCAAATGAAAAAACCAGTGATTGCCTATATCACTGGAAAATCAGCACCCCAGGGAAAGAGATTGGGTCATGCTGGTGCTATCATTGAAGGGAGTATGGGGACCGCTCAGAGTAAGATTGAGGCATTAAAGAATAATGGGGCACTGATTGCTGAGACTTTGAGTGAAATTCCTTTACTTGTTAAAAAGGCACTTCAGGATTAACTCTTATAAAGTAAGAACCAATGAGTTCAAGTTTTAAATGAGCAAGTATTTTAACAATTACCGGTTAGCATACAAATTTTGTTTGTTATTATTTAAATTTTGGTATATGGTCAATGTAATGTCGCGACACTATAGAGTACTATGTTGACATTAGCAAAGTATTTAATATAATTAGTCAAGATACTATGATTACAAAATTGTTGAGCAAGGTTTTTGGCACCAAGACCGAACGGGAATTGAAGAGGCTTTGGCCTATTGTTGAAGAAATCAACGCAATTTATCCTAAATTCCAGGGTGTAGATTTAGTCAAGACAACCGAGGATTTTAAAAAACGCATTGCCGATGGCGAATCTCTTGATTCAATCCTGCCCGAGGCTTTTGCTCTTGTAAAAGAAGCTTGCAGAAGGCTTGTGGGGAAAAAGTGGACGGTTGTTGATATTGAAACCGAATGGAATATGATACCCTTTGATGTTCAGTTGATAGGCGGGATTGTTCTCCATGAAGGAAAGATTGCTGAAATGAAGACAGGAGAGGGTAAGACACTCGTTGCCACGATGCCATTATATCTGAATGCTTTGACCGGTAAAGGTGTCCATCTTGTTACAGTTAATGATTATCTTGCCCGAAGGGATAGAGAATGGATGGGACCAGTCTATGAATCGCTCGGTATGACCGTAGGTGTCCTCCAGCAAGGTATGGAAAACGAACCAAGAAAAGTAGCATATAACTGTGATATCACATATGGAACAAATAACGAATTCGGTTTTGATTATCTCCGTGATAATATGGTTTGGAGATGGGAGGACAAAGTTCAGAGAGGACATTTTTATGCAATAGTGGATGAGGTTGATAGCATTTTGATAGATGAAGCAAGGACACCATTGATTATCTCTGGACCGGTTGAAAGAGAGACAAAGACTTTTGATGAACTGAATCCAATAGTTAGAAGATTACATTCGGCTCAGACGGTTCTTGTGAACAGAATAGTAGAAGAGGCTAAAAAACTGCTTGATGAAGGGAAGGAAAAAGAGGCAGGTATTAAACTGCTACAGGCAAGAAGGGGTGCGCCAAAGAACAAACAGTTGTTAAAATTAGAACAGGAAATTGGCATAAAAAGATTGATTGAAGATACCGAACTCACTTTTGTTAGGGAAAAAAGTTTTGGTAAGATTGATGAAGAATTATATTTTGTAATAGATGAAAAGTTGCATATTGTCGATTTAACTGAAAAGGGGAGGGCATACATCTCTCCCCATAATCCTGAAATGTTTGTTTTGCCAGATTTAAGTGGAAAAATTGGTAAGATTGATCGTGATGAAAAACTTACTCCCAAAGAAAAACTTGTTGCCAAAGAGAAGGCATTTGAAGAATATGCAAAAAAGAGTGAGATTTTGGCAAATTTAAGGGCTCTATTAAAGGCTTATTCACTTTTTGAGAAAGATGTTGAATATGTGGTTCAGGATGGTAAGGTGATAATCGTTGATGAGTTTACCGGTAGATTGATGCCGGGCAGAAGATTTTCTGATGGCCTGCACCAGGCTCTTGAAGCAAAAGAAAACGTGAGGGTGCAGGAAGAGACACAAACCTTTGCTACAATTACAATCCAGAACTACTTTAGAATGTATGAAAAACTTGCGGGAATGACAGGTACTGCCTCAACTGAAGCAAATGAATTCTGGGCAATCTATAAACTTGATGTTGTGGAAATTCCTACCAAAGAGCCGGTTCGCAGGGTTGATTATGAAGATATTGTCTATCGTTCAAAACGAGAGAAATATAATGCCATCATTGATGAGATTGTAAGATGGCATAAAGAAAAAAGGCCTATCCTTGTCGGCACGACATCAGTTGAAGTATCAGAGGTTCTTTCCAGATTACTACAGAGAAAAGGTATTCCTCATAATGTTTTAAATGCAAAGCACCACCAGCGTGAGGCAGTTATTGTTTCTCAAGCCGGACAACCTGGTGCAGTAACGATTGCAACAAATATGGCAGGTAGAGGAACTGACATAAAACTCGGACCGGGTGTGGTCAAATGTGACAAATGCTGTATAAAATGTCCAGACCAAAATTGTGCTGAATGTTCTCATGAGATAAAAAGAGAATGTCTTAAAGAACTTCCCTGTGGATTATATATAATAGGAACGGAACGGCATGAGTCAAGAAGAATAGATAATCAATTAAGGGGAAGGAGTGGCCGTCAAGGCGATCCTGGTTCCTCACGGTTCTTTTTGTCTCTTGAAGATGATTTGATGCGCATATTTGGCTCGGACCGTGTTGCAGATATTATGGACCGTTTTGGCGGCGAAGAACAAAAACCATTAACCCATCCGCTTGTTACAAGGGCAATCGCGAATGCTCAGAAAAGGGTTGAAGAAAACAATTTTGAAATAAGGAAACACTTACTTGAATATGATGATGTTATGAACCGTCAGCGTGAAGTGATTTATAAAATGCGGGATAGAATATTAAAGGGCGAAAATTATGAAGAACTTATATTTAAAAATTTTGAAGATGCGATTGAGGGAATAATAATTAAATATTCGGATGACAAAAAACCTGTAGAAGAATGGGACTGGGTTGGACTTATAAGTGAATTTAATAATTTATTTGCCATAAATTTTTATATAAACAAAGAAGAACAGTCTCATATAAAACAGTCAGAATTATTTGATAAATTACTTGAAAAGGCAAAAGAATCCTATAAATTGCGTAAACAGAACTATGATTCTGAGACCTATAATGAAATGCTAAAGTCAATTTTACTTTTGACGATAGACAATAGGTGGCGTGAACATCTATATTCACTTGATGCATTACGCGAGGGTATCAGTTTACGCAGTTATGCCCAGAAAGACCCACTTGTCGAATATAAACATGAATCTTTTAAAATGTTTGATGAATTATTGTCAGAAATTGCAAGAGATGTATCAGGGATTGTGTTCAGAGCAAGTCCACGACCGGTCCCGAGAAAACCTGTAGTTACGCAAGAATACAAACCATCAACTGATGGTAAGGCTAACGCACAACCCGCGGCGGCAAAAACATCTCCAACTTCTAAGACAACCAAAGTAGGCAGGAACGACCCATGCCCATGTGGTAGTGGAAAAAAATATAAGAAGTGTTGTGGTAGGAATGCTGTATGAAGCCCTATCAGGTAAATCTATTCATTGATAAGGAAAAACCTTCGTTTTTTTTACCATCTGAACCAGTGTTTATCTATAACAACAAAAAATATTTAAATTTTACGCTATTCGATTGTTTTAACCGGCGAAATAACGAATATTTAAATGAGGCGGCAAGATTGAACATTGATAAGCATAATATTGTTGATTTGAAAAATCCTGATGACTATATGTATGCATTGAAAAATACAATGGTTGAATTTAAAAAACTGGATTCAGTAATTATATTTTCTGACGAAATTGCGGGGTTATATGCCTTATTTTCAATTTTTAGTTCAAAGACAACTTTTTTAATTGATTATGAAACATCACCTAATATCTTTGTGGTATTACAATACAGAAATATTGAATTTTATAATCACCGGGATATAGAACATCTTTCAAAGCTTATGGCAACTCATACAGACAAAGTGATTGTAATTGACGGACTTTATGAATGGTTAGGCTGTTCAGGGGCGGTCAACGAAATGATAAAGATTGCAAAAGAAAATCAGGCTGTGATTATTGCCAATGAACTAAATTCCTTTGGTCTACTTGGCAGAGATGGTAGGGGATTTGTAGATTTGTTTAACCTTTATGAAGATATTAATATTGAAATTGGGAGTTTCAATCGTTATATTGGAGGATACGGTGCATACATCGGAGCAAAAAAATATTTAATTAATAAAATTACCGAGAATGTAAATGATATTCATATGCCAGTTCCCCAATTTATGCTTGCCGTCAATCTTGCAGGTATCGGCTTATTAAGGGATGAAGCTAAGAACCGACAGGTATTTTCAAAATTGTGGACACACAGCCGATTTTTTATAAATCGTTTAAAACAGATTGGTCTTAAGACGATGAGTGAGACCCCTGTGGTTGTTATGATTTTGAATAACAATCAGGAAGCAGATGCATTTTCAAAAAGATTATTTGATGATGGAATAATTACAAATACGAATAAGGAAAGAGTCAGAATGGTGCTTTCAATTGAACATTCAAGATCCGACCTTGACTATACTCTTGACCGAATTGAAGCCCATTTCAGAGATATGGGTATTGTTTACCCTTCATAATCTCAATCTTGACTTATCAATAGAATTTGAATATACTCTTTTCTTGAAAGGAGGTTAAATGACAGCATTATTAGCAATGCTATTAATAGTTATGCCGCAGGAATATATTAATATGCTTATGAGGGAAGATTATGAATCTGCGGTGGAATATTGCAAACAAATGGTAAATAAAACCCCAGGATTTAAGTGGGCGTTAGAACTGGGGGATATATATTTTGATAAGCTTGACGAGCCGATAAAGGCAAAACAAATATATCAAGAAATTATAGATAAATATCCCCAGAAGGATGGATGGGTTTATTATCGTCTGGGGCTGGTGCTTGAGGCACTGGAAGATTATCTAAATGCTGCAAAGATTTATGAAATAGTTGCAACAAAGTATCGCAAACCACCGCTTGATTCGTTTTCTCTATCGGGTGTGGAAAGATGTTTTAAAAAGAACTATCAAGATACAGTTGCCATTGTTGATGGCTACAGAATTACGCGATTAGAACTGGATGAGATGATGGCAAAACAATCCCCTTTTGCAAAAAAGGATGAGAGGGGATTACTCGAACAAATGATTCTTGAGCGACTCTTGTACATCCAGGCATTGAAGCATAATGTAAAGTCAATGCAGGGATATAAGGACCAAATTAAACAAACACGAACAACACTTTTATTAGATGAAGTAAGGGCTGTGAATGTCATTGAAAAAGCTGTTCCAACCGAGAAAGAAGCACAGGAATATTATAAAAAGAATAAACATTTCTATAAGATATCAAGGGAAGTGAGGGGTAAAGAGATTGTTGTCGAATCGGAAAGCCTCGCAGTTTTTATACGCGACTCTTTATTAAAGGATCAGACAAGTTTTGATACACTGGCGAAGATTTATTCAACTGCACCCACAAAAGGCGGTGGCGGTGAAATGGGAATTGTTATTCCAGGTACAAAACCAAAAGAAGTAGAAGATGTTTTATTCAGCGTTAAACTAAACACGATTTCAGATATTGTAAAATTTGAGAATAAATATGGCATCTATTTTGTTTACGAACGAAAACCAGAACGCTGGCGTAGTTTCAATGAAGTAAAATCACAGGTGGAAGCCGCAGTGCGTGCACAAAAAATTCAGAAAATAGAGGAAAAATTTTTAAAGGATTTGAAGGCAAAAGCAAAGATAGAGATTTTTAAAGATAGCATCTTTACTGACAGTCTTTTGAAATCAGATACGAGGATTGTTGCCCTCATCAATGGAAGACCTGTTAAATTTCGGGATGTAGAGATTAAAAATGCTTCTCAGCCAATGTTTGCAAAGCTTGATGTGTCAAAGCCAGAAGAATTTGAAAAGGTTCTTGAAAGTTTAATAGAAGAAGATTTAAAACTGGAAGTTGCGGAGCGGAATAAATATTATTTCAACGACGGATTCATTACAAAATTAAACGAAGGTATTAAAAGGGCACTTGAACAGACATTATACACCAAAATTGTTATCCAAACCGCAAAGGTTGACTCTAACGAAGTTAAAGAATATTATAATTCCCACAAAGAGGATATGAAAATACTTGAAACAATTAGATGCAAAGAAATCGTGGTTAATAGTAAACAGGAAGCAGAAAAAATAAGAGCAGAACTGGCAAAACATTATGGCGAGAAAAAATCCATTATTCCCTTTTTAAGCAAAAAGGCAAAGATAACTGATTTTACAATGTTTGATTCCCTTGCCAAGACTTATTCTACTGCCCATAACAAAACTCGCGGTGGCGACACAGGTCCATTAAAAAGAGGAACAAGACCAAAAGAATTTGAAGATGTCGCCTGGAAATTAAAGATTGGCGAATTGAGCAAGACATTTCTTGTAGGTGATTCAAGTTGGACAATACTTACGAAAACAGAATATGCGCCCACAAAATATCGAACCATTGATGAGGTTCGCTCGTCTATAGAGATGAACTTACTGCGAGAAAAACAGCGCCGGATTGCTGATGATTTTCTTGCCAAAATACGAAATGAAGCAGATATTAAGATAATGCTTCCTGAACCAGCAAAGACCGAAGAAGAAATAAATCCATCCGGGAATCCTGAAACTGCACCGAAGGAATAATGCCTGAGCTAAGAAAAGATCCGGTCTTAGGCCGCTGGGTCATTATTTCGACCGAAAGGGCAAAACGACCAAAAGATTTTAAATTTGAGCCAGAACATAAAAAAATTGTTCCGAGTGAGTGTCCGTTCTGTCCTGGAAATGAGGGCGCAACCCCACCTGAAATATTCGCGATAAGGAATGATGGAACCCAACCCAATTCTCCGGGCTGGAGTTTAAGGGTTATACCAAATAAATTTCCTGCTTTAAGAATTGAAGGTGAACTTAGTCGTAGGGGAGAGGGTATATATGACAAAATGAACGGTATCGGCGCCCACGAAGTGATTATTGAAACGAACGAACATCAATACGATCTCGCCGACTTAACCAATGATTCGGTTTATAATCTTGTATATACATATCAGAAAAGAATAATTGACCTAAAGAAAGATCAACGTCTGCGCTATGTAATGATATTTAAGAACTTCGGTGCTATTGCTGGAGCATCACTTGAACATAGCCATTCGCAATTAATAGCCACTCCGATTATTCCAAAAAGAGTTATTGAAGAGATGGACGGAGCCAAACGTTATTTTGAATACCGAGACCGCTGCATATTTTGTGATATGATTGCTCAGGAGACAAAGGCAAGCAAGAGGATGGTTTCAGAGAATAACAATTTTATTGCAATTTGCCCTTTTGCTCCCCGTTTTCCGTTTGAAATCTGGATATTACCCCGTCACCATATTTCTAATTTTGAGGATACTGATGATACATCTCTAAATGATTTTGCTTTGATTCTAAAAGATTCTCTTTTTCGACTAAAAAAAGCATTGAATACGCCCCCTTATAATTTTATTATCCATACGACCCCCATAACGCTAAAAGGCATCGAATTTTATCATTACCATATTGAGATAATACCTGTTCTTACGCGGATTGCAGGTTTTGAATGGGGAACAGGATTTTATATAAATCCAACTGCACCCGAAGAATCAGCAGCATATTTAAAGAATATCTATTGATAGCCAGGATTGGTTAAAGTCTTAAATGTCTAAATTCCTTGACCTTTTAGTCAATTATTATTTAACCAGTTTATGAAAGTTGCGTTTGTAACTTCTGAAGCAGTGCCGTATGCTAAGACTGGTGGACTTGCAGATGTCTGCGGCACTCTTCCCCTTTACTTGAGAGATTTAGGAATTGAGACCAGCATTATACTACCAAAGTATAAGGGGATTGAAGCTGACAAATTTATTGACCTTGAAGTGGAATTTGAAGAGAATAAAATAAATATTCCAATTTTTACAGATGGTTTTGCCTATTTTATAGACTATCCCCAATATTTTCATCGTGATGGTCTTTATGGAACACCATCAGGGGATTATTCTGACAACTGCGAACGTTTTACATTCTTTGCTCGCGCTGTAATTGCCCTAATTAAGAAAATCAAATTTGATATTGTGCACTGCCATGACTGGCAAACTGGTTTGGTCCCTTTATTTATCAAAAAATATGGATTGGATTCCCGATGTGTCTTTACCATTCACAATCTTGGCTATCAAGGACGATTTCCAAGAGAAAAATTTTCAGTTTTGGAGATTGAATGGGACTACTTTACATTGGATGGTATAGAATTTTATGGTGGATTAAATTTTCTTAAGGCAGGACTCATTTATTCAGATATTATAACAACAGTTTCACCAACATATGCTAAAGAAATTCAAACCCCTGAGTTTGGTTTTGGGCTTGAAGGTGTGCTACAAAAATACAATCATAAACTGTATGGAATTTTGAATGGTATTGATTATAAAATATGGAATCCGGAAAAAGATCAATATATTTATGAGTTTTACAATAATTATGAAGGCAAAAAGAAAAATAAATCAGGAATCACATACGAATTGCTTCTTGATTCAAAAAAACCATTGATTGGAATGGTCTCGCGAATTGCCGGGCAAAAGGGATTTGATATATTGATAAAAGTTCTTGACGATATCATTTCTATGAATTATTGCTTTGCCTTGATAGGTTTTGGCGAAGAATATTACTGTGAGAAATTAAAAAAATTTGCTGAAACCTATCCGGGTCAGGTTTCTATTAATATTAAATTTGATGAAATCCTTGCCCATCGTATCTATGCGGGTAGCGATTTCTTTTTAATGCCTTCTAAATATGAGCCCTGTGGACTGGGGCAGATGATAAGTTTAAGATATGGAACTGTACCTATTGTTTATAAAACCGGCGGTCTTGCTGATACTGTAACTCAATTCAATCCTGAATCTCTGTCTGGAAATGGATTTGTTTTTGAAACTTATTCCGCACAAAGTTTGTTGGAGACTCTCAAATTTGCTTATAATGTTTATGTCCGCGAAGGAATTTTTTCGGAACTTTCTGAAAATTGTATGAAGTATGATTTTTCCTGGAGTAATTCGGCAAAGGCATATAAAAATTTGTACCAGAAAATATTTGCATAAATCTTGACTTTTGAGTTAAATTGATTATAGTTTACAATAAATAATCGTGTCAAACAGGAGGTATTTCTATGGCAATGCCAAAATCAGAATATATTTGGATGGATGGAAATTTTATTAAATGGGATGATGCAAAAATTCATATTTTGTCGCATGTCATACATTATGGAACTGGTGTATTTGAAGGATTGAGATGCTATGATACACCTAAAGGTTCGGTGATATTCCGTTTGAAAGAACATACGGAACGACTTTTTAATTCAGCAAAGATATATCGCATGGAAATTCCTTTTTCCCAGGACAAGATAAATAGCGTGATTGTTGAATTAATAAAGAAGAATGGTTTAAAGTCAGCGTATGTTAGACCAATTGCTTATCGTGGCTACAATGAGCTAGGGGTCAATCCATTCCCTTGTCCGGTTTGTGTAGCAATTGCAACGCTTCAGTGGGGTAAATATCTTGGCGCCGATGCCCTTGAGCAGGGGATTGATGTAATGGTTTCATCTTGGAATCGAATGGCGCCTAATACTTTTCCTGCAATGGCAAAGTGCAGTGCTAATTATATGAATTCACAATTGATTAAAATGGAAGCACTTGCCTATGGTTTTGTTGAGGGAATTGCCCTTGATAATACAGGATATGTAAGTGAGGGTTCTGGTGAAAACATTTTTGCAGTCAAAAATGGAGTTGTCTATACCCCGCCTCTCCATGCCTGTATATTACCCGGAATAACACGCAACACAGTAATTCAGTTATGTAAAGATTTAGGAATTCCGGTTATACAGGAAATGTTGAATAGGGAATTTTTGTATCTCGCTGATGAAGTATTTTTTACTGGTTCAGCGGCGGAAGTTACGCCTATTCGGAGTATTGACAAAATAACGATTGGGGAGGGTAAGGCAGGCCCGATAACAAAAAAGATTCAAAAATATTTCTTCGACATTATTGAAGGAAGAATAGAAGATAAACATAACTGGCTTACGAAGGTAAATTAATGAAATTAGGCGTCGGTGCCGACCATAGGGGATACAAATTGAAATCTATGATAAAAAAATATCTAACCGAAAATAAATATCAGGTATTTGATTATGGCACCGATTCTAAAAAGCCTGCGGATTATCCAGAAATTGCCCTGAGGGTTGCCCACGATGTAGTGAAAAAAAAGATAAAATACGGGATTATCATTTGTTTCAGTGGACAGGGAATGGCGATAACTGCCAACAAAGTTGCCGGCATCAGGGCTGCGATATGTACGGATAAAGAACTTGCTTATTATGCACGTGCCCATAATGATGCCAATGTTCTTGTATTGCCGGCGCGCACAATAAAGCATAAAAAACAATGGAAACCGATCATTGAGACATTCTTCAATACACAATTTGAAGGTGGTAGACATAAAAGAAGATTAGGTATAATAAAACAATATGAGACTACGAAAAGAACATAATAGAAAATGAACAATTCTATTTTTTTTATTTAATAATTTTTGCATTTCAGTTATGAAGGTTCTACCCGTTGCCTTTGATTCACTTGGTGCAAGAAGTATGGCTACATATGTTGAAACTAAGGATATAAAGGTTTTTATCGATCCCGGGGTCTCATTATCTCCAGACCGTTATTCATTGCCACCACATAAAGTTGAAATTGATAGACATAAAAAACTATGGGAAGATATTAAGAAGTGGGCAACGCTATCAGATTTAGTGATAATAACCCATTATCATTATGACCACCATAATCCCAATGAACCAGAACTATTTACGAATAAAGAGGTTTTTCTAAAAGACCCGCGCCAATTTATAAATGAAAGTCAGAAAAATCGGGCAGCTTTCTTTTTAAATCAAATTGAAGGTAGACCCCGTTCGTTAGTGATTGCAGATGGATTGTCTTTCAATTTTGGTAGAACAAAAATTACATTTTCTAAACCTATCTTTCATGGTCAGAATAATCGCCTTGGCTATGTTCTAATGATTCTAATTGAGGAAGATTCAAGATTTATCTTTAGTTCTGATATTCAGGGCCCTCTAATTGAAGAACCGGTGGACTTTATTTTGCGCTATGAACCGGATACGCTGATTCTTGATGGTCCATCAACATATCTTGTTGGTTCGCATTATAAAAAAACTGATATGGATTGTGCGGTGAATTACTTAAAAAAAATAATCAACAGCGGAAAAATAAAGAATCTTGTCATTGACCATCATCTTATGCGCGACCTTAATTGGAATAGCTTTGTTGATAATTTGAAAAAACAAAGTAATAATACAGTTATACAATCGGCTGCGAAATTTCGTGGATATAAAGAAGATTTACTTGAGGCGAAGAGAAAAGATTTTTATGAAGGAAAATGCCAATTTGTAGATAATTATGTGTGATTAAAATGGCACCGCGTGGAGAAGTGGAGGCTATACGAGAAATTAATCAATATGTCGGGAAAATATATGCTGAAATTGGTAAAGTAATTATAGGACAGAAATCAATTATAGAACAGGTGCTTATTTCTTTATTTTGCAATGGCCATTCGCTTATTATCGGTGTGCCCGGGCTTGCTAAAACAATGCTCGTCAATACCATCGCCCAGATTGTGGATTTGACATTCAATAGAATTCAGTTCACACCAGACTTAATGCCTTCGGATATAACCGGAACCGAAGTAATAGAAGAAGACCGAACCACAGGAAAGCGAAACTTCAGATTTGTAAAAGGACCTTTATTTGCCAATGTAGTCCTTGCTGATGAGATTAATCGGGCACCTCCAAAGACCCAATCAGCATTGTTGCAGGCAATGCAGGAATATAAAGTAACTTATGGAGGTGAGACCTACCCATTGCCTACGCCGTTTTTCGTCCTTGCCACACAAAATCCAATTGAACAGGAAGGAACATATCCATTACCTGAAGCACAACTTGATAGGTTTATGTTTACAATAAATATTGGATATCCAGAAAAAAAAGAAGAGATTGAGATAGTAAAAACCACAACTTCAGCATATACTGCAGACCTTAAAAAAGTTATTGGTGCTGAAGAATTTGTTAATCTTCAAAAAATTATTCGCAGGATGCCTGTCGGTGACGAGATTATAGAGAGAACAGTTGCACTTGTTGAAAAGACGCGACCCGAAAACAAAAACACAACTGAAATTGTAAAAAAATATGTTGCTTGGGGCGCGGGACCAAGGGCATCACAGTATTTGATTCTTGGTGCAAAAGCAAAGGCGGCAATGGATGGGAGGTTTTCTCCAAACCTTGATGATGTCCGCTATGTATGTCATCCAGTTTTAAGACATAGAATAATCACCAATTTTGCTGCGGAGGCCGAAGGAATAAAATCTGACTATATTATTGATGAACTATTAAAAGATTTCCTATAGTTGCCTGACCTTAATATTCATCAAGGTAGGTTTATCGGGCAAGCCCAATAATTATGCTAAAGATGGATTTGAGTTTTGAAAGGCATCAAAAATATTAGACTTAAAGATTATGACTATAGAACAGATGGTTATTATTTTGTTACCATCTGTACGAACTACCGAAAACCATATTTAGTCGGTAGAATAAAAGATGTAGTTGCTCAATTTATTGAGCAAATCCCTCAAAATATAACCGGGCTTAAAGTTGATTATATTATAATAATGCCTACACACCTCCATATTATTTTTATCTTAGAAGAATGCAAATTGAAATTGGGTGAGGTAGTAAGAAGATTAAAAGCAGGAACAAGCAAAAAGGCATGGATTAAGTTATGGCAACCGAATTATTATGAACATGTAATCAGGAATAAAAATGCATTAAACAAAATTCGAGAATATATTCAAAATAATCCTCTATTAGAAAAGATAAAATTTGAGCAATTTTATGAAAAGGGTAGTTTGTAGTTGCCTAATTTATTAGGCAAGCCTAATTCATTGGGCAACTACACATTATTGTCTTTCTGTTGTTCAGGCACAGTGGTGGTTACGATCAAAATGAGAAACCGGGGGATGGTTTTGCCATCCCCCGGTAAATCGCGGTTGGAAAATCTGTTCGTAATTGCTTGATTTATGAGACAAGCCCAATGAATTGGGCAACTACACATTATTGTCTTTCTGTCGCCCAATGAATTGGGCAACTACCGCTACCGAACTATCGTCATCGTTCTGGACGCA